>NZ_JBHXMA010000001.1:268259-386420 GCF_042721035.1 Streptomyces sp. NPDC058464
GGGGCGGCGCGCGCGCCCGCGCGCTTGGCCGCGGCCGCCCCCCCCCCCGGCGGGCGGGGGGGGGGCGCGCCCCCCCCCCCCCCACGGCTGTGAGACTGCCGGGATGACGATGCACGGGGGACGGCAAAGTCAGGCCGAGCGGGACGCGGTCACCGTCGAGATCGGATACGCGCTGTGCAGTGCGGTGTTCGCGGCCGTGGTCGTCTTCGGGGCGGTGGCCGGCCCGGCGCTGCTGTTCGAGCTGCCCGGCGTCCTGGAGCACGCCCTGCCCGTCGTGAGCGTGGTGCTCGCCGCCGTGGTGTTCCTCGCCCGGGTGGTCAGCGTGCTGGTCCGTTTCCAGCGCTCGGCTCAGCCCAGCCAGCCCGGTCGCACCAGTCCCGACTCATAGGCCAGGACGACCAGTTGGGCGCGGTCGCGGGCGCCCAGCTTGATCATGGTGCGGCTCACGTGGGTCTTGGCGGTGAGGGGGCTGACGACCAGGCGGCGGGCGATCTCCTCGTTGGACAGGCCGATACCCACCAGGGCCATCACCTCCCGCTCCCGCTCGGTGAGCCGGGCGAGAGCGTCCGCGGCGGCCGGTTCCTTGGAACGGGCCGCGAACTCCGCGATCAGCCGGCGCGTCACCCCCGGCGACAGCAGCGCGTCCCCGGCCACCACCGCCCTGACCGCCCGCACCAGTTCGTCCGGCTCGGTGTCCTTGACCAGGAAGCCGGAGGCGCCGGAACGGATCGCCTCGAAGACGTACTCGTCGAGCTCGAACGTCGTCAGCATGACCACCCTGACGTCCTTCAGCTCCTCTTCCCCCGTGATCCGGCGGGTCGCGGCCAGGCCGTCCAGACGCGGCATGCGGATGTCCATCAGGACGACGTCGGGGCGCAGTTCACGCACTTTGCGCACCGCCTCCTCGCCGTCCGCCGCCTCACCGGTCACCTCGACGTCCGGCTGCGCGTCGAGCAACGCCCGGAAACCGGCCCGCACCAGCGACTGGTCGTCGGCGAGCAGCACCCGGATCATCGGTCCTCCCGGTCGTGGTTGTCGCGCCCGTCATACCTGCTGTGCCTGTCATGCCTGTCATGCCCGTCGTCCAAGGGCAGTACGGCCAGCACCCGGAAGCCGCCGTCGGCGGACGGCCCCGCCTCGATCGTGCCTCCCAGGGCGGCCGCCCGTTCCCGCATCCCGGCCAGCCCGTTCCCGCTGCCGCCCGCATCCGCCCCGGTCGCCGGACCGTCGTCGTCGATCCGCAACCGCAGCTCCCCTCCCCCGTGTTCGAGCCGCACGCGCGCCTGCCGTGAACCCGAGTGCCGTACGACGTTGGTGAGGGCCTCCTGCACGATGCGGAAGGCGGCCAGGTCGGCGCCCGGCGGAAGGGCCGGCGGCTTCCCCGTCACGGTCACGGCGAGTCCGGCGCCCGCCGCCTGCTCCACCAGCTCCGGCAGCCGACCCAGACCGGGCGCCGGCCCCCGCGGCGCGTCGCCCGGGGCACGGAGGGTGTCGAGCACCTGACGCACCTCGCCGAGCGCCTCCTTGCTGGCCGCCTTGATGGTGGTCAGCGCGGCCCTGGCCTGCTCGGGGTCGGAGTCGAGGAGCGCGAGACCCATGCCCGCCTGGACGTTGATGACCGAGATGCTGTGCGCGAGGACGTCGTGCAGCTCCCGGGCGATCCGCAGCCGTTCCTCGTCCGCGCGCCGCCGGGCCGCCTGGGCCCGGTCGGCCCGCTCGCGCGCCCACTGCTCGCGCCGCAGCCGGACCAGCTCGGCCACCGCGACGATGATCAGCACCCAGGTGGCGATGATCACCTCCTGGCCGAGGTTCGCCCCCGTGTCGCCCGGCGGCGGCAGCCCGCGGTACAGCCAGAGCGAGATCAGCAGATGCCCGGCCCACAGCATCCCGAGCGCAGTCCAGGCGGCCCGGCGGTGCCCGGCGACGACGGCACCGAAGCAGGCCACGGCGACGGCCGCGAAGACCGGTCCGTACGGGTAGCCGGCACCGAGGTAGACCAGGGCCGACGCGGCCGTGCCGAAGGCCACGAACACCGGGTGCCGGTGCCGCCACAGCAGCAGGGCGCAGGTGACGAGGAGCAGCAGGCGGGCGTACGGGTCGAGGGGCTCGCGGTGGGGCTGCGCATGGGCCGCGAAGTTCGAGACGACCAGCACGAGGACGGTGAGCAGCACGGTGGAGCGCCACGGCAGGCGGGGCGACGGGTCCCGAGGCCGGGGCCGGTGGCTTCCGGGAGGTTCCACCACGGGGGTCCGTGGTGCCACCACTGCGCGGGGCCGCGCTCCCGTGCCCGCTGCTCGTCCATGACCGCCACGCTAGACGCAGCCGGAGCACGCGGGCGTCAGCCCGGCGAGGTGATCACGCGTACTCCCCGGGAAGTAGGCCGCCGGGCCTGGTCAGCGGCCGGACGTCAGCTCCGCCACCTCGGCCTCGAACAGCCGGTCCGGGGCGAAACCCATGCCCGTGAAGTGGCCGGCGAGTTCGAGGGAGAGGACTCCGTGCATCCGGGTCCAGAACGCCAGCGCCCGCCTTAGCACCCCCGGCGGTGCGGGGTGGCCGCCGGCCCACTCGCGGTGCTGGGAGAGGTGTGCGGTGAAACCGGCGGAGGCCGGCGGGGGCGCCTCGGGCTCGGCCGCCGCGCAGACGTCGAGCAGGGCCGCCATGATCTCCTGGGCGATGCCGGTGATGTCGTCGGGCGCCCGGTAGCCGGGGACCGGCGTGCCGTAGACGAGGAAGTACCGCTGGGGGTCGTCGAGCGCCCAGCGGCGCAGGGCGTGGGCGAGGCCGCCGATACCGGCCGTGGCGTCGGCGGCGGCCCGGAAGGTGTCGGCCAGGCTGCGGTAGGCGTCCCGGATCAGCTCGGTGATCAGCTCGTCGCGGCTGCCGAAGTAGCGGTAGAGGGCCGGGCCGCTCATGCCGAGTTCCTTGGCGATCGCGTTCAGGGACAGGCCCGACGCGCCCGCCTTGGCGATCTGCTCCCAGGCCCGCGCCTTGATGTCCGCCCGCACCTGGGTCCGGTACCGCTCGCGGGGGCTCACCGCGTCCGCGTCTGCGGCCATGGCCGTCACGCTCCTCTCTCGCCTTCGCCTTCTCGCTTTCACTGCCGGGCGCCTCGGCTGGTCGTCGCCTCGCCGCCACAGAGCCCGGTCATTTCAGGCTTAGAGCTCTCATCTTTGTTTCAACCTATCACTCTCGGCAGTGGATCTAACAGATGCGATGACCGCACCCAACGCGAGGGCTTGACACTCCAGCGAGCACCAGTCATGTTTGTTATAGCTTCTAACGCAAGCGAGAACCCCTCCCGCTTGCGAGCACATCTCCACACCGTCTGTACACGGAGGCCGTCGTCATGGGAACTGCAGGAACCGCCGGAAACACCGGAAACGCCCAGCTCATCGAGATCGTCCTGCCCGGCGTCGTGGAGCCGGAGGGCCTGCGCGTCGAGCGCCGCGAGATCCCGGCCCCGGCGGCCGGCCAGATCGTCGTCCGGGTGGAGGCGACCGGTGTCTCCTTCGCGGAGCAGCAGATGCGCCGCGGCCGCTACTACGACCAGCCGCCCTTCCCCTTCGTCCCCGGCTACGACCTGGTCGGCACGGTGCTCACGGCCGGTGCGGGCGTCGAGCCCGGGCTCGTCGGCAAGCGGGTGGCGTCACTGGTGAAGGTCGGCGGCTGGGCCAGCCACGTCGTGCTCGACGCGGCCGACGCCGTGCAGGTGCCCGCCGGTGTCGGCGCCGCGGAGGCGGAGACGCTGGTCGTCAACGGCATCACGGCCTGGCAGATGCTGCACCGCAAGGCCAGGGTGCGCAGCGGCGGCACGATCCTGGTGCACGGGGCCAACGGCGGCGTCGGCACGGTCCTCGTCCAGCTCGCCCGGGCGGCCGGCCTGCAGGTGATCGGCACGGCTTCGGTCCGTCACCACGACGCGTTGCGGGAGCTGGGCGTGACCCCGGTCGACTACCGCACCGAGGACGTCCCGGGACGGGTCCGGGAACTGGCCCCCGGCGGTGTCGACGCCGTCTTCGACCATCTCGGCGGCCGCAGCGTCGTCGACTCCTGGCGGCTCCTCGCCCCGGGCGGCACCCTCGTCGCGTACGGCAGCGCCACCACCCGCGACGACTCCGGCTCCAAGCAGCTCCCCGTGCTGAAGATCCTCGGACGGGTGTGGCTGTGGAACGCGCTGCCCAACGGCCGGCACGCCTACTTCTTCAACGTCTGGGAGGGCCGCGCCCTCGGCAAGGACCGCTTCCGGGCCCGGCTGAACGCCGACCTCACCCAGGTGTTCCAGGCCCTCCAGCGCGGCGAGGTCACCGCGCGCATCGCCGCCCGGCTGCCCCTGACCCAGGCCGCCGAGGCCCTGCGGCTCGCCGAGTCGGGGACGGTCGCGGGGAAGGTCGTACTGGTCCCGGACGGTGGCGACGAGGCGTCGGCGTCCGACTCGGCACGATGAGGACGGCCGGCTCAGCGGCCGCCGCCCTCCGCGAAGCCGCCGCCCTCCGCGAAACCGCCGCCCTCCGCGAACGTCCCGCCTTCCCCGAAGGCGTCGCCCTCCCCGGAGGCGCCGCTCATCGCGAACGCGCCGCCGTCCGCGAAGGCCAGCCCGGCGAAGCGTTCGCCGATACGGCGGTGGGTGGCCGCGTCCGGGTGCAGCCCGTCGGGCAGCGGGAGTTCGGCGGCGTCGGCCTCGCCGTAGAGGGCACGGCCGTCGAGGTGGTGGAGGTGCGGGTCCTCGGCCGCACGCTGGGCGACGATCCGGGACAGCTCGTCCCGGATGACGTTCAGGGTGAGCTTGCCGCCGGCCCGCTCGGCCGGGTCGCCCGCGGCCGTGAAGGCGAGCCGGCCGGCGCCGAGGGCGCCCAGGTCCATGGCGGTGGGGCCGGGCGTGTCCTCGTGCATGGGGCACAGGATCGGCGACACGACCAGCAGCGGGGTGGTGGGGTGTCCCTCGCGGACGGTGTCGAGGAAGCCGTGCACAGCGGGGCCGAAGGCCCGGAGCCGCATCAGGTCGGCGTTGACGACGTTGATGCCGAGCTTGAGGCTGATCAGGTCGGCGGGGGTGTCCCGGACGGCCCGGGCGGTGAACGGGTCGAGCAGGGCGCTGCCGCCCAGCCCCAGGTTGACCAGCTCCACCCCGGCGAGCGCGGCCGCGCGGGCCGGCCAGATGGCGGTGGGGCTCGCGGCGTCGGAGCCCTGGCTGATGGAACTGCCGTGGTGCAGCCAGACCTTGCGGCCGTGGCCGGGTGCGGCGGCGAGCGGGGCGTCGGTGCGCAGCGCGACCAGTTCGGTGGTCTCGTTGTGCGGCAGCCAGATCTCCACGACCTTCTCGCGCTCGGGCAGACCGGTGAAGCGAAGGGTGCCGACCGGCCCGGGGGGCAGCTCGCTGGTCCCCGCGCTCATGTCGACGACCTGCACCCGGCCGCCGGGCACGCTGCCCTGGCCGGTCAGGGTGCCGTCGACGAGCAGGTCGTAGACGCCGTCCGGGCGGGCCGGGGCGCCGACGTAGCGGCGCTTGGTGGGCAGGGTGTCCAGTTCCACGGCGGTGGCGCGGGTGCGGAACACCAGCCGTACGCCGGAGGGCTGGGACTCGACCATGGCGAGCTGCGGGTCGGCGCACTGGGCGCGGGCCCGGGCCGGGAGCCGGTGCGGCAGGATGCCGTGCTCCGTGTGCTCCAGGTCGAGGGCACCGCGCAGGAGGTCGGCGGTGATCGGAGTGGTGACGGGAGTGGTGATGGGAGTGGTGATCCGGCGGGGGTCGGTGTTCATCGCCTCTGTGTTCCGTGCGAAGGGGGGCAGGTCGGGGTCGGCCAGGTGCGGAGCAGGGCGTCGAGGGCGTCGAGGACCCGGGTCCAGGACTGCTGGCTGTCCGGGGCGCTGTGGCTGAAGCCGCCGCTCAGTTCCAGGTCGACGTAGCCGTGGAAGACGCTGCCGAGCATTCGGACGGCATGGGTCTCCTCCGGTTCGGCGAGGTCGTAGCCGCGCAGGATCGCCCGGGTCATCTGGGCGTGCCGGACGCCGGCACTGCCTGCCGCCGTCTCCGGGTCGAGGCGCAGCCGGGCCGCGGTGTAGCGGCCGGGGTGAGCGCGGGCGTAGTCGCGGTAGACGTCGGCGAACGCGACGAGCGCGTCCTTGCCGGCCCGTCCGGCCAGCGCGTCGGCGGCCCGGTCGGCGAGTTCCTCCAGCGCCAGCAGCGCGATCCTCGTCTTCAGGTCATGGGAGCTCTTTACGTGCGAGTACAGGCTCGCGACCTTCACGTCGAACCGTCTGGCCAGCGCCGAGACGGTCACCTGGTCGAAGCCGACCTCGTCGGCCAGCTCGGCTCCGGCCCGGACCAGTCGTTCCGTGCTCAGTCCCGCTCGCGCCACACCCGCTCCTCACCCTCGCCTCTGACCTCTAGCCCCTGACCTGAATCGATTATTGGTTTGCCTAAAGCATTTAGGCAAATTAGCGTGCGCAGTGTGAGACAGCTGACCGAGCAAGAGATCCGCGCCGCGTTCGTGAACTGCACCAAGGGCGCGGCGAAACGCCTGCACATCCCGCACGACCTGGACCAACGCCCGTGGGCCGACCTGGACTACTTCGGCTGGCGCGACCCGCAGGCGCCCGACCGCGCCTACCTGGTGGCCGAACCGGACGGCGGCCGCGCGCGGGCGGTGGCGCTGCGCTGTCCGAGTCCCTCCTCCTGGCAGACCCGGCGCAGCATGTGCTCGATCTGCCTGACCACGCACACCGGAGGCGTCTCCCTCATGGTCGCCGCCAAGGCGGGGAAGGCCGGGCAGCAGGGCAACTCCGTGGGCGCCTACCTCTGCAGCGACCTCGCCTGCTCGCTGTACGTGCGGGGCAAGCGGGACGCGGGCGTGGGCGGGCGCATGCCGGAGTCGCTCACGCTGGAGGAGAAGATCCGGCGGACGGTCGGGAACCTCGCCGCGTTCCTGGACAAGGTGACAGGGTGACCGAACACCGTCAGGGGAAGACCAGCCCGACGCCGTGGGCGAGTTGGGCGGCCGCATGCCGGAAGAACCGCTCCCGTTCCCCTTCCTCCACGACCCCCTTGAACTGACCGAACAGTTCGAACCCCACCAGCCCGAACAGCTGGGCCCACGCCGCGGCCATGGCCACCGCCGCCTCCGGAGGCAGGCCCGGCACCAGTTCGTCGGCCATCCGGCGGGCCTCGGGGGCGAGTTCGGCGGGCACGGGGGTACGGGCCAGACCGCGCCCTTCGAACGCCTCGCGCAGGATCCCGATGAGGACCAGGGCGACCCGGGCCGCCGGCGGAATGGTGGTGTCCGGCGCCGAGTAACCGGGTACCGGCGAGCCGTAGATCAGCGCGTACTCGTGCGGGTGGGCCAGCGCCCAGCCGCGCACGGCCTCGCAGACCACGACCCAGCGCTGCGCCGGGGCCACACCTGCGGCAGCGGCGTGCGCGGTCTCGGCGGCTTCGCCGAGGGAGTCGTAGGCGTCGATGATCAGCGCGGTGAGCAGGTCGTCACGGCTGGGGAAGTAACGGTAGAGCGCGGAGGAGACCATGCCGAGCTCGCGCGCGACGGCCCGCAGCGACAGCTTGGCCGCACCCTCGGCCGCGAGCTGTCTGCGCGCCTCGTCCTTGATGGCCGTGGTGACTTCCATCCTGGCTCGCGCGCGGGCGCCCTGTGCAGTGGTCATGGACAGAAGTCTGCCACGCAAGGAGAGCGGTGCACACAGTTCGGAGCGGCGCACTTGGTGTGGAGCGACGCTCACATACGCGAGCACCGACCGCGATCAAGTGCACCGCTCAAAAAAGAGAGCACTGCTCTTGTCATGGATTACCAATCCCCGCACACTGTTCTCAAGCGAGAGCACCGCTCTCCCAAGCCATGGGGATCATCATGTCGGAACACGTCCAGAAGCCCGGCTGGTTCACCGTCAATATCTTCAATCGGGCCGTGTCCTGGCTCACCCGCCGCGGTATCAGCGTCTGGGGCTCCCGCGTCCTCGCCGTCCGCGGACGCAAGAGCGGCGAATGGCGCACCACTCCCGTGAACCTGCTGACGGTGGACGGACAGCAGTACCTTCTCGCACCGCGCGGCCACGTCCAGTGGACCCACAACATGCGCGCCGCCGGCGGCGGCGAACTGCGGCTCGGCAAGAACGTGGACGTCTTCACCGCCACCGAAGTCGCCGACGACGACAAGGTCGAGCTGCTCAGGGCCTACCTGAAGCGCTGGAAAGTAGAGGTCGGCGTCTTCTTCGACGGGGTCGGCCCCGACTCACCCGACGCCGACCTGCGCCGCATCGCCCCCGACCACCCGGTGTTCCGGATCGCCGTCACGAGGTGACGGCGTCCTCCTCCGCCGGGTCCGGGTCCTCGGGGGCCGTCTGCTCCTTGGCCGTCGGGCTCGGGTCGAACGCCGTCAGGGCGCGCTGGGCGAGCGGGTGGGAGCGAATGAGCTCGCCGAGGGAGGTGCGGCCCTGGGTGATCTCCTTGAACGCCCGCCAGGCGGGACGGAACCCGGTCAGCGCCGCGTGGAACAGTCCGGGACGGCGCTCGAACACCGCGAGCATCCGCTTGCCGACGCTCATCTCCACACCGAGGCCCGCCTTGACGGCGAAGGCGTAGTTCAGCGCTTGGCGGCGGGTGTCGACGGCGTCGTGGGCCTCGGCGATCCGCACCGCCCACTCCCCGGCGAGCCGCCCCGAGCGCAGCGCGAACGAGATGCCCTCGCGGGTCCACGGTTCGAGCAGGCCCGCCGCGTCACCGCAGACCAGCACCCGGCCCCGGGACAGCGGGGAGTCGTCGGCGCGGCAGCGGGTCAGGTGGCCGGAGGAGATGCTCGGTTCGAAGCCGGCGAGGCCGAGCCGGGCGATGAAGTCCTCCAAGTACCGCTTGGTGGCGGCGCCTTCGCCGCGCGCCGAGATCACGCCGACCGTCAGCGTGTCGCCCTTGGGGAAGACCCAGCCGTAACTGCCCGGCATCGGGCCCCAGTCGATGAGGACCCGGCCCTTCCAGTCCTCGGCGACCGTCTCCGGCACCGGGATCTCCGCCTCCAGGCCGAGGTCCACCTGGTCGACCTTCACCCCGACGTGGGCGCCTATGCGGCTGGCGCTGCCGTCGGCGCCGACCACCGCGCGGGCCAGCAGGGTCTCGCCGCCCTGGAGCACGACCGCGACCGTCCGCCGGTCGGGGACGGCCGAACCGTGCTGCTCGACGCGCTGCACGGCGGCACCCGTGCGCAGCTCGGCGCCCGCCTTCTGGGCGTGCTCGACCAGCTGCTGGTCGAACTCGGGGCGGTTGATCAGCCCGAACATCATCTGCTTGGAGCGGCGGGTGCGGGTGAACCGTCCGTTGTTGGAGAAGGTGACCGCGTGCACCCGGTCCTTGAGGGGCAGCTCGAAGCCGGGCGGCAGTGCGTCGCGGGAGGGGCCGATGATGCCGCCGCCGCAGGTCTTGTAGCGGGGCAGCTCGGCCTTCTCCAGCAACAGCACGCGCCGTCCCGCGACGGCCGCCGCGTAGGCGGCCGAGGCCCCTGCGGGTCCCGCGCCCACCACGACGACGTCCCACACCCGCTGCGCGTCGTCCGCCTGCACGTCGTCCGCCGAAGAATTCTCGCCGCTCACGATGGTCCGCTGCTCCGATCAAGCCGTAGAAGCCGTATCAAGCCGTCACGCTGTCAAGCCGTGGGGCAGGTTCTGTCCGTCCGTAGGCCGACACCTGCCACCTGTCCCCCCGCATCCTACGGCGGAGATCGCCGCAGGCCACTGTGGGAGGATCGGTCCACTCACCAGTTCAACGTCGCACCCACGAGGAGCGTGCCCATGTCGTCCAATCCGGTCGCCGAGACCGTCGCCGCCCTGCTGCCCAGGGCCAAGGCGGAGCTCGCCGAGCTGGTGGCCTTCAAGTCGGTGGCGGACTTCGCCCAGTTCCCGAGGAGCGAGAGCGAGGGCGCCGCGAACTGGGTGGCCGACGCACTGCGCGCCGAGGACTTCACGGACGTCGCCGTACTGGACACCCCGGACGGCACGCAGTCGGTGTACGGCTATCTGCCGGGCCCGGCGGGTGCCAAAACGGTCCTGCTCTACGCGCACTACGACGTGCAGCCGCCGCTGGACGAGGCCGCCTGGACCACCCCGCCCTTCGAGCTGACCGAGCGGGACGGCCGCTGGTACGGGCGCGGTGCCGCCGACTGCAAGGGCGGCGTGATCATGCACCTGCTGGCGCTGCGCGCGCTGAAGGCGAACGGCGGTGTCCCGGTCAACGTCAAGGTGATCGCCGAGGGCTCGGAGGAGATGGGCACCGGCGGTCTGGAGCGGTACGCCGAGCAGCACCCCGAGCTGCTGGCGGCGGACGCGATCGTCATCGGCGACGCGGGCAACTTCCGGGTGGGGCTGCCGACGGTGACCACGACGCTGCGGGGCATGACCATGGTCCGCATCCAGGTCGACACGCTGCGGGGCAACCTGCACTCGGGCCAGTTCGGCGGGGCCGCCCCCGACGCCCTGGCCGCGCTGATCCGCGTCCTGGACTCGCTGCGCGCCGAGGACGGTTCGACGACGGTCGACGGGCTCGCCCCGGAGACGCGCTGGGAGGGGCTGGAGTACGACGAGGAGCAGTTCCGCAAGGACGCCAAGGTGCTGGACGGTGTCGGGCTGATCGGTGACGGTTCGGTCGCGGACCGCATCTGGGCCCGTCCGGCGGTCACGGTGCTCGGCATCGACTGCCCGCCGGTGGTCGGCGCCACCCCGTCGGTGCAGGCCGGCGCCCGCGCCCTGGTCAGCCTCCGGGTGCCGCCGGGCGTGGACGCGGCCGAGGCCGGCAAGCTGCTCCAGGCCCACCTGGAGGCGCACACGCCGTGGGGCGCCCGGGTGCGGACCGAGGCGGTCGGCCAGGGCCAGCCGTTCCGCGCGGACCCCACCAGCCCGGCCTACCGGGCGATGGCCGAGGCGATGGCGGTCGCCTACCCGGACGAGACGATGCAGTACGCCGGTCAAGGCGGCTCCATCCCGCTGTGCAACACCCTCGCCGGCCTCTATCCGCAGGCGGAGATCCTGCTGATCGGCCTGAGCGAGCCGGAGGCGCAGATCCACGCCGTCAACGAGAGCGTGTCGCCGGAGGAACTGGAGCGCCTGTCGGTGGCGGAGGCGCTGTTCCTGCGGAACTACGCGGCGGGCTGACGCACCCGGGCCGGCCGGCATCCACGGTCCGTCGGCGTACGCGGTCCGCCGACGTCCACGGTGCGCCGGTGTACGAGGTGGGCGGAACCGCTCTGCCCACAGCGGAGGACCCTCGTCGTGGACGGGGGTCCTTCGGCGACGCGGTGGCGGCCGCGTCGGCCACCGGTGCGGTGATGCTCGGGGTGTTCAACGTCTACCGGGACCTGGCCGTCGCGTCCTTCCGGCGGTCGGCGGCCCTGGACGCGGAGACGGCGTGCTTCGGCCACGGTGGCCGGGTGACCGCCGACGCGTCGCGGGCGCTGCGGGAATCCGCGGACGCCTGTGCACCGACGCGGTGACCATGGGGAGATGACCGACTCCGCGCGCCGTATCGCCGCCCACACCGGCATCACCAACACCCTGGCCCTGCTGAACGACGTCGAGCTGGCCGAACTGGTCGCGGCCGGTGAGCCGCTCGGCGCCGGGATCGGCGGGAGAGCGGTGCGGCTCGTGGTGGACGGCAGGCCGGTGTTCGTGAAGCAGATCCCCTTGACGGACCGGGAACGGGAGCCCCGGCACGCCCGCTCCACCGAGAACCTCTTCGGTCTGCCGGCGTACTGCCACTACGGCATCGGCGCGATCGGCGGCCCGGGGTTCGGGGCCTGGCGGGAGCTGGCCGCGCACGAGGTGGCGACGGACTGGGTACTGGCGGGCCGGTTCCCCGGTTTCCCGCTGCTGCATCACTGGCGGATCCTGCCCACCACGCCCGTCCCGCTGCCCGGCGAACTCGCCGACATCGACAGGGCCGTGGCCTACTGGGGCGGCTCCGCGGGCCTGCGGGAGCGCATCGAGGGCCTGCGGGACGCCTCCGCGAGCCTCACCCTGTTCCTGGAGCACGTCCCGTACACCCTGCACGACTGGCTGGACGCAGAACTGCGCACCGGCCGGGCGGACGAGGCGTGCACTCTCGCGGCCCGAGGGCTGGACGGACTCACCGCGTTCCTCTCGGACAGCCATCTCCTGCACCTCGACGCCCACTTCGGCAACATCCTCACCGACGGCCGCCGGCTGTACCTCACCGACTTCGGGCTCGCCCTCAGCTCACGCTTCCGACTGGGCCCGGACGAACGGGACTTCTTCGACCGGCATCGGCACTACGACCGCGCGTACACGGTCTACTACCTGGTGATCTGGCTGGTCACCGCCCTGTACGGGTACCGGGCCGAAGAGCGCGCGGAGTTCGTGCGGGCCTGTGCCGGCGGGACCCGGCCCGAGGGCATCCCCCGGGCCGCCGCCGACCTGCTGGTGCGGCACGCCCCGCTCGCCGTCGGCATGGAGGTCTTCTGCCGACGGCTGGAGCGGGAGAGCCGGCTGACGCCGTTCCCGTACCCGGACGGTCACAGCAGCTGAACGCTCTCCGCGTAGTGGCAGGCGACCGGGTTGCCGCCGCCCCGGTCGACCAGGTCCGGCACCTGCTCGACGCAGGCGGTGCGCTCGCTGTCGGTGAGCTGGTTCGCGAACTTGGGGCAGCGGGTGCGGAACCGGCAGCCGCTGGGCGGGCGGACCGGGCTCGGGACGTCGCCCTGGACGGTGATCCGTTTCCGGGCGCGTTCCTTGCGCGGGTCGGGCAGCGGGATCGCGGAGACCAGGGCCTGGGTGTAGGGGTGAGCGGGACGGGCGAAGAGCTGCCTGGCGGGGGCGATCTCCACCAGGCGGCCCAGGTACATCACCGCGACCCTGCCGGCGACATGGCGCATCACGGAGAGGTCGTGCGCCACGAACAGGAAGGACAGGCCCAGTTCGCTCTGGAGGTCCATCAGCAGGTTGAGGACGCCCGCCTGGATCGACACGTCCAGCGCGGAGACCGGCTCGTCCAGCACGATCACCTTGGGGCGCAGCGCCAACGCCCTCGCGATGCCGATGCGTTGGCGCTGGCCGCCGGAGAACTCGTGCGCGAAGCGGTTGCCGTGCTCGGGGTTGAGGCCGACCAGGCGCAGCAGTTCGCGTACCTCGTCGGCGGCGCCGGGGCCGTAGCGGCCGTGGATGCGCAGGGGTTCGGCGACGATCTCGTGGACGGAGATCCGGGGGTCCAGGGAGGCGTACGGGTCCTGGAAGACGATCTGCAACTCGCGGCGCAGCGGCCGCATCTGACGTCTGCTCAGGTCGGTCAGGAGCCGCCCACGGTAGTGGACGGAGCCCGAGGTGGCCGTCTCCAGGTTCAGCAGGGTGCGGGACACGGTCGTCTTGCCGGAGCCGGACTCGCCGACCAGGCCGAGCGTCTCGTTCTCGTACAGGTCGAAGGAGACCCCGCAGACGGCGTGCACGTCGCCGATCCGGCGGCGGACCACGCCCCTCGACATCACCGGGAAGTGCTTGACGAGGTCGCGGACCTGGAGGACGGGGTCGCCGGTGCCGCCGTGGCCGGGCAGCGGGGGCAGCGCATCGGTCATCGGGCATCGTCCTCCAGGTCCGCGAACCGGGCCAGGGCCTCGGTGTCGGCGCCGACGGCGTCGAAGACCTCGCCGGCCGCCGCGTCCACGAGTTCGTCGGCGAAGTGGCAGGCGCTGCGGTGGACGTCGGATCCGACGGGGCGCAGCGCGGGCTCCGTGCTGTCGCAGAGCTCCCGGCGCAACGGGCAGCGCGGGGCGAAGGGGCAGCCCGGGGGCAGGTTGAGCAGCGAGGGCGGGGAGCCGGTGATGGGGGTCAGGCGGTCCTCCTCGCGGTCGAGGCGGGGCAGGGAGCCGAGCAGGCCCAGGGTGTAGGGCATGCGCGGGGTGTAGAAGATGTCCTCGACCGAGCCGGTCTCGACGATCCGCCCGGCGTACATGACGGCGACCCGGTCGGTGTGTCCCGCGACCACGCCCAAGTCGTGGGTGATCAGGACGAGGGCGGCGCCGGTCTCGGCGCGGGCGGCCTCCAGGGCCTCGAGGATCTGGGCCTGGACGGTGACGTCGAGGGCGGTGGTGGGCTCGTCGGCGATGATCACGTCCGGGTCGTTGGCGATCGCGATGGCGATGACGACGCGCTGGCGCATGCCGCCGGAGAGTTCGTGCGGGTAGCTGTCGACGCGCCGCTCGGGGCTCGGGATGCCGACCGTGCCGAGGAGTTCGACGGCGCGTGCCCGGGCCGGGCGCTTGCCGAGCCGGGGGTTGTGTCTGAGGAGGGTCTCGGCGATCTGGTAGCCGACCGTGTAGACGGGGTTGAGGGAGGTCATCGGGTCCTGGAAGACCATGGCGATGCCGCTGCCCCGTACGTCGGAGAGGCGGGCGTCGGACATCCCGAGCAGCTCGGTCCCCTCGAACCGCACCGAGCCGCGCACCCGGGCGGAACCGGGCAGCAGCCCCATCACGGCAAGGGCGGTGACCGACTTGCCGGAACCGGACTCGCCGACGATGCCCAGTGCCTCGCCCCGCTCCAGCCGGTAGCCGACGCCGCGCACCGCCCGTACGGTCCCGTCCTCGGTGGGGAACTCCACGCTCAGGTCCTCGACTTCGAGGACGGCTCCGGACTCCTCGCCCCTTCCTACGACTCTGTCGATGCCCTTGCCCTTGCCCGTGCCGTTGCCGGTGTCGGTCACTGTCGCACCCTTTGCTGCCGGGGGTCGAAGGCGTCGCGCAACCCGTCGCCGATGAAGTTGATGGTGAGGGCGATGGCGATGATGAAGGCGCCCGGGATGTAGAAGAGCCAGGGCCGGGTGTCGACCGCGGTCTGCGCCTGGGCGACCAGCAAACCGAGGGAGGTGTCGGGCGGTTGGACGCCGAACCCGAGGAAGGACAGGGCGGTCTCGGTGAGGATGCCGGTGGCGACCAGGATCGTGGCGTTGACGATGATCGGGCCGAGCGCGTTGGGCAGCAGGTGCCGGAAGATGATCCGGGTGTCGGAGGCGCCGAGCGCCCGGGCGGCCTCCACGAACTCCTTCTCGCGCAGGGAGAGTACGGAGGAGCGCACCACGCGGGACACGTAGGCCCAGGTGAGTCCGGCGATCACCGCGGCGATCCAGTACCAGGAGCCGCCGCTGCGCGAGGAGATGACGAGCGCGATCGCGAACAGCGGGAGGGTGAGGACGAGATCGGCGATGCGCATCATCAGCGCGTCGACGAACCCCCGGTAGAAGCCGGCGACGGCCCCCCACACGGCTCCGACCAGGGTCGAGCCGAGCGCGATCAGGATGGCGATCTTCAGGGAGGTCTGGGTGCCGCGCATCACCTGGGCGTAGGCGTCGTACCCGGAGGAGTCGGTGCCGAACGGGTGCTTCCAGGAGGGTGGTCGGGAGTTGTCCGGGGTGTACTTGGCGTACGAGTAGTGCCAGAAGTGCGGGCCGACGAAGGCCCACAGCACGATCAGCAGGAAGACGACCAGGCTGATCATCGCGGCCCGGTGGCGCAGGAAGCGGCGCAGGACCAGCTGGGTCTGGCTGCGCTGCACGACGGTGAACTCGTGGTCGTCGTTCGGTGTCTGCGTACCGGCCGGCCCGAGTGCCCCGATGTCAGTCATAGCGGATCCTCGGGTCGAGTACGGCGTAGAGGAGGTCGGCGAAGAGGTTGAAGACGATGACGACGACGGCGGACAGCAGCAGCCAGGCCATGGTCCGGTAGACGTCGAGAGTGGTGGCGGCCTGGACGAGCATCTCGCCCATGCCGTGCCACTGGAAGATCGTCTCGGTGATGACCGCGCCGCCGAGGATGATCGCGATGTCGAGGGCGGTGACGGTGGCGAGCGGGATCAGGGCGGTGCGCAGGGCGTGCCGGACGAGCACCCGGCCGCGGCGCAGCCCCTTGGCGCGGGCGAGCCGGACGTAGTCGCTGTCGAGGACCTCCAGCATGGAGGCGCGGGTGTAGCGGGTCCAGGAGGCGAAGGACACCAGGGCCAGAGTGATGGTGGGCAGGATGAGATGGCCGACGCGGTCGGTGAACTCGTTCCAGGTGGTGTCGACTTCGAGGTACGGGGACTTCTCGCCGATGGTGCCGAGGAACTGGCTGCCGGTCTCCTGGTTGAACCAGATCCCGGCCTGCTTGAGCAGGACCGCGAACCAGAACACGGGCATGGCGAGGAACAGGAAGCCGAGGAAGGTGATGGTGTAGTCGGCGGCACTGTACTGGCGGATCGCGCTGAACACGCCGAAGACGATCGACATCACGAGGGCGAGCAGCATGGCGGCGGCGACCAGGGTGACGGTGACCCGGAAGCGGGTGAACAGGTCGTGGCCGATGTCCAGGTTGGTCTGGACGGACGGGCCCCAGTCGCCGTGCAGGACACCGGTGATCCAGTTCCAGTAGCGTTCCACGGCGGGCTGGTCGGCGTGGATGTGCCGGGCGAAGGCGGTCACGGCGGCCTTGCTGGGCGGCGGTTGCCGGGAGGTGGCGAAGTTGGCCACCGGGTCGCCGGAGTTGACGACGACCAGGAAGACGATGAACGTCGAGACGATCAGGACGGGTATGGAGACGAGGATGCGGCGCACGGTGTAGGCGAGCATGCGGTCTTCTCTCGCGGAGGCCCGGCCCCGGGGTCACCGGGGCCGGGATTCGGATCCGACGGGGCGCCGGGGCTACTTCTTGAGGCCCCACTCGCCGACGTTGTACGGCGGTCCGACATTGGTGGAGTTGTTGCGCATGTTGACGAACCGGGTCTGCACCGCGAGGAAGGTGGGCTTCTGGTAGAGCGGCAGCACGTAGGCGTCGTTCACCATCAGCTGGTCGGCCTGGTTGAGCAGGGCGGCGGCCTTGGTCTGATCGGTCTCCCCGATGGCCGTGCTGATCAGGGAGTCGACCTGCTTGTTGCTGTAGCCGCCGTAGTTGCCGCCGGCTCCGGTGGTCCACAGCTGCTGGGCGCCACTGATCGCGAACGGCGAGGCGACCCAGGCGAAGACGATGATGTCGTACTGGTGACCGGCCAGTACCGTGCCGAGGTCGGCGGCACCGATGGGCTTGATCGTGACCTTGATCCCGAGGTTGGCGAGGTCGCTCTGCAGGATCTGGCACTCGCTCTGCCGGATCTGGTTGCCGGTGGTGTAGCGGCAGTTGAACGGTCCGACTGCCGTGCCGTCCGGGGTCTTCAGGGCGGTGCCGACTCCGGTGAACTTGGCGTCGGTGAGGTACTTCTTGGCCTTGGCGAGGTCACCCGAGCCCTGGCCGCTGGCGCTGACCACGTCCTTGTAACCGGCCGTCCCCGGGACGAAGTTGTGGTTGTAGAGCTGCTTCACGCCGGGGTCGAACTGGGCGACCGTCTTGGCCATGATGTCCTTGACGCTGATCGCCGTGAACATCGCCTGCCTGAGGGCCAGGTACTTGCCGATCACCGGGTTGTGCAGGTTGAGGTCGAAGTGCTCCCAGGTCAGCCCGCTGCCGATGGTGTAGGTGACGTTGGGGATGGCCTTCACCTGGTTGACGAGGTCCACCTCGGGCTGCGGGTAGATGCCCTGGACCTCGTTGTTGCGCAGCGCGATCGGTTCCTGGGTGGCGTCCGAGATCACCTTGAAGATCAGCCGCTGCAGGGAGGCCTTCTTGCCCGTCCACTTCGGGTCGGGCTCGTAGGTGGCGTGGTCGTTGTCCACCCACTCGGTCATCTTGTACGGGCCCGCGGTCGCGTACTTGGTGGGCGGGTTCTTCTGGAAGTACTGCCAGCCCTGGGTCATCTGGGCGGCCGTCATGTGGGCCGCGTCGCCCGCCTTGGCACCGGAGACCTTCTCGGCGACGTGCGCCGGGTAGAACGGGTAGCCGGCGCCGAACAGGGACTTCCAGTCGGCGTAGGGCTTGGCCATCACCACGGTGACGGTCTTGCCGTTGTCGGAGCCGGTGACCGACTTGATGCGGTCGTAGCCGGCGGTGCTCTCCGGCAGACAGCCCTTGGTCTGGGTGGAGTCGCTGGCGGGCGGCGGCGGGCAGTCCTTGCCGTCGTTGGTGCGCCAGTAGTAGACGAAGTCGTCGGCGGTGATGGCGGTCCCGTCGTTCCAGGACGCCTTGGGGTTGATCTTGTAGACGATGGTCTGCGGGCTGGCACCGGTCTGGGTCGCCGAGGTCACCAGGTCGGTGTTGAGCTTGACGCTGAAGTCCGGCTGCGGGATGTAGACCTGGGGCAGCACGGGGCTCAGCGCCTCGGCGTTCTCGAAGGTGTTGCCGTTGGTGTCCTGCACGTTCCACTGCTGGATGTTCTTCTCGATGACATAGGTGAACGTGCCGCCGGCCTTGGTGGTGCCGGAGTTGCAGGTGTCCGCCTTGCCCTCGGTGGAGCAGGACGTGAGGCCGGCCGAGGTGCCCTTGCCGCCACTGCCCCCGCCGCCTCCCCCGCTGCTGCAGGCGGCGAGCGCCAGAACGAGCCCGGCGGTCAGTGCGATGCCCCTCGTGAGGGCCGAAGAGTGCGCGCGCATGTCCCTCCTTCAGCCGGCGGTTGTCCGGCCTGTGCACGGCGGCCGATGGCCGCGAGGAAGTTGAGCTGCGCACCGACGGTAGAACGTTTGTGTACCTCCTTCACGTTCTTGTTCATACCGGGACGGCGACAATTCACCCTCGTTTTCCCCCAGGAACCTTCCGCCCCGCGCAAAATCCCCTACACACACCCCGGAAATGCCAAAGTCCCCGCCAACATCACCGATGCGGCAAGGACTTGACGAAACATCAGGAAATGTCAACCGACCGGGACACCGGCCTCCAGATAGAGCGCGGCACCGCGCTCGCGGGCGCGCAGGGCCCAGCGGAGCCGTTCGTAGCGCACCGGCGGAAGCAGTTCGGCGGCCTCCTGCTCGGTGACGAACCGCCAGTCGCGCAGCTCGGGTCCCGGCAGCACCAGCCGCCCGGCCTCGGCAGAGTCCAGCCGGCCGCCGTCGAAGAGCAGCCGCAGGCCGCCGTAGCGGGGCGGGGCGGGCTGCTCCCAGTCGACGACGAGCAGCCCCGGCAGTTCCTCCAGCCGTATCCCGGTCTCCTCCTCGACCTCCCGCACGCCCGCCCGGGCGGGGGCCTCACCGGGCTCGACGACACCGCCCGGGAACTCCCAGCCGGCCTTGTAGGTGGGGTCCACGAGGAGGACGCGGTCCTGTTCGTCGAAGAGGAGGACGCCTGCGGCGACGGTTTCGGCGGTGGGTTCAGGGGTTTGTACTATGTCACATACCACTGCTTCGCCACTGCCGACCGCCCCCGCGATCCGCACCGCCGCCTCGTAAGGACTGAGCGCGCTGGTGTCCACGAGATGCGCGTCGGCGCTGATCCACGACGCGAGGGCGGCACGGTAGGGCTCGATGCGGTCGTAGGACCACTGCCGGATCCGCATCTCGCCGTCGGGCAGGTCGGGCGGGATCTCGCGGCCGGCTATTCGCTCGCGCAGGATCGTTTCCGCCGGAGTGAGGCACAGATGCCGGACGGCGATCCGGCGGGCGGCGAGGCCACCGAAGATCTCGTCCCGGTACTCCTGACGCAGCAGCGTCATCGGAACCACCAGGGTTCCGCCCAACTCGGCGAGCATCGCGGCCGCCGTGTCGATCACCAGCCGTCGCCAGATCGGCAGATCCTGGAAGTCCCCGACGTCGGCGAGGTGTTTGGCCGGCAGCAGGTGCGTCAGTACCCCGCCGATGACCTCGGGGTCGAAGAGCGTGCTGTTCGGGATCAGCTCGATGAGTTCACGTGCGGTGGTCGTCTTACCCGCACCGAACGCCCCGTTGACCCAGACGATCACGGACTCCCCCTCTTCTGTTGGCCCCCTGTGGCTTGCCCGCTCCACACTGCCACGGAAACCAGCTCCCGTTGAGGGCGCGCAAACCGAGTGCCGGTGTCCCCTGACTGGAACACCGGCACCGTCGCCCGCTCCCGCTCCGCCGGGCTACTCCTGGCCCAGGAGGTTCTGGTCGGCCTGGAAGCTGTCCTGGCCGACGACGTGGTCGACGTGCTCCAGGGTGCCCGAGACGTTCAGGTCGCCGAGCGGGCCTTCGTCGGCCGCGTGGGACGGGGTGATGGCGGCCACGACGAATCCGGTGGCCAGGCTGGCGATGGCGAGCATGCTGCGCTTCTTCATGCCCGTTTCAACTGCGGGGACGTCCGGGGGTCACGGGCGTACCCGCGAGGAGAGCAACGGTCGGCGTCGAGCGGAAACCGGGTGGCCGGATGATCACCACGCCGATACCGTCGGGCACCCCGGCCGCACCCACCCGGCCCACACGCACATTGCACCCGCACCCGCACCCGCACCCGCACAGGAAGCCGTACGCCATGACCACCTCGCGCCCGACCACGACCCTCTGGCGACCCACCGGCCCGGTGGAGCTCGGACTGGTCCGGGAGCTGGAGTGGCGCGCCTGGCCGCCCCGGCTGCCCGAGCAGCCGATCTTCTACCCGGTGCTCGACGAGGACTACGCGATCAGGATCGCCCGGGACTGGAACGTCAAGCACGACGGCGCGGGCTTCGTGACCCGCTTCGAGGTCGACGCGGAGTTCCTCCGCCGCTATCCGGTCCGGCAGGCCGGCGGCAGCACGATCCTGGAGCTTTGGGTGCCGGCCGAGGAGCTCGGCGAGTTCAACGCGCACATCGTCGGGACGATCGAGGTGGTCCACGAGTTCCGCCCGGTCGACCGGAACATCGGATGACCCGATTCGTTCCGGTCTGGACCAAACAGATCCAGGGCGAATCGTCGAACCACCATCACCGCTCTCTATTCAACACACTCCGACGGGTTCTAACGTAACCGCACAGAGCGATGGCGCATACATGCCGTCATCGCACCTTTCGCGAGTCGGAGGAGCGTAACGATGCGTCACCCTCACACCCGCACGACCCGCCGAAGAGTGGTCGGAGGACTGGCAGCTGCCCTGTTGTGCACGGCGGGCCTCGCCGCACCCGCCGTCGCCGACGCGAAGGCCGCCTCCCCCGCCCTGGCCGACGGTCTCGCGCAGACCCCGCCGATGGGCTTCAACAACTGGAACTCCACGCACTGCTCCGCGGACTTCAACGAGGCGATGGTCAAGGGCATCGCCGACCTGTTCGTGGCGAAGGGCCTCAAGGCCGCCGGCTACCAGTACGTCAACCTCGACGACTGCTGGGCCCTGCCCGAACGGGACGCGGACGGCAAGCTGGTCCCGGACCCGGCCCGCTTCCCGGGCGGGATCAAGGCCGTCGCCGACTACGTGCACGCCAAGGGCCTGAAGCTCGGCATCTACACCAGCGCCGGCACCAGGACCTGCAACGACGCGGGCTTTCCGGGCGCCTTCGGCCACGAGTACAGCGACGCCCGCCAGTTCGCCGACTGGGGCGTCGACTACCTCAAGTACGACAACTGCAACAACCAGGGCGTGGACGCCAAGCAGCGGTACACCACCATGCGCGACGCGCTGCAGGCGACCGGCCGGCCCATCGTCCTCAGCATCTGCGAATGGGGCGAGAACAAGCCCTGGGAGTGGGCCGCCGGCGTCGGCCAACTGTGGCGCACCACCGGGGACATCAGCGACAGCTGGGGCTCGATGGTGTCGATCCTCAAGCAGAACCTGCCGCTCGCGCCGTACGCGGGCCCCGGGCACTGGAACGACCCGGACATGCTGGAGGTCGGCAACGGCGGCATGACCGACACCGAATACCGCTCGCACTTCTCGATGTGGTCGGTCATGGCCGCCCCGCTGCTCATCGGCACCGACCTGCGCAAGGCCTCCCAGGCGACCTTCGACATCCTGGACGACAAGGAGGTCATCGCCGTCGACCAGGACCCGCTGGGCAAGCAGGGCACGGTGGTCTCCTCCGAGGACGGGCGCTGGGTCGTCGCCAAGGAGATGAAGGACGGCAGCCGCGCGATCGCCCTGTTCAACGAGTCGAACTCGCCGCAGCGCATCGCGACTTCGGCAACGGCCGTCGGCCTCCCGAAGGCTCCCGCCTACACCCTGCGCGACCTGTGGCAGCACCGGAGCTACAACACCGCGGGCACCGTCTCCGCGATCGTCCCGGCGCACGGCACCGTCCTGGTGCGGGTCGCCGCCGACCGGCGCTGGGCGGCCCACCCGCCGGCCGTCGAACTCGGCCTGGACGGCAGCCGGTTCAGCGAGCCCGGCAAGGCGTCCGCGCTCACCACGTCGGTCACCGACCTGGGCCGCACCACGGCCGAGAAGGTCTCCGTGTCACTCACCGGCCCGGCAGGCTGGACCGTCAGGGCGGCCTCGCCGACGAAGGCCTCCGCCCTGCCGACCGGCCGTGCGCTGCGGACGAGTTGGAAGGTGACCGCTCCCACGGGGACGCCGAAGGGCTCGTACGACCTTGAACTCAAGGCGAGTTACCGGTCGCCCGCCGGAGTGCGCGCCGAGAACGCGACGACGGTCACGATGACCGTCGCGGACCCGCCGCCCGCCGGCAGCTCCTACCTCAGTGACCTGCCCTGGCTGTCGACCACCAACGGCTGGGGACCGGTGGAGCGCGACACCAGCAACGGGGAGACCGAGGCGGGCGACGGGCACCCGATCACCATCGACGGGGCCGTCTACGCCAAGGGGCTCGGCACCCACGCCCAGAGCGAGGTCGACTACTACGCCGGGAAGGCGTGCGAGAAGGTCACCGCGGACGTCGGCGTGGACGACGAGGAGGCCGCCAACGGCACCGTCTCGTTCGAGGTCTGGGCGGACGGCACCAAGGTCGCCTCGACCGGCGTGCTGACCACCGACATGCCCGCCCAGCCGCTCACCGCCGACGTGACCGGCGCCGAGGTGGTCAGGCTCGTCGTCACCGACGGCGGCGACGGCATCACCTCGGACCACGGGGACTGGGCGGACGCGCGGATCACCTGCTGAGGTCCCACGCGTCCGTCCATGGCCCGGTCGGCCGGTCCTGAACACCGGCCGACCGGGCCTGAACGTTCCTGCGCAGCCCCTGCGAGCGCCGTCAGGCCCCTGGGACCCCCGCGGCCTCCGCGTCCGGCCTGGCGGCCAGCGCGGCCGCCGCGGCGCCCACCAGACCGGCGTCCGTGCCCATCTGGGCCGGCACGACCGTCAGGCGCTGGACGAAGGAGAGGGTGGCGTAGTCGGTGAGGGCCTTGCGCAGCGGCGTGAAGAGGATGTCCCCCGCCTTGCCGACGCCCCCGCCGATCACCGCGATGTCGATCTCGACCAGGGTCGCGGTGGCCGCGATCCCGGCCGCGAGCGCCTGTGCGGCCCGCTCGAAGGAGGCCACCGCGACCGGGTCGCCGGCCCGGGCCGCGGCCGCCACCGCCGCCGCCGAGGTGTCGCCGTCGGGCCCCGGCTGCCAGCCGCCCTCCAGCGCGCGCCGGGCGATGTTGGGGCCGCTCGCGATGCGCTCGACACAGCCGCGCGACCCGCACGGGCAGGGATCCCCGTCGAGGTCGACGCTGATGTGGCCGATGTGGCCCGCGTTTCCGGTGGGGCCGGGGTGCAGCCTGCCGCCGAGCACCAGGCCGCCGCCGACACCCGTCGACACCACCATGCACAGCGCGTTGTCGTGGCCGCGGGCCGCGCCCTGCCAGTGTTCGGCGGCCGTGATGGCGACACCGTCGCCGATCAGCTCGACCGGCAGCCCGCCGGCGGCCGCCCGCACCCGCTCGACGAGCGGATAGTCCCGCCAGCCCGGCACGTTGACCGGGCTCACGGTGCCGGCGGAGGCGTCCACCGGGCCCGCGCTGCCGATCCCGAGCGAGCCGGCCCGGCCCCACAGGGGTGAACCGGAGAGTTCGCCGATCACCTCCTCGACGGCCCCCATGACCGTCTCGCCGTCCTGCTGGGCGGGTGTGGCGCGCTGGGCACGCGCCTGGATCCGTCCGTGACCGTCCACCAGCGCGCCGGCGATCTTGGTGCCGCCGATGTCGAGGGCCGCCACGAGGTCGGTGTGCATCAGATTCAGTTCTCCCCGTCAACCATGAGTAGCCGAGTGACACAACAGGCCGGTCAAGCGGTGGGGGCGCAGGCCGGAGATTGCGGTGGACAGTCTCCCTCGCATCTGACAACGTTGTCCAGGCTCTATGCTCGACGCCACATCCTCATACAAACCCACGAGCCTGTGTATCCCTGATACAAACCCATGAGCCCAGACACATTCCATGAGCCCATGCACCCCGTGGACGACAGGACAGGACGCCGCATCGTGCCCGACACCTCCCGCCGTGCAGACCGTCTCCCCGGGTCCCGTTACGGGACCCGGCCGACGATGAAGGACGTGGCGGCGCGGGCCGGTGTGGGCCTCAAGACGGTGTCCAGGGTGGTCAACGGCGAGCCCGGGGTGACCCCCGACACCGAGCGCCGGGTCCAGGAGGCGATCGACGCGCTGGGCTTCCGCCGCAACGACAGCGCGCGGGTGCTGCGCAAGGGCCGTACCGCGAGCATCGGCCTCGTCCTGGAGGACCTCGCCGACCCGTTCTACGGCCCGTTGAGCCGCGCGGTGGAGGAAGTGGCGCGGGCGCACGGGGCGTTGCTCATCAACGGCTCCAGCGCCGAGGACCCGGACCGGGAGCAGGAACTGGCGCTGGCGCTGTGCGCGCGGCGGGTGGACGGCCTGGTGGTGATCCCGGCCGGGGACGACCACCGCTACCTGGAGCCGGAGATCAGGGCGGGTGTGGCGACGGTGTTCGTGGACCGTCCGGCCGGGAAGATCGACGCCGACGTCGTGCTGTCCGACAGCTACGGCGGTGCCCGGGACGGGGTCGCCCACCTGATCGCGCACGGCCACCGCCGGATCGGGTTCATCGGTGACATGCCCAGGATCCACACGGCGGCCGAACGACTGCGCGGCTACCGGGCGGCGATGGAGGACGCCGGGATAACCGTCGAGGAGGCGTGGACCTCCCTCGGGGTGACGGACCCGGAGCGGGTGCGCCGCGCCGCCGAGGAGATGCTGTCCGGGCCCGACCCGATCACCGCGATCTTCGCGGGCAACAACCGTGTCACCGTCACCGTGATCCGTGTCCTCGCCGAACAGGCCCGCCCCGTCGCTCTCGTCGGCTTCGACGACATCGAACTCGCCGATCTGCTGCACCCGGGCCTCACGGTCGTCGCCCAGGACTCGGCCCTGCTCGGCCGCACGGCCGCCGAACGGCTCTTCCGCCAGCTGGACGGCACCCTCCTGGCGCCGGAGCGGATCGAGCTGCCGACCAGGCTGATCACCCGCGGCTCGGGCGAGCTGCCGCCGGCGGACTGAGCCGCGCATGACGGACCGGACGCGCGGGGAACCGTACCGCTCGACGACCGGCCGTACGCTCGCCGAGCTGGGTCTCGACGAGGCGCCGCGCGACCGGCCGCTGGCCTACCCCGGCGTCTGGCCGGCCGACTCCGGGCTCCTCGACGGGGACCGGCTGCTGCCGCTGGAGCGGCTGGTGCACGACGGCGACCGGGTGCCGGTGCTCGCGGTCGGCTCCAACGCCTCACCCGCCCAACTCCGGAACAAGATGGCCGAGTCCGGCACGACCGGGCCGATCCCCATGGTGCGCGCCCGGGTGACCGGTCTCGACGTGGGCGTCTCCGCGCATGTCAGCCGGCTCGGCTATGTGTCGGCGTCCCCGGTCGCATCCCCGTCGGCGGTACGGGAGTTGTTCGTCCTCTGGCTGGACGGGCGGCAGCTCGAGGTGATCGACGCGAGCGAGGGCGTACCGCTGCCGCACGGCAACTTCGGGCGGGCCTGGCTGCCCGCCCCGGCCGTCCGCGCCACGCTCGCGGACGGCACGACGCTCCCCGGCGTCCACGCCTACGTCAACCGGCACGGCGTGCTGCACGACGGCACCGGCACACCCCGCCGCCACCCCGGCGAGCGCGCCCTCCTCACCGAACTCCTCACGGAGTCAGCCGAGTTGAGAGAGCTGTTCGGTGCCACGCCGGAGCAGTTCTGCGCGCGGGCGCGGGCCGACTCCGCGCTGTGCGGGCGGGGCACCCGGCTGTTCGCGGAGCGGAAGTGGGCGGTCGCGTCGGGCCTGGAGCGGTACGTCCGCGCTCAGCAGACGGGAAGTCCGGGGAGCGGCTCGTCGTTGGTGCCGCCCTTGATGTAGACGTCGCTGACGTACACGCCGGTGTTGCCCTTGTCGTCGTCGGTCCGGGCCCACCAGACGTTGGTCCGTTGGCCGTGGGTCTCCCGGCGGCCCAGGTCGACCTGGCAGTAGAAGGAGTGGGCGCCCTTGCCGACCCTGCCGACCTTGACGCCGTCGGCGGTGTAGGACTTGGCACCGCCGTTGCGGACCAGGCAGGTGTACGTGCCGTCGCCCGTGGCCTCGCAGACCGGGGCGGGGGTGGTGGGGGCGTCGGCCGTGGCGGTCGCGGAAGCGGTGGCACCCGCGGTGCCGGAACCCCCGGAGGGGCCGGCGGTCTGCGCCGCGGACGGTGTGGCGGAAGCCCCTTCGGCCGGGTCCGCCGAATCTCCCCCGGCGGCGCGCGTGGCACCGGCGGCCGGTACGGCGCCCGTCTCCGCGCCCTGTCCCACGGGATCCGCGTCGGCCTTGCGTCCGGCCCCGGTGCCGCGGACGCTCTCCGAGACGCCGGTCACGGTCGGGGCGGGCGGTCCCGCGTCCGTGTTCGCCGTCTGTCCGCTGTCGTTGAGCAGGGCGACGGTCAGCCCCGTCGCCGTGAGAACGACGGCGACGGTCACCACGACGAGCGTCCGGACCCGGCGGCGGGTGCGGATCGGCCCGGTGGGGCTCGTCGAGCCGTCCGGTGCGCCCGGTCGGGGCGCGGGATCTAATCTTCGGGCGGCGACGAGACCGGGCCCCGGGGTTCCGGTCCCCTGGAGCCCGGCGGCGGACCCTGGAGCAGGTTCCTGGGCAGGTCCCTCCATGGCCGCTTCAGCCGTCCCGTCCGCAGGTCCGGCCACGGCCCCTTCGGCGGTCCCGTGCCCAGGTCCGGCCGCGCCCCCTTCGGCGGGCCCCTCATCCCCGCCTCTGGCGTCTCCGGGCCCCGGAGACACCACCGGGACACCGGTTCCGGTCTCCGGCTGCGCGCGCTCCCGCAGGGCCGTCGTCGGGGTGTCCGCGACCGGTTCCCGTGCCACGGTCCGCAGCAGCGCGCAGGCCTCCTCGGCGTCCGGGCGGGCGTCGGGGCGCTTGTCCATCAGGCGCCGCAGGACGGGGGCGAGCGGGCCGGCCCTGCGGGGCTCCGGGAGGGGCTCGTCGATGATCGCGGTGAGCGTGGAGAAGGTGGACGTACGGCGGAAGGGCGAGTCGCCCTCCACGGCCGCGTACAGGGCGGCGCCGAGGGCCCAGATGTCGGAGGCCGGCCCGGGGGCGGCGCCCTTGGCCCGCTCGGGCGCCAGGTAGTCGAGGGAACCGACGAGTTCGCCGCTGCCGGTCAGCTGGGTGGCCGAGCCGTCGCCGGGATCGGCCATGGTGGCGATGCCGAAGTCGGTGAGGACGACCCGGCCCGAGCGGTCGAGGAGGATGTTCCCGGGCTTGACGTCCCGGTGCAGGACGCCGACCCGGTGGGCCGCGGCCAGGGCGTCCATGACCTCGGCGCCGACGCGGGCGGCCTCCTGTGCCCCGAGCGTGCCGCGCTCACGCAGCAGGTCGTCCAGGGAGGGTCCGTCGACCAGTTCCATGACGATCAGCGGGCGGCCGTCGACCTCGGCGATGTCGTGCACCACGACCACCCCGCGGTGGCGTACCCGGGCGGCGGCCCGCGCCTCGCGCTGCATCCGCAGCCGCAGGTCGGCCAGTTCGGGTCCGGCGCTGTCGGTGTAGGCGCGCAGTTCCTTGACGGCGACCTCACGGCCGAGGACCTCGTCGACGGCGCGCCACACCACACCCATACCACCGCGCCCGAGCCGGGCCACCACCCGGTACCGCCCTGCCAGCAGGCGACCGGTCCCGTCAGCCTGTCCGTACGAACCCGACACCACAGCCCCGTTCCTTGCGACACGTCCGTGAATGGCGCACCAGAGTACGGGTCAATGACAGGGTCGGTTCAAGTCGGCGGGAAAAGCTGTGACTTGACCGGTACGCGCTACTTCCCGGAGGCCGTCAGGCCGCCGCGCCGGGGCATCGCGAAGCCCTCCAGACCGGCCCGGGTCAGACCGGTCAGCCGGGCCACCTCGGCGTCGTCGAGGGCGCCGCAGTCGAGGCCGCGCAGCAGGTAGCCGCTGAGGGCCTTGGCGGTGGCAGGCTCGTCCATGACGTCGCCGCCGGCGCGGTTGGCGTAGCGGGCGAGCCGGGCGGCCGCCTGCTCCAGGCCCTCGCGGTAGAAGGCGAACACGGCCGCGTAGCGGGTCGGGAGGTGGCCGGGGTGCATGTCCCAGCCCTGGTAGTAGGCGCGGGCCAGGGCGCGCCGGGTGAGTCCGTAGTGCAGCCGCCAGGCGTCGTGCACCCGGTCCGTCGGGCCGACCGGCAGGACGTTGGTGGAGCCGTCCGACACCCGTACGCCCGTACCGGCGGCGGCGACCTGCATGATCGCCTTGGCGTGGTCGGCGGCCGGGTGGTCGCTGGCCTGGTAGGCGGCGGAGACCCCGAGGCAGGCGCTGTAGTCGAAGGTGCCGTAGTGCAGTCCGGTGGCGCGGCCCTCGGCGGCCTGGATCATCCGGGCGACGGTCGCGGTGCCGTCGGTGGCGAGGATGGACTGGCTGGTCTCGATCTGGATCTCGAACCCGATCCGGCCGGGCTCCAGTCCGTGCGCCTTCTCGAAGGCATCCAGGAGCCGGACCATCGCGGTGACCTGTTCGGGGTAGGTGACCTTGGGCAGGGTGAGCACAAGCCCGTCGGGTAGTCCGCCGGCCGCGATCAGCCCGGTGAGGAAGATGTCGAGGGTGCGGATGCCCCGGTCGCGGACCGCGGCCTCCATGCACTTCATCCGGATGCCCATGTACGGGGCCGCCGTGCCCTCGGCGTACGCCTCGGCGATCAGCCGGGCGGCGCGGGCGGCCGTCTCGTCCTCCTCGGCGTCGGGGCGGGGGCCGTAGCCGTCCTCGAAGTCGACGCGCAGGTCCTCGATCGGCTCCTGCTCCAGCTTGGCGCGGACCCGGGAGTGGACGGGCTCGGCGAGGTCGTCCGGCAGGCCGAGGACGGCGGCGAAGGCTGCGGCGTCGGGGGCGTGTTCGTCGAGGGCGGCGAGCGCCTGGTCGCCCCAGGAGCGGACGGTGCCGGCCGTGAAGTCGTCGCCGGGGACGTACACGGTGTGGACGGGCTGCCGGGTTCCGGGATCACCCGGATAGCGGCGCTCCAGTTCGGCGTCGACGGGTGCGAGGGAGGCGCTGATCTCCTCGCTGACGGCGCCCGCGAGGCTCGTGGCCACCTTCTCCTGCCGACTCTGGCCCATCCCGCACCCTCCAGTTTTCCACTGTACGGAATCAACAATCCGTTGAACGAAGGTATCCGGGCGCCTTCGGGTGGTCAACACCCTGTCCACGGGGCGACACGCCCCCATCTGGGCATGTTCACGCTCGTCACGCACCTGGGTATCACACTGCTCAACGCCCGCCCGTCCGGCTTGTGCCCCCTTAAGGAGCCGTCGTGCCGAACCAGCGCCGAGTCACCCGCCGGCTGGGACTGCAGGCCCTGTTGGCCGCAGCGGTCACCGTGCCCCTCTCCAGTGCCGCGATCACCACCTCCGCCGCCTCCTCCTCGCGGGTCCGCAGGGTCAGCGCCCTAGCGGCACCGTCCCGGCCGGCGCCCCGCCTCGACGTCATGACCTTCAACCTGCGGTACGCCAGTACCGCCGAACCCAACAGCTGGGCCGACCGCCGGCCGGTGATGGCCGAACTGCTGCGCCGGGCACAGCCCCAGGTCATGGGCACCCAGGAGGGTCTCTACCAGCAGTTGCGCGACATCGACAGCGACCTCGGACCGCACTACGACTGGGTCGGCACCGGCCGCGAGGGCGGCAGCCGCGACGAGTCCACCGCCATCTACTACGACATCCGTCGCCTGGAGCCGCTGGAGCACTACACCTTCTGGCTCTCCGACACCCCGGAGGTGATCCGCTCCAACACCTGGGGCGCCGCCTTCCCCCGTATCGTCACCTGGGTCCGCTTCCGCGATCTCGCCGACGACGGACGGGAGTTCTACGTCGCCAACACCCACTTCGACCAGAAGAGCCAGTACGCCCGCGAGCGCAGCGCCACACTCCTGGTGCGGCGGATCGCGGAGTTCGACCCGAAGCTGCCCGTCGTGGTGACCGGCGACTTCAACGCCTACGCGCACAAGAACCGGGCCTACGACACCCTGGTGGACTCAGGGCTCGTCGACACCTGGGACGCGGCGGAGCACCGTGGCCCCCAGTACGCGACCTTCCACGGCTACCACCGGCTCAAGCCGGACGGCGACCGCATCGACTGGATCCTGACCTCGCCGGGTGTGACCACGCACCGGGCGACGATGGACACCTATTCGTGGCAGGGCCAGTTCCCGAGCGACCACCTGCCCGTGCAGGTCTCACTGAGCCTGCGGTGACATGGCGAGGCCCCCGTGACCGGGTAGTACCGGTCACGGGGGCCTCGGACAGCCTGGCGGCCGCGGTCAGCCCTTGCGGGCCTTGACCTCCTCGGTCAGCTGCGGGACGACGTCGAAGAGGTCGCCGACCACGCCGAAGTCGACCAGCTCGAAGATCGGGGCCTCGGCGTCCTTGTTGACGGCCACGATGGTCTTCGAGGTCTGCATGCCGGCGCGGTGCTGGATCGCACCCGAGATGCCGTTGGCGATGTACAGCTGCGGGGAGACCGACTTGCCGGTCTGGCCGACCTGGTTGGTGTGCGGATACCAGCCGGCGTCGACGGCGGCACGCGAGGCACCGACGGCCGCGCCGAGGGAGTCGGCGAGGGCCTCGATGATCGCGAAGTTCTCGGCGCCGTTGACGCCACGGCCGCCGGAGACCACGATCGCGGCCTCGGTCAGTTCCGGGCGCCCGGTCGACTCACGCGCGGTACGGCCGGTCACCTTGGTGCCGGTCGCCGCCGCCGAGAAGGTCACCGCGAGGGCCTCGACCGCACCGGCGGCCGGGGCGGCCTCGACGGCCGCGCTGTTGGGCTTGACCGTGATGACCGGGGTGCCCTTGGAGACGCGGGTCTTGGTGGTGAAGGACGCGGCGAACACCGACTGGGTGGCCACCGGGCCCTCGTCGCCGGCCTCCAGGTCGACGGCGTCGGTGATGATGCCCGAGCCGATGCGCAGCGCCAGGCGGGCGGCGATCTCCTTGCCCTCCGCGGAGGACGGCACCAGGACGGCGGCCGGGGAGACGGCCTCGACGGCGGCCTGCAGCGCGTCGACCTTCGGGACGACCAGGTAGTCGGCGTACTCGGACGCGTCGTGGGTGAGGACCTTCACCGCACCGTGCTCGGCCAGCGCGGCGGCGGTGTCGGCGGCGCCGCCTCCCAGCGCGACGGCGACGGGCTCGCCGATGCGGCGGGCCAGGGTCAGCAGCTCCAGGGTGGGCTTGCGGACGGCACCGTCCACGTGGTCGACGTAGACGAGGACTTCAGCCATGGGAATGCTCTCCTGCTTGGATGAGTTGAGGGGCGGTCGGCGACTGCGGGGCTCAGATGAACTTCTGGCCCGCGAGGAACTCGGCGAGCTGCTTGCCGCCCTCGCCCTCGTCCTTGACGATCGTGCCCGCGGTGCGGGCCGGACGCGCGGTGGCGTCCTCGACCGCGGTCCAGGCACCCTCCAGGCCGACCTCCTCCGCCTCGATGTCGAGGTCGGACAGGTCCCAGGACTGAACCGGCTTCTTCTTGGCGGCCATGATGCCCTTGAAGGACGGGTAGCGCGCCTCGCCCGACTGGTCGGTCACCGAGACCACGGCCGGCAGGGAGGCCTCCAGCTGCTCGCTCGCGGCGTCGCCGTCGCGGCGGCCCTTGACCGTGCCGTCCTCGACCGACACCTCGGAGAGCAGGGTGACCTGCGGGACGCCCAGCCGCTCGGCCAGCAGCGCGGGCACGATGCCGGCGGTGCCGTCGGTGGAGGCCATGCCGGAGACCACCAGGTCGAAGCCGGCCTTCTCGATCGCCTTCGCCAGCACCAGGGAGGTACCGATGGCGTCGGTGCCGTGCAGGTCGTCGTCCTCGACGTGGATCGCCTTGTCCGCGCCCATCGACAGCGCCTTGCGCAGCGCGTCCTTGGCGTCCTCCGGACCCACCGTCAGGACGGTGACCTCGACGTCGTCGTCCGAGTTCTCGGAGATCTGCAGCGCCTGCTCGACCGCGTACTCGTCGAGTTCGGAGAGCAGACCGTCCACGTCGTCACGGTCGACGGTCAGGTCATCGGCGAAGTGCCGGTCGCCAGTGGCGTCGGGCACGTACTTCACAGTGACAACGATCCTCAGGCTCACGCCGGCTCTCCTACTGCATCGTCTCTTCTGGGCTGCCTCTTGCAGGCAGCATAGGCGCCTCAAGCGGCTCATCCCGGTCGGGGCGGCCGCGCGCTCCGAACGAAATATTACTCACCAGTACAGCCAGTTCATGCCCGCTAAGCAAGCGCTTTGAACTGTGACCTTCGCAACGCAGCGTAACCGGAACTCGACCCGTTCGCAGAACGAGGGGCGTGTGATCCCCGGAACCAGGAGCGTGTGATCAGTCCCGCAGACCGTTGAAGCCGCCCTGGTGGTACAGGAGCGGCCGGCCGGCGCGGGAGGGGTCGCCGACGAGCACCTCGGCCAGCACGATGCGGTGGTCGCCGGCCGGCACCCGCGCGACGACCCGGCACACCAGCCACACCAGCACGTCGTCGAGGACCGGGACACCCTCATGGCCGTCGCGCCAGTCGGTGGGCGCCCCGAACCGGTCGGCGCCGCTGCGCGCGAAGGTGGCCGCGAGCTCCGCCTGGTGCTCGCCGAGGATGTGGACGCCGATGTGCTCGGCGGTGGATATCGCGGGCCAGCTGGAGGCGCCCGTGCCGACGCCGAAGGAGAGCATCGGGGGCTCGGCGGAGACGGAGACGAGAGAGGTGGCGGTGAAGCCGACCGGGCCGTCGGCGCCGCGCGCGGTGATCACCGCCACACCGGCCGCGTGCCGCCGGAAGGCGGAGCGGAGCAGGTCGGGCGAGGCGAGCTGAGGAGTGCCGAGGTCGGGCGTGGCCGTCATGGAGTTGTCCTTCTGCGAGGGGCGGCGTTCGGGTCCGTGGCTGCTCAACAGCCCGGACAGCGCGCGCTCGCGGTGCGGGCCAGGTCCACGTGGACCCGCCCGTAGAGAAGGAGTTCCTGAGGCATACGGTCAGGCTGACGATAGGTGGTGCGCCCAGTCAAGTACGTTCCGGCATATGGGAGGTGCCTCACCGTCATCGGCATGTCCGTCAGACCGCCTCTCCCAGCGCCGCGATGACGTCCGCCTTGCGGGGCTGTCCGGTGGCGCGGCGCACCACCCGGCCGTCCGCGTCGAGCACCAGCACGGTGGGGGTCTTGAGGATCTCCAGCTCGCGCACGAGGTCCAGGCGGGCCTCGGCGTCGATCTCGACGTGGGTGACGCCGGGGACCATCCCGGCGACCTCGCCCAGCACCCGCCGGGTGGCCCGGCAGGGCGCGCAGAAGGCGCTGGAGAACTGCACCAGCGTGGCCCGTTCGCCCAGTTCGCCGCCGAGTTCGGCCGCCCCGAGCCGTTTGCCGTCGTCCCGCCCGCGCACGCGTACCCTCCCGCTCCGCCGCCTGTGCAGCACTCCGTAGACGCTCGCCGCCGCGAGCACCGCCACGCACACCACCAGTCCGGTCATCACCGGACAAGGATCCACGAGACCGCCCAACACCCGGAAAAGCGTTCACGAGACTGCAAAGATTCCCGGCTCCCCTACCGGGCCGCGGGGCGGAATCCTTGGTTCATGGACATCGACGCACGTGGGCCGCGGTTCGGCGCGGCCGTGACGACGGTCGTGCTGGCCGCCGCACTGATCACCCGGAGCCCCTGGATCCTCGCCTGGCAGACGCTGGCGTTCGCGCTCGGCGCGGCCGGGGGCGTGACCCGGTCGCCGTACGGCTGGGCGTTCCGGACCGCCGTACGACCGCGGCTCGCTCCCCCGGCGGAGTTCGAGGCGCCGGAGCCGCCGCGGTTCGCACAGGCCGTGGGGCTCGTCTTCGCGGGGCTCGGTCTGGTCGGATTCACGCTGGGCCCCGCGTGGTTGGGCCTCGCGGCGACCGGGCTCGCGCTCGCCGCGGCCTTCCTCAATGCGGCATTCGGGTACTGCCTGGGCTGCGAGATGTTCCTGCTCATGCGGCGGTTGACGGCACGTCCGGAGTAAAGGCGGGTTAAAAGCGCGAGGTGGATCAAGGGACGAACGTGACGAGAATCTCGCCGCGCCCGGGCACCAGGGCTGGCTCCCCGTCCGTTCTTCGGGCACGATCTGCGAGACGCCGTAAACCTACGGCTGCGTAACTTTCCCGCCGGGAGCCCCTTTCCCAGGCAGAGCAGAAAGGGTCCGTCCCGCCCATGGCAGAGCTGGTCTACCGTCCCGTCGTCGGATTCGCCAAGACGCTGTTCAAGGTCTGGGACCTCAAGATCGACTGCCAGGGTTCGGAGAACATCCCGCGCTCGGGCGGCGCCGTGCTGGTGAGCAATCACATCAGCTACCTGGACTTCGTCTTCGACGGTCTGGCGGCCCTTCCGCAGAAGCGCCTGGTGCGGTTCATGGCGAAGGAGTCGGTGTTCCGGCACCGGATCTCCGGACCGCTGATGCGCGGTATGAAGCACATCCCGGTGGACCGCAAGCAGGGCGAGGCCGCCTACCAGCACGCGCTGGACTCGCTGAAGTCCGGTGAGATCGTGGGCGTCTTCCCGGAGGCCACCATCTCCCAGTCCTTCACGCTGAAGAGCTTCAAGTCGGGCGCCGCGCGCCTCGCCCAGGAGGCCGGCGTCCCGCTCGTGCCGATGGCCCTGTGGGGCACCCAGCGCATCTGGACCAAGGGCCAGCCGCGCAACTTCAAGCGGAACCACCTGCCCATCACCATCCGGGTCGGCGAGCCGGTCGACGCGCCCCGCGACCAGTACGCGGGCGCCATCACCCGCCGGCTGCGCGAGCGCGTCCAGGAGCTCCTCGACGCCGCCCAGCGCGCCTACCCGGCCCGCCCCAAGGACGCGACCGACACCTGGTGGCTCCCGGCCCACCTGGGCGGCACGGCCCCCACGCTGGACCAGCTGAAGGCCGCCGAGGCGATCTGAGCCGCAGCTCCGAGCCGCCGGCCCCGGGCCTCAGTCCGCCGATTCCGGCGCGCGCACCTCGATACGGGCGCCCGGGCTGAACTTCTCCAGCAGTTCGGCGAGTTCGGCGCCCGCCGACGCCACCTCGGGCACCGGCATCGGGGCGAGGCTCTCCAGCAGGAAGACGGCCGAGGTCGTGCGTTCGGTGAGGCGGGTGCGGGGGCCCTGGCGCCAGTTCCAGCGGCGGCAGGTGACTCCGGTGCCGTCGCACCACACGACCTCGCCGGCGTCGGGGTGCTCGACGACCTCCTCGCCCCCGGCCGTGGTCACGAAGTCCTCCTCGCCCGTGGCGCGCACGAGGCGCATCCCGCCCCGGATCAGGCCGAGATCCTCGCCCCCGACCGGGATCAGGTGGGCCACGCTGATCGCGTTGTAGAGGTCCACGAGCAGGTTGATGCGGGGCAGGCCGCCGTCCGCGAGAGCCCGCTTCGCCAGCGCCTCGGCCGAGTTGCGGGTGCGGGACGGCTTGGAGCCGAAGGCCGTGTAGGCCGCTCGCCAGGCAGCCATGTGCGGGTCCTCGTGCGGGGCGCGCCCGTCGAGGCGTACGGCCAGGCGGCGGGCCGCGTCGTCGAGGAGCGCCGAACTCGCCTCGGTGCTGGGCCCGTTGACCAGGCCGTGGGCCTCGATCACGAGGTGCGTGAAGCCGGGCACGAGGGCGCGTACCTCGTCGGACACGGTGAGCGTGAGAGTCATCTGCGTTGCCTCAGAGTGCGGTGGGGAGCGTCTTCCAGAGGTACGGCCGGTCGGGCGCCGCTTTGAGTACGCCGAGCACGACCGGGTGAGGTTCAGCGTACAGGACCGGGTAGTCCATCTCACTGGACCGAGAGTCGGGGACCCAGGCCAGCCGTTCGCCGTCGAGGGAGAACTGCGCGTCCACGCCCGCCTTGTTGCCACGCGGGTCCTGCCGGTGCCAGGCGCCGCGGAACCGGACCGCGATCAGGCCGTGCACGACATGACCGGGACCGTCGTCGTCCGCCAGCCGCTGGTAGCACAGGGCCGCGGGGATGTCCTCGGCCCGCAGCAGGGCGGCCAGGGCGTGGGCCTTGGCGTAGCAGATTCCGGTGCGCTGCTCCAGCACGTCCGAGGCGCGCCAGGTCACGCGCAGGTCGCCGGAGTCCTGGGAGTGCGGGATGGCGTCCCGCACGAATTCATAGGCCGCTCGCGCATAGGCATACGAGTCCTCGACCTCCGCCGCCAGCCGGGCAGCGGTCTCCCGGACCACGGGGTGGTGATGGTCGATGACCTCGTCAGCGGCCAAGTAGGCGGACAGGTCGGCGGTGTTCTGGATCAGCTCCATGCCGGCAGAGCATAGGAATGCGGCCACCCGAGCGTCAATGACTTTTCAGGTAGCCGCATATTTATGCAATACATTCGGCTAGCGCGCCATCTCCTCCTTGAGCGCCGCCACGAACGCGTCCACGTCCTCCTCGGTCGTGTCGAAGGCGCACATCCAGCGCACGTCCCCGGCCGCCTCGTCCCAGAAGTAGAACCGGAAGCGCTTCTGCAGGCGCAGGCTCACGTCGTGCGGGAGCCTGGCGAAGACGCCGTTGGCCTGCACCGGGTGGAGGATCTCCACGCCGTGCACGGCCCGGACGCCCTCGGCGAGCCGCTGGGCCATCTCGTTGGCGTGCCGGGCGTTGCGCAGCCACAGGTCCTTGGCGAGCAGGGCCTCCAGCTGCACCGACACGAAGCGCATCTTCGAGGCGAGCTGCATGGACAGCTTGCGCAGGTGCTTCATGTGGCTGACGGCGTCCTGGTTGATCACCACGACCGCCTCGCCGAACACGGCACCGTTCTTGGTGCCGCCCAGGGAGAGGATGTCGACGCCGACGGCGTTGGTGAACGTGCGCATCGGGACGTCCAGGGAGGCCGCCGCGTTGGCTATCCGGGAGCCGTCCAGGTGCACCTTCATGCCGTGCGCGTGGGCGTGCTCGCAGATCGCGCGGATCTCGTCCGGCGTGTAGAGGGTGCCCAGCTCGGTGCTCTGGGTGATGGACACCACCTGCGGCATCGCCCGGTGCTCGTCGTCCCAGCCGTACGCCTGCCGGTCGATGAGGTCCGGGGTGAGCTTGCCCTCGGGGGTGGGCACGGTGAGCAGCTTGAGGCCGCCCATGCGCTCGGGGGCGCCGCCCTCGTCGACGTTGATGTGCGCGCTCTCGGCACAGATCACCGCGCCCCAGCGGTCGGTGACCGCCTGGAGCGCGACGACGTTCGCGCCGGTGCCGTTGAAGACCGGGAAGGCCTCCGCCGTGGCCCCGAAGTGGCTGCGGACGATCCGCTGGAGGTTCTCGGTGTACTCGTCCTCGCCGTACGCGACCTGGTGGCCGCCGTTGGCGAGGGCAAGCGCCGCCAGCACCTCGGGGTGGGCTCCGGCGTAGTTGTCGCTGGCGAAACCGCGGACCTCGGGGTCGTGGTGGCGACGCGCGTCGGTCCTGGGAGGGTTCACGGCTTCTCGGTCAGCCACAGACGGTTTCCGTTCACTTCGGCGGCGGACTTGCTCCAGACGCCCTCGATGGCCTCGGCCAGGTCCTTGACGTCCGTGAAGCCCGCGAACTTCGCGTTGGGCCGCTCGGCGCGCATCGCGTCGTGCACCAACGCCTTCACCACCAGGATGGCAGCGGCGGAGGTCGGGCCCTCGGGCCCCCCGGCCTTGCGGAAGTAGTCGGCCAGGGCGAGCGTCCACGCCTCGGCGGCGGCCTTGCCCGCGGCGTACGCGGCGTTGCCCGCGGTGGGCCTGCTCGCGGCGGCGGCGCTGATCAGGACGTACCGGCCGCGCTCGCTGCGCTGCAGCGCCTCGTGGAACGCGAGGGAGGTGTGCTGCACGGTCTTGACGAGAAGCAGTTCCAGGAAGTCCCAGTCGTCCAGGCTGGTCTTGGTGAAGGTCTCGCTGCCGCGCCAGCCGCCCACCAGGTGCACGAGACCGTCGACGCGCCCGAAGTCCTTCTCGATGTGGGTGGCCCAGTCCCGGGTGGACTGGAGGTCGAGCAGATCCACCGTGTCACCCGTGACGGTCGCGCCACCGGAGGCATAGCGGGCCGCGTCCACCGCCTCCGACAGGCGCTGCGGGTCGTTGTCCGCCCCGACGACGGTCGCGCCGGCCTCGGCCAGCCGCATCAGCGTCGCACGCCCCGCGGGTCCGCCCGCGCCGGCCACCGCGATCACCGTACCTCTGAGAGCCCCGTTGCCCACCATGTCGTTCCCCTCTTGAGCCGTGTTCCGCAGCCCGTCGCTCACGCGGCGACCGGCTCGGCGCTGTCCGCCGTGATGCCCTTGGTCTCGGCGATCACATTCTTCAGCTTCTTGGACAGGGCCTCGTAGAACATGCTCAGCGGAAACTCGTCCGGAAGCACGTCGTCCACGAGCTTGCGCGGCGGCAGGGTCAGGTCCAGGGCGTCGGGACCCTTGGCCCACTTGGAGCCGGGGTGCGGGGCGAGGTAGGTGGCGACCAGCTCGTACCCGGCGAACCAGTGGACGAGCTTCGGGCGGTCGATGCCGTCCTTGTACAGCTTCTCGATCTCGGCGCACAGCTGGTTGGTGACCTGCGGGGCGCGCTCCCAGTCGATGGCGAGCTTGTTGTCGGTCCAGCGGACCACGTCGTGCTTGTGCAGGTAGGCGAAGAGCAGCTGGCCGCCGAGCCCGTCGTAGTTGCGGACGCGGTCGCCGGTGACCGGGAAGCGGAACATCCGGTCGAAGAGGACCGCGTACTGCACGTCACGGGCCTGCGGGACACCGTCGGCGGCCAGCTTCACGGCCTCCTTGAAGGCGGTGAGGTCGCAGCGCAGCTCCTCCAGGCCGTACATCCAGAACGGCTGGCGCTGCTTGATCATGAACGGGTCGAAGGGCAGGTCGCCGTGGCTGTGGGTGCGGTCGTGGACCATGTCCCACAGCACGAAGGCCTCCTCGCAGCGCTTCTGGTCGTGGACCATGGCGGCGATGTCCTCGGGCAGGTTCAGGCCCAGGATGCCGACGGCCGCGTCGGTGACCCGGCGGAAGCGGGCGGCCTCGCGGTCGCAGAAGATGCCACCCCAGGAGAATCGTTCCGGCGCCTCGCGTACGGCGATGGTCTCGGGGAAGAGGACGGCGGAGTTGGTGTCGTAGCCGGCCGTGAAGTCCTCGAACTTGATGCCGCAGAAGAGCGGGTTGTCGTACCGGGTGCGCTCCAGCTCGGCCAGCCAGTCCGGCCAGACCATGCGCAGTACGACCGCCTCCAGGTTCCGGTCCGGGTTGCCGTTCTGCGTGTACATCGGGAAGACGACGAGATGCTGGAGGCCGTCCGCGCGGCCCGCGGCGGGCTGGAAGGCCAGCAGCGAGTCGAGGAAGTCGGGCACCTGGAAGCCGCCGACGGACCAGCGCCGCAGGTCCGTCACGAGCGCCCGGTGGTAGTCGGCGTCGTGCGGGAGCAGCGGGGACAGCTCTTCCACGGCCTCGACGACACGCCGAACGGCCGCCTCGGCGTCGGTCCGCGCGGGCGCGCCGTCGGCCTCGAAGTCGATCGACCCGTCCTTGGACTGCCATGGCCGGATCCGCTCCACGGAATCCTTGAGCACGGGCCACGCCGGGTGCTCGACCACCCTGGTCACGGGAGGAACCTGCTCCTCCGAACCCACCTGCACAAGAATTTCCGTCATGACCCATCCTCCACGGGAGAAGCTTCCGTAAGGACACCGTATGCATACGAGGTTTCTCCCAGCAAGGGGGCCCTCAGGAAATTATCCTGCGGCATCGCTTCTTCACCGCGCTTTTTCCTGTGCGAAACCGTGAAGGCGCTCACATTCACTACGGCCGGTGACGAGGCGTCAGCTCCGCAGGACCGCATGGATCCGGCCGGTCAATGCGCGGCGGGACGCGCCCACCACCGGGTGACCGCCGACCGGGGCACAAGCCAGGTGTCGCGCACCCGGCGCGCCAATCCCCCCGTGTACGTACGGGTTCATCGCGACGGGCGGCCATTAGGCTGCGCCCAGCCGCGTGGACAGCGACGTCCGTCGTACGGTTCGCGCGCCTGCCCCACCGCCGCCGTCGACGGAAGCGAGTTGAATCTTGAACTTCCTTACCATCGGTCACCGCGGAGTCATGGGCGTCGAGCCCGAGAACACCCTCCGTTCCTTCGTCGCCGCCCAGCAGGCCGGCCTCGACCTGATCGAACTCGATCTCCACCTCAGCAAGGACGGCGCCCTGGTCGTCATGCACGACGCGGAGGTGGACCGCACGACCGACGGCACCGGTCCGATCGCCGAGAAGACCCTGGAGGAGCTGCGCGCGCTGGATGCCGGCCGGGGCGAGCGGGTGCCGGTGTTCGAAGAGGTCCTCGACTCGGTGCGGACCCCGCTGCAGGCCGAGATCAAGGACATCGCGGCGGCCCGGGCGCTGGCCGAGGTCATGCAGCGGCGGGACCTGGTCTCCCGGGTGGAGGTCTCCTCGTTCCACGACGAGGCGGTCGCCGAGATCGCCCGCCTGGTGCCGGGGGTGCGCACCGCGCTGATCGCCAGCCGCTTCGGCACCGACGTGGTGGAGCGGGCCCGGGAGGCGGGGGCGGCCACCCTCTGCCTGAACATCCGGCGGCTGACCCTGGAGGTCGTCGAGCACGCCCGCAAGGCGGACCTGCGGGTGCTCGGCTGGGTGGTGAACACCCAGGACGACCTGCGGCTGGTGCGCGCGCTCCAGCTGGACGGCGCGACGACCGACTACCCGGAGATCAAGCGCACCGCCCGCTTCACCGCGTGAGCGCCGGCCCGTACCTCACACCAGCGGCTTGACCAGCAGCTCGAACTGCAGGTCGTCCCGCTGTGGAATGCCGAAGCGCTCCTCGCCGTACGGGAACGGCGTCATCCTTCCCGTACGGCGGTAACCGCGCCGCTCGTACCAGGCGATCAGGTCGTCGCGCACCGAGATCACCGTCATGTGCATCTCCGTGACGCCCCAGTCCTCGCGCGCCTGGCGTTCGGCCTCGGCGATGACGACCTTGCCGAGGCCGCCGCCCTGGAGGACCGGGCTCACCGCGAACATGCCGAAGTAGGCGTGGCCGTCGCGGTGTTCGAGCTGGCAGCAGGCGACGACCGCGCCGTCCCGCTCGACCACGAGCAGCTTGCCGTCCGCCCCCTTGATCACCTCTAGGACGCCCTCCGGGTCGGTCCGCTGCCCCTCCAGGATGTCCGCCTCGGTGGTCCAGCCGACCCGGCTGGCGTCGCCCCGGTAGGCCGACTCGATCAACGCGACCAGGACGTCCACGTCGTCGCCGGTGGCGTCGCGGAAGGCAAGTCCGGTGGCGGCGTTCTCCATGGGCGGTCTCTCCGATCTCGGGCGCGGCTCGGCCACCCACGAGCCTATCCCCGCCCCTCGGTACCGCTGACCGGCACCCGACCCGCCCGGCTCCCTCGGCCCCTGCCACTACGCTCCGGTCGCATGGTGCATGTACTGAGCAGCCGTACGCTGATCCACCCCACCGATCCCGAGCGGTCCCGCGCCTTCTACGGCGAGCAGCTCGGCCTGGCCGTCTACCGCGAGTTCGGTGAGGGCCCGGAGCGCGGCACGGTCTACTTCCTCGGCGGCGGGTTCCTGGAGGTCTCCGGGCGGTCGGACACCCCGCCCTCGCCGGCCGTGCAGCTGTGGCTGCAGGTCGCCGACGTCGCGGCGGCGCACGAGGAGCTGGTGGCGACGGGCGTCCCGATCGTGCGCCCGCCCGTGAAGGAGCCCTGGGGCCTGGTCGAGATGTGGACCGCCGATCCGGACGGGATCAGGATCGTGCTGGTGGAGGTGCCGGCCGACCACCCGTTGCGCTACCGGCCGGGCATCTAGAGGCTCCGCTGGAAGTGCCGCGACATGCTGTCGGTCGACTGCAACGCCGTCGTGGCCGGTCGCGCAGTTCCTCCCCCAGCCTTCGGCCGGGGGTACCCCCAGCGCCCCTTCGGGGCGCTGCCGAAACCGCAGCGGACTTCGCCGGTCCCGGGCGGGCAACGGGAGCCGAGCCGGCGGTCAGGCCCGCAGCGCGCCCATTCTGCCCTCCAGGCGGCCCAGCAACTCCGCGAGGAGCCCTGCCAGTTCGCCCTGCCCCTCGGGGGCGAGGACGGACAGCACGGCGGTCTCGTAGGCGAGTTGCTCGGGCAGCAGGCCGTCGACGAGGTCGCGGCCCGCGTCGGTGAGGCGGAGGTGGGCGACCCTGCGGTCACGGGCGTCGCCGCGCCGCTCGACCAGACCCCGCTCGGTGAGCTGCTTGAGGCGTTTGGTGACGGCGGCGCCGGACGAGAAGGTCTCCTTGGCCAGTTCGCTCGGGGTCAGCTCGTGGCCGGTGCGGCGGAGCGCGCCGAGCAGATCGAACTCGGGGCGGCTGAGGCCGGCCCGGCGCAGCGGGGCGTCCTCGGCCTGCTGGAGCAGGGCGGCGCAGCGGTTGATCCGGCCGATGACCTCCATGGGCCCGGTGTCCAGCCCGGGATGGACGCTCCGCCACTGCCGGACGACGGCGGCGACGGTGTCGTCCGGGCCCGCGCCGCGGTCCGCACCGTTGCCCGGGCCCCTTCCCGCACCCCTGTCCGCGTCGCTCCCGGCCGCCGGTCGTCCGTTGGTCGCCGTCATGGCCGTACGTCCTCCGTTGTCCTCGCGCCGTCCCAGGAGTGCGTTCCCTGGCGTCGTACCGTCGCGGCGAGCGTACGGTGTCCGGACTGCTCGGCGAGCACGACCCGCTCCTGGGGCAGTGCGCGTTGCCACCACTCGCCGGACGCGGCGTCGGCCGTGGCACGCAGGTCGGCCAGGGCGGCGGCCAGGGTGCGCCGGGCGGCCTCCAGGGCGCGCGGGGCCGGCTGCTCCCCGGCGAGCAGGCGGGCGGCCTGTTCGCGGGCCCGCTCGACGGCGGTCAGGGCGTGCTCGATGCGGTCGCCGGCGCGGCGGTTGGTGACGACCACCGCGGTGCCGAAGCCGACGAGCGCGCCGACCAGGGTGTCCACGACCCGCTCGGTGATCAGCTGCCCGGCGTCCTGGGTGCGGGCGAACTCGGTGACGAGCAGGGCCATCGGGGTGACGCAGACGCTGCCGAGCCAGTAGTTGCGGCCGATCAGCGCCTCGGCGCCGAAGTTGAAGGCGAGGCAGCACAGCACCAGGGCGGCCGGGTGGAGATGGGCGAGCGGTACGACGGCGGCGAAGACGAGGACGCCGAGGAGGTTGCCGACGACACGCTGGACGCCCCGGCTCCAGGTGAGGGTGACGTTGGCCTGGTAGAGGGAGGCGGCGGTGACCAGCGCCCAGTAGGGGCGGCCGACACCGAGGGCGAGGGAGGCGTAGCCGGCCAGGGCGCAGCCGAGCGCGGTGCGGGCGGCGAGAGGGGTGAGCGGGCCCAGCCGGCGCCACAACGGGCGCTGCGGGACCGAGAGTTCGGCGTCGATGCCGAGGAGGTCGTCGTCGGCGCCGGCGACGCGCGGGACGCGTCCGGTGCCGCGCAGCGCGCGGGCCCAGCCGCGCAGCAGCGTCGGGTCGGCGTCGGCGGGGGCGGCGAGGGCGACCTCGGCGCGGACGACGAGGTGTTCGAGGGCGCGGCGGGTGCGGTCGGTGCGGGTGCCGGTGGCGAGCAGGGTCTGCCAGGCGGCCTGTACGGCGGCGGCCGCGGCGGCGCGGGTCCGGTCGTGGCCGGCTCCGGTGCCGCGGGTGTCGGCGTGGGCGGCGTCGGCGTACGCGGCAGCGGCGTTCAGGGCGTGGGCGGTGGCCCGGCGTTCGGGGCCGTGCGGGCGCAGCAGCCCGGGGGCCATGCCGACCAGCCAGGCCCAGGCGCCCGCCGCCAGGGCGAGGCCGACGTGGCCGGGGACCTGGCCGAGGGTCTGCGGGGCGAACAGGGAGGCGGAGCTGATGAAGGTGAGGACCACGTTCCCGGGCGGGCCGACGCGGGTGGCGTCGCAGAGGACCTTCTGGACGGCGGCCATGAGCGCGCCGACGGTGACCAGGGCGACCGCGTCGGTGGTGAGCGAGGCGGCGACCAGGGCGACGGCGAGGCCGCCGACCATGCCGAGGATCACCCGGGCCAGGGTGCGGGCGCGGGCGGGGTAGGGGCGGTTGTGGCCGTAGAGGGCGCACAGCGATCCGGCCATCGTGTACATCGCCAGGTCGAGGCGGCCGAGGGCCAGCAGGGTCAGGTTGGGCGGGGCGACCGCCGCGACCACGCTGCAGGCGGGCTTGAACCAGATGTCGGAGGGCCGGCCGAGGCGCAGCGCACCGGCGAGGGACAGACGGCGGGCGGTCGAGGGGGTCGCGGTGCTCATACCATCAATTTAGCATGTGTTTTACTCGTAAAACATTCTCGAACGATCCTGGTCACGTGCTGCGCTCCGGCGAATGCTCCCCGCGTACATCCGCGCGCTCGCGTGCGCGCCGTGCGGCCGGGGCATCGCATCCATCGACGCGACGTCGAGCGGGGAGGTGCGCCGTGCACGGACCGGCTTCGCCCGGCTGGCTGCTGGTCGCGCTGTGCGCGGCGACCGGGGCCTACTGCCTGCTGCGGATGCGCAGCAGTGTCGAGGAGCAGCGGCGCGCCGCGGGCGGCGACGCGCTGATGGGATTCGGCATGGCCGTCATGGCCGTGCCCGCGACGGTGTTCACCCCGCCGGGGTGGGCGTGGCCGCTGTACGCGGCGGTGTTCGGCACGGCCGCGCTGCGCGCCCTGTGGAGCGGCCCCAGCAGCCCGCACCACCTGCACCATCTGGTGGGGACGGCGGCGATGGTCTACATGGCGGTGGCGATGGCGGCCTCCCCCGGCGCCCACCATCACGGCGGCGCCGGAGTCCCGCTGGTGACAGGCCCGTTGCTGCTCTACTTCACCGGCTACGTGCTGCTCTCCGGCACACGGCTCGTCCCGGTCGCGGTGACCGCCGGGGCGGGAGCGGTCAGGTGGGGCGACCGGCCCGAACTGGCCCGGGCGTGCAGGCTGTCGATGGGGATCGGCATGGTGGCGATGCTGCTGGCGTTGTGACTTTTAGGGTCGTGACCTGCTGACCAGCACGTTCACCTGCGATGACTGCGGCAGCAGGTAGCAGATATTAGCTACTTCTAGCGAGATCAAGCGGCTGCCCGCGTAGATCATCTCCCATCGGTCTCCCATCTCCCACGCCACAATGAGACACAACGGCAGATGGTGCGTAAATAGAGAGACCGGGACCGGGGTCGTCTTGCACACCTTGGGGGTATGGGCCGACCCCGGCCCCGGCTCACTGTTAACGAGTGCCCCGCGCGCCGAATTACGGCCTCTCGTTCACTCGTTCGGGTGGGCGCACGCTACGTGCTGCCAGCGTCCACCCCTACCCCGGGCCGACCGCCAATGGGGGTACACCGCGGAGCCCTGGGCAGATCGGCGCCAGCGGGAACCTGAATCCCGCGGATCCGACGTCTCTGCCGTTCGTATTCAGTTGTCGCGCGCCCTGACGGTCACCACTGGATATATCCAGTGTGAGGTGTGCCCCCTAGCGTCGGTCATCACGTCATGATCGACAGGGGTTTCGATGCCGGAGGCACGTCACCGGCGTATCGCCGCGGACCTCTACCGCCGCATCCAGGCCGGCGAGTGGGCCCCCGGCCAGGCGCTCCCCTCCCGGCGCCGGATGGCCGTCGAGTACGGCGAGCACGAGCAGACCCTGCGCCTCGCCTACGTGGCGCTGCGGACCGCGGGGATTCTGTACGGCGAGCCACGCAAGGCCGTGTATGTGGCGCATCCTCCTGCTATGCGCACCCTCACGGACGCCGACGCCGACTGGCCCTTCTCCAGCGAGACCACCGACACCAGCCCGCGCCCAGCCACGGAAGAACTGGCGCAGCGCCTCGACGTCCGTGCTGGTGCACTGCTTCACCACGAGACCATGGAGTGCCTGGATCCAGGCGGCCGGTCGGCGATGGTGGTTTCGGCGTGGTGGCGCGGTCAGCGCCGGCCGCACGCTTCGTACAGCGCAGAGGTGGGGTGCGTGGCGTTGACGGCGGAGCAGGCGCATGCCCTGGGTCTGTTGGTGGATGCGCTCGCATTCCGTGTCGTCCGCACTCGCTTCGACCATGACGGTCGCCCCCTGGAGACTGCTGATCTGATCTTGCCGATGGATCGGTGGCTGATCCGGCTCACGCCTGGGCAGGCATAAGCCGATGTCAGCGGCATAGTCCGCGCAATGCCTGAACGTTAGTCAAGCGGTAAACCGGCGGTAAGGGAAGGGTGGCTACCGCATATATCTGTACAGCCTGTGTACACCCCGCGTGAATCCGTAACCGCCCGCCGATGCTGTGGCCAGAGGTCTTCAACCCATCTTCTGGGCCGCCTGGTTGGCTATCGCCATGTACGCCCGCCACAGCACGCCGGCCGCCTCACACGAGAGCCCGGGATTCCGGCAGTCGTCGCACGCGATGGCGTGCTCCGTGTAGGCGGCGTAGGCCTCCTGGACCGGACTGAGCCGGGAACCAGCAGCCGCTAACGGCAGCCGCGGGGGTTGGGCGTCGTCCGTTGCTTCTCTACGCTCGTCCACGTCGACGGTCCGTTCGTCGGCTGCCCTGGGGTCGCCGGTCCGCGGCCTCGGGGCGCTTTGCTGTCTCGTGGGTTGCAGGCTAGCCCGACTTGTATCGCCCTGTCTCGCAACGTCTCGATACGTAGCCCAAGATGCTGACCTGTATTGACGTGTCTAGCTTCGGATCATGGCGACTGATCCTGACGCGGAGATCGATCACGAAGGGCCCGTGACCCCGTACCGACAGCTGGCGGAGATCCTGAAGGCCCGGATCGCCCGCGGCGACTGGGCGGACGGCCGGCCGATCGCGTCAGAGAACAGGCTGGTGCAGGAGTACGGGCTGGCCCGGTCGACGGTGCGCCGCGCGGTCGCGCTCCTGGCCGAAGAGGGCGTCGTGTGGACCGTGCAGGGCCGCGGCACCTACGTCGGGCAGCCGCCCGCCAGTTCGAGCTAGTCGATCAGTTCTCGCATGAGTCTCTGACAGTGCCCGCCGATAGACTGGCGGCATGTCCCCCACTCCCCCGGATCGCGCCCCGCTGCGCTCTGCCGACGTGGTGAACGAGGACATCCGTGCCCTGTGGTCGGATCCGCGGGTACGCCTGTCGGAGGCCGGGCGGGAGGCGTTGGAGCGGCTGTACGCGGAGTGGGCGGCCGCGGTGCGTGCGCAGGTCGTTGAGGCGGCGTGAGGCTCTGGCGGCCGCTAAGCTGGTCCGTGCTGACGTTGTCTTTGCCGGTCCGCAGCGTGCCCCCGGGGTGGTTCCCGGGGGCTTTCTCATGCCGTCCGAGCCGGAGGCGTCTAGCTGGGGATCTTCTCCGGCCAGACCCAGTTGAGGACGCTGACGATCCTGCGAGCGTCCAGGAGCCGGTCAATGTCTGGGTGGTCCGGGTGGAAGCGCATGCTGTCGAGGTTGGCGTCGATCTCGTCGACGGTGTCGATGCGGTAGACCGTGCCGTACACGCCATCCAGGACGAGGTGTTCGCCGATGGTTCGGATGAGACCAGCCTGCATGGGGGCTCCTCGGTTGGCTGTTGTCACCTTGTCTGACGGCAAACCGAGCATTCCGTCCGGGTCCCGCCGTCGGACGGCCCGCTACTCCTCCTCCGGCCACTCCGCCAACGTCTCGCCCGTCTCCTCGTCGACGAGGGCGATACGGGCCCCGGGCCGACCCCACACGCCGATCCACTCGCGGTGCTTGTCCCGGGCGGTCGCCTCGTCACCCCACCAGCCGTGCTGCGCGGGCTGGCCGTCGAGGGTGAGGAGCAGGTGGAAGCGGCCGACCTCTGGGTTGCTGTTCACGGCCACCATCATAGAATCGAACGCATGTCCGACCTGAATCCTGCCGAGCGCCTCGCCAAACTGCGAGCCGTCGAAGCATGGCTCGACTGGCAACTACGGGAGACCCGGCACCGGATCGAGCAGGTCGAGCAGCAGATACAGACGACAGGCGGCTATGTCACCGAGCAGGAACGCAAGGCCGGACAACCCGTCGGCGTCACCATCCACACCGCCGACTGCACCCGCATCGGCGAAGCCATCGCCATCCTCACCGAAGCAGAAGCCCGGTTCGCCCTCGCCAAAGACGGCGGATTCATGCACCCCTGCGTCCACTGCCACCCCGAGAAAGAACTGAAGCCCGACTGGAACAGCGAGGGCGGCGGCACCGCCACCGAGTAGCCGGGTACGGGCAGCCGTAGCTACAGCCCGATGTCCTCGGACGCGGCGTCGGTCCACTTGTCGGCTTCGCGGATGTAGCCCCAGAAGGCTGGGCTGTTGTCGGCGTGCCCGGACTGGGCGCGGATCTTCTCCTCGCGCTTCCCAGCGCGGCGGCTGGTGGTGATGAACCCGGCCCGCATGCTGTGGCCGGTCAGGCGGACGGCGATGCCTGCGCGTTCGGCGTTGCGGGCGATGATCTCGCGGACGGCTTCCGGGGAGAGGGCGCGGTCGCCGAGGCGGCCGTGGACGGTGATGGGTAGGAAGGCGGGCCCGGCGGTGATGCCTGCGGCGGCGCGCCAGGTGAGCCAGGCGCGGACGGGGCAGGTGTCGGGGTTCCGTCCGTAGCCGACGACGACGTCCCGGGGCGGGCGGCCCTTGACGGCGGGGACGTGGACTTCGAGGCCCTGGCTGACGTGGACGATGGTGTCGGCACGGAGGGCGGCGACTTCGGCGGAGCGGCCAGCGATGCCGAAGGCCATGAGCCAGAGTGCGCGGTCGCGGAGTCCTGTGAGTCCGTTGGCGACGGCGACGTTCATCTGGCGGAGCTGCTCGGGTGTGACGGCGGCGGCCTTGCCGCGGCCGCGGGCCATGCGCTCGGGGTCGTTCTTCAGCGGCTTGAGGGCCTGCCGGGCGGCGACGGTGGCGGCCTTGGGGACTTCGACGCCGTGTTCGTTCCGTGCGGTGACGGTGACGCCGGTGATCCTGCGGTCGATGCTGTTGGGCGCGGCGAGCTTGATGGTGTCGAGCCAGACGACGAACCCGACGAGCGTGCCCTTGGTGACGGCCGTGGACGGCAGCCGCTGCCCGGTGCGTTCGGCGAGCCAGTCGTGGAACTCTTCCCAGAGTGCCCAGTCGTTGGCGTATCCGCGCTTCGTGTTCTCGGGGCGGATCGCGTTGAGGTGCTTCTCGGCCGCCTCTTCCATCGCGGCCAAGACGGCGAGCGTCGCAGCGTCGTAGACGGCGGGGGTGGCGTCCGGCTGACGCGGGACGAGGTCGGTCACGGGGTCTCCATGTCAGATCGAGGCTTGCGGCAGTCGCAAATGCAGCCGAACTGGCGGCAGGTCCGGTCGGCGAGCCAGACGAACACGAGGGACCCCTCATAGCCGATGCGCCTCCCCAGGGCGTCGGCGATCTCTGTCTCACGGAAGGCTTCGCCGGTTCGCCACCAGCCGGTGCGGCTGTTGCAGTCATCGTGTTGGCCGTCGCGGCAGTGCCAGCACATCTCGGGCTCGCACCCGCACGACCAGTCGGTCTCGTTGCGGTAGGCGGGCGGCAGTACGTTCTCGCGTATCCACTGCGCTACGGCCCCCGGCAATGCCGGAGGCCGCACAGTCGGCTCATGCAAGGGTCAGCCCCTCCTCCGAGAGGACGTGCCCGGAGAAGCGCACGTCCGTGTAGTCGCTGAGCAGGTCCGAGCCGTTGTGGTTGTAGGCGTCCATGATGGAGCGCAGTTCGGCGGCGAGGGCCTTGAGTGCCGGGGTGGCGAACTTGCCGGTGTCGCCGAGGTCGTCGGTGCGCTCCTCCCACCAGTTGGCGGGTACGTTGCGGACCTTGATGTCGATGACACGGTGGGATCCGGCGTAGCGGCGGGCGGTCACGCCGAACTTGACCTCGGCAGGGGCATCGGCCAGCGGGTCCACGACGGCCAAGGAGCCGGGTGCGGCCGCCTTCTTGGCGACCTTGCGGGCGAGCTTGATGTCCTCGCGGATGAGCTTGGCGATGTCGCTGACGTCAAGTCGGCCGCTGTGGTCGTACTTGGCACCGTAGGTGCGGCTGTCGACGTAGCCGCTCTCGCTGATCTTTACGCCTTCGGCGGCGGCCTTGGAGATGACTCGCTGGAGCATGCGGCGGCCGGCGTCACGCTCGGCTTCCCCAGTGCGGGGGTGCGCGATGAGGGCGTTAAGGAGTTGGATCTTCTTCTGCACCTTCGATGCCCTGACGTCCATTGCCTCTCCCCTGTTCACCGCTTGTTTCTGTACCTACAGAATGCGCCTCGCGATGGCGCCTTGTCAAGCGGTCATGCGAGGTGGATGCTAGTTTCTGTACCTACAGACCCGAGGGGGAGAGATGGCCAGGCCAGCAACCGGTGAGACGAAGCTGCGGAACGTCCGCGTACCAGACGAGCTCTGGAGCGCCGCCATGGCAGAGGCGAAGGCGGAGGGTCGGACGTTGACTGACGTCATCGTGAGCGACCTGCATCGGTACGTGAACCGACGGCGACGCGAACGAGGTGCGCTCGACGGTGATTCACGGCGCGCCGAAGAGTCGGACAATCACCCCAAATAACGCCCGCGATATGGCATGTTATCGAGAGTCGACCACGGTCAACCGGCAGCGCCTGAGGGAACGTTATGCGCTACCTCTGGCTGATCGTGAGGTGGATCGACCGCTCGTCAATCAGCCCACCAGCGGTAGTGATCTGGCAGACCAGCGTGTACGCGCCGTCGACGTCCCCGCCCGACACCCGCTGCGTCACGATGCCGTCACCAACGACAGCCGACCCGACAGCCGTGAGCCCATCAGGCACCGTGACCGTCGCAGTGCTGATCGAGTCGTCCACGTCGGCAAGCCACAGCCCCCAGTCCCACGTGTACTCCAAGAGCGCGGACGGGTCCTTGATGAAGCTGTCGGCCATGGCCTACCTCACTGTCAGGGTGCGGTTCTCGGCAACCACAGTCAGCAGCCGAACCTCGGCGGGAATCCGGTACGTGCGCTCCGGGCTCGGCACGACACTGGAGGGGGCGGTCAGCGGCCGCGCCGTATCGAGCTCCAGGGCCGGCGTCAGGGTCGCGGTCTTGGAGCCCACCAGCGGCATCGCCGTCTCCACGACACCAGCGATCCCCAGCGCGGCCGACTTCGCCCCAGCGAGAGCCTGCGCGGTGCCCTGCTCGCCAGCCGGCACGAGCACGCCGGCCTTCGCTCCGCTGAGCGACTGCGCGGACTCGGCGGTGCCGGCCGTGCCGAGCGTCGCTGACTTGCCGCCCACAAGGGTCTGCGCCGTCTCCACTGCTGCGGCCGGCGCGAGCGCCGCGGTCTTCGCGCCGGCCAAGGCCTGCGCTGTACCTGCTTCGCCGGCCACCCCGAGCGTCGCCGCCTTGGCGCCGGCGAGCTGCTGCGCACTGCCGGCTTCCGACGCGATCCCGAGCGTTGCGCCGAAGGTTACGTCCCCGGCGGAGAAGTCGTCGTAGCGGACCGCGCTCGCTGAGTCGGAGCGGACACCCACGGCGGTGCCTGTCGTGACAGCCGTATTGGTGACCGAGACGCGGGAGACGCCGTTGACGTAGCCCGTGATCGTCGACCCGACGGCCTGGATCTTCGCGACGTCGCCCGGGACCGCCGCCGCCGAGTAGGTGCCGATGTTGGTGAAGCTGCCGCCGACGACGCTGAAGAGATCCCAGGTCGAGCCATTGTTCCGCCACAGGTAGCCCTGGCTGATGTTTGAGTTGCCGCGGCACCAGACGCCCTGGCTCGCTGTGGTGGTGGCCGTGATGGTGATCTGCGCGAAGTTGTCGTTCGACACCATCGCCGTGGCGGCACGCAGGATGATCGTCCCGCCCGCAGCGCCCGGGCTGAGCTGCTGGGAGGAGATCGACCAGTCGCCGGACACCTCAACCCAGTTGGCGCCCAGGTCGGTGCTGTCTGCGCGGTTGAAGTCGTCGCTGAAGCTCGTCACGGTGGGCTCCTCCCGTTACGCGGTGGAGCTCGCCCGGAAGAAGTCGGCAATGCTCAGGGTGAAGTTGTTGCCGTCTGGGGACCAGGTCAGGTCGTGCTTGGTCAGCGGGATGATCGCCGAGTCGCTCGGGGTCGTCGTGTCGGGGATGTAGCCGATGACGAGCGCGCCGATCGCGTTGCCGGTCGGGGCGGTCCAGACGACGTCTGCTGCGTCGAGCGCGACCCGGTCGTTGGTGTCGTCGACGGTCACGGTCACGGACGCGAGCGTCTTCCGGGTGACCGTGGTCTGCTCGTTCGTCGTACCTGCGACCACCGCAGCGAAGTCGTGCTTGTCGCGGAGGACGGCGTCGGTCTCCAGGCCGCTGGACTCCAGGGCGATCAGGACGAGGGAGTCGTTTGCTGCGGGTAGGCCGGCGTAGTAGGCCAGCTTCCCCAGCGCGATGTTGAAGACGATGTTGGCCATCAGAGCCTCCTGTACGTAGCGGTCATGGTGAGCGCGGCGATGCCGAGCAGGCTGCGGTTCTGCGGATCTGAAGTGGGGCTCGGGTCGGCCGCCCCGTCCTTGCGGCAGACAAGTGCGTCCGGGTCGTAGCTGGGGGCTTGGAGGCTGTAGCCGTCCGGGCAGGCTGGGCCCGGATCACCCTTGTCGCCCTTCTCGCCCTGCGGGCCCTGCTCACCCTGAGGACCCGCCGGCCCTGGCTCGCCCTGGACGCCCGTAGCCCCGGGAGCTCCAGGCTGCCCGGATGCACCCGGCGCCGGCGTGATGGTCGGTGCCGGCTTCCCTGATGCACCCGTCGCCCCGGTGTCGCCCTTCGGGCCAGGCGGTCCCGGGATGGGGACGGGAACCTCGGCGCGGTCTGGGAGGTTGCTGACAGCCTTGGTCGGGTCCGGTGCGACGGGGGTCTTCCCCTCCGCCTTGACCTGCTGGCGGAGCGCCCGCACGTCCCCGGCGAGGGTGGATACGGCCTGCCCGCGGAGGTCGGCTTCGTGGGCGAGTTGGTCGTTGAGGCGGCTACGGTCAACGAGCAGCCAGGACACGCCGACCGCGCCGCCGAGGAACAGCAGCAGGGCGATCGTCCACAGGAGGGTGCGGCGCCGGTAGCAGGCGTGCTGGCCGCGGGTCATACCGGAATCCCGTGCTGGGAAAGCAGCAGCTTGAGACGGTTGATCTCCAGCTCTTTCGCTGCGAGTTCGATGCGCACCGCGCGCAACTCCTCACGCAGCTCCTTGCGCTCCTCTTGGAGCTCGTTGGTGAGGCTGCTGAAGCCCGTCACTGCACTGCCCTCCCGGGCTGCCCTGTTCGCGCCTCGGGTGCCGTACATGGCTGCCAGCCCGGCCACGGGAGCGCCGACGAGTGCGGCTATCGCCGTGACCATGGCCGCGTCCATGCAGGCTCCAGGTCGCGCGAGGTGGGCAGGATCAGACGCCCGAGGCGTGGGTTCCGGACCGCACCAGCGTGTCCTGGGCCTTCCCGGACACTCCGGTCGGCTTCCACAGTCCGAAGTGTGCGAGGACGCCGGTCCCGAAGCTGACGAGCGCGAGGATCGCGGCGGTGCCGACGCTGTAGCCGGCGTCGTGCGGGCCGGCGTACTCGGTGACGAAGCCGGTCGCGGTGCTGAGCGCGAGGAGCAGTACCGCCTTGAGTCCGGCGTTGGTGACTCTGGTGGTGACCAGGCCGACGAGCACGGGCAGCACGACGGAGGTGAGCAGCCCGAGCCAGTAGGCGGCGGGGAGATTGACGTTCATCGGAGTCTCGTTTCTCGGGGATGGGTCAGACGTTGGGGACGTGGAGCTTGTCCCAGGAGGCCTTGCCGGGGATGCCGTCGGCACCGCTGCCCGCGTAGCCGAGGTGGCGCTGCCATGCGGCGTAGGAGCGGACATCGCCCGGCCCCCACACGTCGGCGTTGCTGCTGGACGCGTACTTGTTGCAGCCCTCAGCGACGAGCCGCTTGTGCATCGCCGCGATGATCGGCGAGCGGCGGCCAGTGGTGAAGAAGCTGCTGCCAGGGAACAGCTCGTAAGACGGCTTGGGCTTGGTCGGCTGCGTGGCGCCGACGAGCGCGATGAGCCGAGCGAACGGCAGGCTGCCCGGGTCGCCGTGGTCGTTTTCCGGCACGTGCTGGTGCCCGCAGATCCCCTTGAACTCGTTCCACTGGGCGAAGCTCATGCGGGCCGGGCTGGCTCCGTAGGAGGCCGGGGTGATGCCGGGGCGACGGGTGTCCGGGCCGTAGGTGAGCCACATCGACGGGCCGGTCAGCGGGACGTTGTGGTTCTTGTGGAGCCAGGCCAGGAAGTCTGCGAGCTGCTGGAGTGCCCAGTCGGGTGGGTTGCCCCAGTAGATGTAGTCCTTGCCAGCGATGCGGCTGCCCCAGTTGGTGCGCTTGGTGTAGTCGCAGGTGCCGTCGAGTTCGACCTGGGTGACGTTCAGGGTGTTGGTCTGGACGCCACCTGCGAGGTTGCGGAGGGCGCGGCTGGAGCGGTCGATGTCGAAGTGCTGGTACCACTTCAGCTTCTTCGCTGCCATGTTGGCGACGGCCGTCAGGTTGGGGGCCATCGAGCCGTTGTCGTAGTTGGGGAGGCCGATGCCTTCGGTGGTGTGGAGGACGAGAACGTTGACCTCCATGAGGTCGCCACCCCACTCCGCCTGCCACCAGTGAGTGGTGTCGGCGCCGGGGTAGAGCTGCGGGCCGCTGCCGGTCATGGTCAGGCTCCCGTCACGTTGTTGTCGTGCGCCCACTCGCTCATCAGCTGCGCGACCTGAACCAGTCGAGGATCGAGGTCAGGAGCCGGAGAAGGAGCGGGCGGCGAAGGAGGGGAAGGCACCGGGGTCGGCGTCGGCTGTGGGGCGGGGACCGGGTTGGTTTCGCCCGTCAGTGCGGCGAACTGGCCGCCGAGCGCGTAGAACGTGGCGACGCCGGTGAAGTACTGGCCTGCCTTGTTGAGTCCGTCCTCGTCGAGCGGCACCCAGACCTCGTCGGCGTACTTCGTGAAGAACCGCCAGGTCATCTTCGTTTCGGCGCCCCAGGTGACGAGGCCGATGCCTTCCTTGTCGTAGGCGCCGCCGAGGATGCAGTGACCGCCCTCGTTCTTCGCGCCGCGGACGACGTCCCAGATCTGGCCCGCGTTGAACTGGCGCATCGCGGAGTCGGGGAACTGGATGCCGATGGAGACGGATCCGAACAGGCTGATGGCGAGTCGGACGTGGTCGAGGTTGCTGGGGTCGATCGATGCATAGGCGATGATCTTGTGGCCGCCGACGCCGGTCTTCCGCCAGTACTTCATGGCGTCCTGGACGTAGGTGCCGTTGTCGGTCGAGTTCTCCCCGGGCGTGCCCGCGTTGGGATCGAAGCCGGTGACGTCGCTGTAGCCCTTGAGGATGTCGGCGTCGGTCGGCTGGGCTTCGTCGCCGGTGGCGTAGTAGGTGAGCTGGTTGATCTCGTGGCCGATCTCGGCCCAGACGCAGTCGCCCCAGTCGGCGTTGCCGTACATGGGCCAGACGATCCGGTCGTCCTGCCAGTCGCATGTCTCGGGCGGGGCGGGGAGGTTGGCGTCGTCGAGGACGGGTGAGAGCCGCAGCTGTGGGCGTGCGGGTTGGGCCGGGGCTTTGCCGAGCGGCCACGCGGGTTGGTTGGGCATGCGGGTCCTCCCACAAGCTAGGTTCCTTCAGATCGTAGCTTGGGATACCAGTTGAACCTATGAATCGAAGGCTATAGTTCACTTTGACTCTTCGCTCAGAGGGGTCAGCGGCGGGAGCGTGCACCGTGCGGGTCGCGCTCCCGCCCGCACCAGGACCCGCACCCACCCGCACGAACCCGCACAGGAGTCGCAGCTATGCACCGTTTCTCGGTCAACTACCGCGAACGCGACGGCGAACGTCCCGGCACCCTCCTGAATCGCGGCTACTTCATCTCTGGCTTGCCGCGCCTCATCCCCCTGTGCCGCCTGTTCGGGCATCGAGCCGTCGTCGACGGCTACAACTCCAGGCACAGCAGCGACCGCGCCCGCTGGGTGTGCTGCGACCGGTGCGGCGTCCGCCCTGATCCGCAAGGCCAACTCGACCCGGACTGCTGGGACCTCGGCGACCGGTACGACGGTCCCCTCGACGGAGTCCGCCCCCCGTACCCGTCGAAGGACGAGATCGAGCAGCGCGCCGAACAGGGCCTACCGCTCTACGACCGCGAACCGGTTCCTGGCCCGTGGCCCGCCAAGTCGACCGGCGAAGTTGGCTGGCAGCTCATCATCGGGAAGTCGTTCCCCGGCTGGGACGCCGAACTGAAGATCGGTAACGCGGGCAGTGAGCACACCCTCGCCGCGCACCTCCGCCTCTACCCCTTCGGCGCGATCTACCTGCACACCGAACGGTTCGGTACCTGGCTACAGCGGCGCTTCAACCCGACCGGCTACCAGTCACGCGTCATCTCGCTGGGCATCCAGCACGGCGGCATCGACTGGAAGTTGTGGGCCAAGCGCGACGAGTGGTCGAAGGCCGACCCGTGGTGGATGCGGGGCACGATCAAACTCGACCCGCGCGACCGCCTCTTCGGCCGCTCCCGGTACGAGTACGAGGACGTCGGCAACCCGGTCACGGTGACGGTCCGGATGCCGCACGGCGACGACCACGAAGTCCGGTTGAAGTTGCAGCGACGCACTGACGGACGGAACCGGCGGCGGTTCGATGCGTGGACGGTCGACTGGTCAACCCGGCCCGGCATCCCGACGAAGCTGCACGGCGGCGAGGTGTTGGGGTCGGGGGTCGACGTGAGCGCCCGATCCGTGGAAGGGCGCACGTGGCCCGCTGAGGCGGCTGCGGCGATCGCGTCCCAGATGACCGCCGACCGGACCAAGTACGGGTACGGCCTGCCTGCGGTCGATGACGACGAACTCGACGTGGAGGTGGACTGACGTGGCCCGTTTGCAGATCCTCGAACTCCCCAGCGGCATCAACGACGAACGCCCACCGTTCCTCCTCGTCATCGACGAATACGAGCCCATGCGCTACGTCCAAGGCTTCGGCGAGGAAACACGGATCGTGGACGAGTTCGAGAAGACCGCCGAACTCACCGGCGCCCGCGCGGTCCTCTCGTTCCGGGAGACCGTCACCATCCCCGCGAACGAGCCGCCGCCCATGACCGTCCTCTCGACCGAGGGCGACGAGCCGGAGCTGGCGGGGGCCGCCGAGATCGTGTACGCGCACGAACGGACCCGCCTCGACCTGTGCAGCGCGCTGCTCGTGTCCGGGGACACAACGTGGCGCAGGCTCATCGAGATAGTCGGCGAACGACAGCGGGAACTCGCGGGCCTCTACCGGAAGCTCGACACAGCGATCACCGTTAATGGGTCGCTCACCAAGCAGGACGTCGCGGACGTCATCCGGCATGAACTCGACCGCGCCGCGCGCATGGGGCAGCGAGGCATGCGATGACCGACCTGCACGGCTGGATCACCCAGCAGGTCGACACGGCTGAGCAGCGAGCCGACCGGTGGCACGACATCGAGTGCAAGATCCGCGCCACCACCCGGGATACCGACGACGCGGCCGTCATGTTCGTCGTCGCGTGCGGATGCAACGGCCCAGCCACCACGCGCAGGCGCTACGCAGGCGACCGGAAGATCCTCGCCGAACATAGCACCATCGGCGACGGCAGCATCTACTGCGTCGGCTGCAACGTCGACTACGAAGAAGGCGCGTTCACCCCCAACATCAACGACTGCCCCACCCTCCACGCACTCGCCGAGGGCTATGGGCTGACGGCGGAAATCCTCGCCGGACTCGACCGGCCACAACCACCGACGGTGAAGCGGCGCGGCCCCATGCCGGACACCAGCCGCGTCCCCGCCGCGCTCCGAGGACCGAACTGGGGAGGACGACCGTGACCGAGCCCACCCCGCTCGACCGCGAGCAACTCCAACCCATCGCCGTCAGCCTCGGCCAGCGCGCGACAGCAGGCAACCAGAGCTCGCCGCCGTCATTCACCGACTGTCCTACCTGCGGCGCGCGCCCAGCAGCACTCGACATCAGCATCAGCGACGACACCATCGTCATCAGATTCCTCCGCTGCGGCCACGTCGTCACCGCCGACCGCGCCGAGTTCTACGAGCTGTGTCGCGCCGCCTTCCAGCCGCCCGACAAGGAGGGGCCGTGACCCAGCAGAGCATCGCCCCACTCCACCCCGCGTACACCATCCCCCCAGCCCTACGCGGCCCCGACTGGCAGGACCCATTCGCCGGGCTCCCCGTCCTCGATGTGTTTTCGTGGGCCGCTGACGACGCAGGGTGCGGCTACTACCGGGCTCGGCTCCCCATGCAAGGCATTGCCGCACTCGGACACGCCACCCGCGCAGGCACCCGCCTACCCCAGCCCGTCCGCCACAACCGAGGCACGGTCGTCGTCGGACAACGGGTCTGCGACCCGAACCCCAGCATGATGTGGCAACTCCTCGCCTCCGAAGGCCGGAAGCTGATCTACGAGATCGATGACGACCTGTTCAACATCGACCACCGCAGCCCGGCCGCCCACCAGTACTACGCGCGCCCCGACGTCCGCGACAACATCATCCGCAACATCCAGGTCGCAGCAGCCGTCACCGTCACCACCGAGCCGCTCGCCGACCTCGTCCGCCAGTACAACCCGAACGTCCACGTCATCCCCAACGCCGTCCCCGACTGGCTCCTCGACCACCAGCCCCCACAGCTGGCTGACGGCACCATCACCATCGGATGGGGCGGCAGCGCCACCCACCACATGGACTGGGACCACACCGGGCAGCACATCCGCCGGTTCCTCCAACGGAACCCGCAGACGGAGTTGCACTGCATCGGCAACGACTACGGCGCCCTCCTGCGCGCGCCGCGGCGCCGGTTCACGCCGTGGCAGCAGAGCGTCGAGGACTACTACCGCGTCGTCGACTACACGATCGGCGTGGCACCGCTCCTACCGCACGTCTTCAACCTCGCGAAGAGCCCGGTGAAGGCCACCGAATGCGCGGCCCTCGGCATACCCGTCGTCGCCTCCGCCGTCCGGCCCTACGAGGACTTCGTGCAGCACGGCGTCACCGGCTACCTCGTCCACCGCGACCACGAGTGGGCCCAGCATCTCCGCGCCCTCACCAACGAGCCGGCCATGCGCGCAGAGATGGGCGCGGCCGCCCGCGAGCACGCCCGCCAGTACACGATCAGCCGGCTCGCCCCGGCCTGGGAGAAAGCGATCCTCGGATGATCTGCCGCCAGTGCGCCGACGCCGCCGACCAGGGCCTCCCGCCCGAAGCCCACTGCTCGAACCCCGGCTGCTCCTGCGGACACCGCGCCCCCACCCGCACGACGGAGGAGGAGGCGTGCTGACTGACCTGATCAGCCTCGACGCCGCCAAGTTCAACGCGGCCAGCCCGTTCCCGCACGCCGTCATCGACAACGCGTGGAACTCGGACATCCTTCGCGCCTGCGCCGCCGAGTTCCCGCCCGGCCACGACCCCCGCTGGATCAGCTACCCCGACCCCAAGGAACGCGGCAAGCGGGCCGGCGCCTCCAACATGTGGGGCCCAGCGACCCGTGCCTTCTTCGACACCGCCCGCTCGGAGAAGGTATGCCGTGCGCTGGAAGAGGCGACCGGGATCGGGCCGCTCACCGCGGACGACCTTGGTGGCGGAATGCACATGACCGGCGAAGGCGGCCGGCTCGCCATGCACCGGGACTTCAACCGTCACCCCGCCCTGCCGCTGGAGCGCAGGCTGAACCTGCTGGTGTTCCTGAACGAGGAGTGGGAGCGGGAGTGGGGCGGTGTCCTGTACCTCGGGCAGGGCCAGGAGGTTGAGGTGCTGCCGCGGTTCAATCGGACGGTGTTGTTCGCGTGTGGCGCGGAGTCGTGGCATGGGCATCCGGACCCGATCGTCGGCGACCACTGGCGGCGGAGTCTCGCGGTGTACTACTACGCGCCGCTACGTGAGGAGACCGCGCCGTCGCACACCACCATCTGGGGCGGACAGTGACAGCCGCCTACGCGGTGATCCCGACCCGCAACCGGCCCGGCATGCTCGCCGACTGCATCGACAGCCTCCTGGCCAGCCCGCAGGTCTGCGGCGTCGTGGTCATCGACAACGGCAGCACACCCCCCGTGGACACCTGCCGGTGGGAAAAGTGGGTGACGGTCCTGCGGTGGCCCCAGGATCCGCCGAACATCAGCAAGCTGTGGAACCTCGGTCTCGACTGGGTCGCTGCCGACATTCAGCGACTTCAGGACCGTGGCGGTTCCGGGTGGGAGACGTGGGATGTCCTCGTCGTCAACGATGACGTCGTCTGTCCGCCAGACTTCGTGCATACGTTGGGCAAGCGGATGCGGGCGACGGGCGCGGCCATGGCATACCCGGACCAGGCGGGCGGCAGCGAGGAGATCCTGCACACCGAGCCGGGTCCGGTGCCGCTGGGGCAGCGGATCACCGGGTACGCGTTCATGCTGCGCGGTGAGACCGGGCTCCGGGCGGACGAGTCCCTAGCCTGGTGGTTCGGCGATGATGACCTGGACTGGCGGGCCCGGCAGCAGAGTGGCGCGCTCCTCGTCCCCGGCATCCCTGTCGAGCACCGAGCCCCCGACGTACAGACCAACGCCCGGCCGGAACTGGTGGAGCAGACCCGCCGGGATCGGGAGACGTTCATCAACCGTTGGGGAAAGGCGCCCTGGTAATGCACCCTGAAGCACGCGACGGGCTCACCCGCCAACTGGCGGCGTCCGGCTTGGATCTGTCGGCGCGGTGGCGGGTCCTGGATCTCGGCGGCCGGGACATCAACGGCGGCATCCGCGACCTCCTGCCGAACGCCCGCTGGTCCGGTATCGACATCGCACCGGGCCCGGGAGTGGACTTGGTGTTCGACTGCACCCGCCCGTGGCCGGAGACCATGACGACCTTCGACTTGGTGGTGTGCACCGAGGTTCTGGAGCACGTCGAGAAGTGGGCGTTGATCCTTCGGACGGCATCGCAGGCGTTGGAGCCTGGTGGCCCGGAGCTGCTGTTCGTGACGTGCGCATCAACGGGGCGGCCTCAGCACGGCGCTTCCGGGGCTCCGCTTCCGGCGCCGGGCGAGTGGTACGGGAACGTGGCGCCGGCTGCGCTCGCGGACGTGCTGGAGGGCCTGTTCCGTGAGGCGGTTGTGGAGTTTCGGCCGTCGCCTGGGGATGCGTATGCGCGGGCTCAGGGGGTGGCAGCACGACTTCGCACGACCGGGGCGGTGGCGGCTGTGAGCGCCGCCCGCAACAGGAAGGTATGACCATGGGAATGGACACCGATCAGCCGATGCCGCGTCACAACAACGAGCCGTTCGTGAAGGACGCTCTGATCGCGGACATCGAGGAACTCTGCGAGCGGCGCCGGGTCAAGTACGGCACGCATCTCCAGCCGGACAACGGCAGGGACGCGCTCCAGGACGCCTACGAGGAGCTGGTGGACGGGGCACTGTACCTGAAGCAGCTGTTGATGGAGCGGGATGCCGGGGGCGGCCGTGCAGGTTCCTGAGATCACCGTGGTCATCCCCGCGCACCGGGCGCGGGTGGAGAACGGCATGCTCGACCGGGCGGTGGCCAGCGTGAAGGCGCAGCTACTCCCGGCCGCTGACATCAGCATCGCGATCGATGAGGACGGCGACGGGGCGGCAGTCACCCGGCAGCGGGCGCTGGACGCGGTGACCACCGAGTGGGTCAGCTTCCTGGACTCGGACGATTTTTTCTACCCGGAGCACCTGCGGGTCCTCGCCCTGGGCGCGAAGATCTTCAAGGCGGATTACACCTACAGCTACTACTGCGTGCACTTCCCCGACGGGAAGCCATGGCCGCAGAACGATCCGCTCGGGCACTTCGGGAAGTCCTTCAATCCGGCGAAGCCGCACCAGACGACGATCACCACTCTCGTGCGGACAGAGCTTGCGAAGGCGATCGGCTTCCGCGACGTCCCCGAGGGCCAGCTCATCGACGGGCAGCACTACGGCGAAGACTTCCAGTTCACCGTGGAGTGCGCGGCGGCCGGGGCGAAGTTCTACCACGCGCCGAGGAGAAGCTGGGCATGGACGCATCATCGGGGTAACAGCTCTGGGCAGCCGGGGCGCGGCGACGCAGCAGCGAGGCGGACATGACTCCGGCCGAGGAGCTCTCCGCTGCGATCACCGTGCTTCGTGGCGCCGTCCACGACGCGTCCGACGGCCCGTGGGCTGCGGACGACCCCAACAGGCGGTGGGGCGACGACTGCGACCACCGCCTCGTCGGCGGCGGGAAGATCCTTGCCACGTTCAGCAACGACCACAACGGGCCGCTCAACGCCATGTTCGCGGCGCTCATGCACCCCGGCGTCGGCGAGGCCATCGCCAAGTGGCTGGGCACGTGGGTCGGCATCGACCTTCGTGAGGACGCAGCGCTGCCTGAGGACGCGCAGCACGCCCTCGCGATCGCGCGGCTGATCAACAAGGCGGCAACGTGACAGGCCCGGAGCAGTACTCCGAGGCTGAACAACTCCTCGCGTCCGCCGACAGGTACGACGCCGAAGGCGACCCGCAGACCGCCAACGCGCGCCGTCTCGAAGCCCTCACGCGCGCTGTACTCGCGCTCACCGCCAGCCACGCCACCAGCGCCCACCCCGACAGCACCAGTTGGGACCAAGCTATCCACCCCAAGGAGCAGCGATGAACAAGCAGATCAGCATCGAGGACGCCCTCGACGCCTTCCGTAAGAGGCACGGCGAGATCGCCGACGAGAACGTCCTCCTCCGCGCCCAAGTCGCCGGACTCGAACGCGACCTCGCCGCCGCCCGCGCCGAGAACGAACAGCTCATGACCGCCGCCACCGACCCCACCCCCGCAGGCCCCGACCTCGCTACCGTCCCCGCCTACCCCAACCAGGAACGCGCCTAAGCCACCCGCTCGAAGTCGACAGCGGTGCACGTCGCCGTGTTCGACGAGGACGCCGTACCCCACGTCCAGGTGAGCACGAGCGCCTGCGACACCGTCGAGTCCACGGTGACGTTCGCCGCGCTGTTGGGGATCTGGATGTTGTTGCCGGTCTGCGCCGCCGTCGTCAGGTTGTGGTAGACGGTCAGCATCGGCGACCACGACGCCGACGCACCCGTGCTGACACAGCGGAGGTAGATGTCGGCGCGCCATGGCCGGCCGGAGATGGCGGTGCCGGTGGCGGAAGGCCCGATGACGCAGAGGCTGGTGCCAGCCACGCCTCCGAGACGCGCGGTCATGGTGAAGTTCGGGGTGCCGGTGCTGCTGGCGACTCCGTAGGCGGTGAGTTTGTACAGGGCGCCGGCCACTGCGTCGCCCGCGGGGATGGTGCCGGTGGCGATGACCGTCTCGGTTGTCGTGTTGGCGACCGTCGTGGGCCCACTGGAGAGGCTGGGGCGGAAGGTGGCGGTGCCGATGGTCAGGGCGGCGTTCGTGCCGGCGAGGGTGAGCCGGCCGGTGGCGGTGCGGGTGAAGGTCGTATCGGGGGCGGTGGATCCGCCGGGTCCCCAGCTGAGGCCGCCGTCGGCTTCGAGGAGGAACCTGCTGGCGGTGTCGCCGGTGATGCGGGCGGTGAGGACGTCGTCGCCGGTGGCGGTGGTGAGGACGGCGAAGTAGGCCGTGGATCCAGACGCGCCGAAGTTGATCTGTTTGCCCTGGCTCATCTTCAGGCTGTTGCTGAAGGTGGCCGAGCTGTTGGGGATCTCCACCCAGGATGCGGATGCGGGTGCCGTGCCGTTGGAGAAGTAGGTGCGGTAGCTGGTGTCGGTCTCCATGATCGCCTTGCCGGAGTACGGCGAAGACGGCCGCGTAGACGAAGTGGCGGCCTGGAAGCCCACGGCCGCGTCGACCTTCGTCCAGTTCTGGCCCAGGTCCTGGCTGTAGTTGACCAGTTCAGACCCGTCGCTCTTCGACATGTAGAGCGCGAGCCGAGTGGTAGACGGGTCAGGCACGGGGAACCTCCAACGTCGACGAAGCAGGGATCAAAGGCGGCGGCGCCACAGGCAGGGCCCCGTAGATGAGCTGCCAGCGGTGCGTGTCCACCAGCTCCCGCTTGGCCCGCACGCTGGCCTTGTCGACACCGCGACGGCGGATCACGTCCAGCTGATTCCGGCCCCTGCCGGGTGCGGCCACCAGGACCCGGGTCTCCTTGGTGTCGTCGATCCGGATCCGGTGCGCGGCATACGCGTCACTGGTGGAGCTGGCGGTGAACAGGGTGATCGGCTCGGCACCTGCGGTGTAGCTGGTGACCCATCCGGCACGAAGTGCGGCATCGTCCCGGTCCACGATGTCCGGGAGGTGGGGTTCATGGAGGATGACGTCGAGGATCTCGTCGATGTCGGTGAGCCCGTACTCGGCGGCCCGCCAGTCCACGGTCTCCGCGGGGAAGATGTGGCCGCCGCCGCTGCCGTCCTGGTCGACGTGGTGGACAGCCCAGAGCGCCCCGCCGCTGCTGGCTCGTTGGGTCACGAAGTCGATGCTGAGGATGCGTTCAGGCAAAGCGGATACTCCAGACGCCGATCGAAGGGGTACCGGACGACGTGCCGCACGAGACCGTGAATGCCGTCACGGAGGACGCGGTGACTTGCCAGGTGCGCAGTGACGGGTGTCGGAACGTCACTATGGGCGCCATCACGTTGGTCATGCTCGCCCCGTAGGACAGGGTGAGGCTGGTATCGCCTGCGGTGACGAACGCCTGGTTGGCGGTGAAGATCCCATCCGTGCTGCTTGCGGAGATGTAGTCGGCCCAGGCGCCGACGTGCCGGGTGCGGTTGCTGACGAAGTCCAGGTAGTTACCGGTGGCGTCGCTGGGGTTCCAGCCGACACGTCCCTTCGATGCGTCGGCGTAGATCTGGCCTTGCTGGACGCCTCCGCTCATGAAGGCCAGTGACGTCTGTGAGATGTCGGCGTACAGCAGACCGCCGTCGACGTTCGCCCGGTTGAAGCCTGCATACAGGGCGCCCACGCCTGCCCAGACGAATCCGCCGTAGCGGTTCTGGTTGTCGGCGCGGATGACTGCGAGTTCCGCATTGGACGTGTTGAGGTAGGCGCGGGAGATGACCTGCGTGCCGCCGCCGTCGTCGAACTGGCTTGAGTTCAGGCCGAGGTTGACGTCGGAGCCGGAGGAGACGGCGTTGATGTAGCCGTAGTCGGTGCCGTTGTTTGCGTAAAAGCGCACCTCAGGGAGGAAGGTACTGGTCGGGTTGATCACCAGGCGTTTACCGGAGGTGCCGCTCTGCAGGGTGCCGATGATCGACACCGAGCCGTCAGCAGCGGCGATGTTCACGGTCTGCGTGCCGGACGCGTTGTAGGTCTGCAGGCCGGCGGAGTTCAGTTCGACGCGGGGCCCGGTGTCGGCGGTTTTGATGCGAGCGCCGACGATCCAGTCTGCGCTGATCGTGCCCGCCGTGACCTTCGTGACGGTCAGGTCGGAGATGTGCGCGTCGTCGATCAGCAGCGCGGTCGCCGTCGCCGCATCGGACGGCCCGCTCTTGTTGCCGGTCTTGTCCACGGCTACGACGCGCACGTACCGGGCGGATGTCTCCTCCACCTGGGCTGTGAACACCACCGGGATCTGCGCCTGGATCATCCCAGCCGTCGCGAGGGCTTTCCCTTTCAGGGTGGTCGTGTCCGGTGTGAACCCGGGCTCATAGGAGACGTGGATCTCCAGGTGGTCCAGGTCGGACTCCAAGTTGAATGTCCCACCCGAACTCACGCCGAGCGTGTGCGTCACCTGCACCGCGATCCGCGACCCGGCCACCGACGGCGCGGCCGGCGTGCTCGGCGGGATGTTGTCCGAGCTCGCCACGAACGTCGTCGTGCCGCTCCATGCGCCCGCGTTGCCGGTGGTGTCGACGGCCCGGATCTGGATGTCGTAGCCGATACCGGGGCTGAGATCTTGGATCTGCGCGGTCGTGGTGTCCCAGTTGACGACCATCGTCTGCCACTGCCCAGTCGGGGCGGCGAAAGGCTGCGCCCAGATCTGCAAGTCCTGCCAGCGGACCTGCGAGACGGCAGCCCAGGTCGCCGGGTAGATCATGTCGGTGTCGACGGCGTACCGGATCTCGTAGTGATCTCCGTCCAGCACAGTCGAGCCGTCGATGTTCAGCGGGGCGTTCCAGTTGAGGACGACCCGCGCCCGGGTGAAACCCCTGCTGTCCAAATAGGCGACCCCCGTGAACGGGGTGACGAACACCGGCTGCCCAGGCACGCTCGTGTCCGCGTTCGGCCGGGACCCGACCGGCTCCACGCTGGAGTTGGTGAGCTGCCGGGAGAAGTCCCCGACGGTCACCGTCGACGTGCTGTCGGTCTCCCACTCCACGTACTGCGTGAGATCCGTCCACACGCCGGCCGCGGACCGGTAGGCGACCGTGTACTGGTCGGTGACGGACCACTGGGTCTCGGTCACCTGAAGTTTCAGCGGGTTGAGTCGCTGCCCCCGGAACGTGATCTCGGTGGCGGTGTCGACGAGTCCGGAGTCGGGGTCGTACACCCAGACGTGGTCGCCGACCTGGAACGTGCCGTGCACGTCGTAGTCGGCCGTCGACAGCGTGAGGGCGTTCCGGGTGGACGTGTACTGCGACAGCGCCAGCTGGGCGCGTGTGGCCGCGTTGGCGGTCGCCGTGTCCGACTCGGAGACCAGCCGGGTGAGCTTGAGCGTGTTTCCGTGGACGTCCTTGTACGAGGTCGCCGGGCTGATGTCCGCGGCCCCGGTCGCGATGCTCGTCCCGTCGCCCTCAGCCAGGAGCACGACTCTCGTGGTGTAGTCCTCGACGTCCCGGGTGACGTCCATGCTCCCAGGCAGCGCGCGGAGGGCCATGTCCTCACCGGACTCCGTCGCCATGATCACGCACGTCGGTTCCGTCACGAACAGATTGCTCTCGGGCCCCGCATCCAGGGTGCCGCTGCCGTTGACCCGCCAGCTCACGGGCACGCTGGTGGTGGACATGGTGTCGCACACGTAAGTGATCGCCGCGCGCGGCGACTCGTACTGGTGATGACCCGAGTACAGGCCAGCCACCGAGTACAGGGTGCCGGCCGTCACCGCCCCGGACGCCGGGAGGAGCATGGTGATGGCGGCCGAGAATGAGGCGCTTGCGGGTTCGACGGCGTTCTCGTACACCGAGCCCTTGCCGTCCTCGTCGCCGAGCCAGAACGCCATCCCCACGCCGCCAACCGACAGGTCGTCTTGGGAGGCGTTCGTGCGGCCGTCGTCGCCGATGGTACGGGTGCGGAGGACGCCGACGTAGCGGGCGGTGGTGAGGAGGTTGTCGCCGTACTGCAGCGGGTCGAGCCGACCCGGGATGATCGCGACGTGGCCGAAGTAATCCAGCAGGTCGAGGACGTCGCGGGGGGTATTCGGCTGGAGCTTGACCTCCCACGAGCCGAGGGATTTGAGAACCTCGCTGACCGACACCGTCTACCTCCTTACGCCGTAGACGGCTTCCGGCATCGCGCCGATGTACATGTTCCGCAGATCCGTTGCCGCATCCCCAGACGGCGTGGCCGCGCGCAAACGGATGTCGTCGCCGTACAGCAACACGCCGGCACCGGGTGTGCCGTTCATGGTGAACAAGATCCCGGCCGAGGCGGCGTTGACTGGGGCGGTGAACGAGACGTCCATGAAGAACCAGGCGCCGCTGGCCGGGGTGGTGTTGTTCGACGAGGTGGAGATGTAGACGTTCGAGCCGTCGTACCAGTTGATGTTGACGGCGACCCCGGAGGCGATCGCTGAGGGCGCGTACAGCCAGCCGGACGCCCGATAGCTCGATCCTGCCGTGACGGTGGCCTTGGCGGCTTCGGCGCGCGGCGAGGCGCCCGCGGTGGAGGTGAGCAGCCCGGACCAGGAGCCGTACTTGGCTTGGGCGTTGGAGCGGGTGAGGGTGGCATTGGTGGCGGTCCACCCGGAGGTATCAGTCTCGAAGGTGGGGTTGCTGTTGAGGGTGGTCTGGGAGGCGACGGCGCCGATCCAGAAGTCCATGCTCGTTGCGCTGCTCTTGATGATGCCGCCGTTGGGGTGGGCGGTGAACGCGCGGGCTGAGCCGCATGCGAAGACGTTGCCGTCGGAGTCGTCGGCGGTCGCGGTCACGTACCCGGATGCGGCCGCGGAGGTGTTGGTTTCCAGGCTGCTGCGGTAGACGGCGAGCGTGGCGCTGGTGCCGACCTGGAGGTAGCCCTCGACGAATCGGGAGCCACGGCGCAGGGTGAGATCCAGGGTGGCGCGCCCTGGGTTCAGGGATTCGATGAGGCGGACGATCACCATCTCAGGGTCGTTGCGGAGCAGCGTCGCCTTGTCGAACGCGGCGATCGAGGACCCGGAGCCGGCAACCGAGGTGTTCCACAGCTTCGAGCGGTAGGCGCCCCCGGTGTACGCCTGAACATCGAAGGTCGCCGACGCGGACGGCGTGATGTTGACCAGCCCGTTCGTGAGCGACCAACCGGTCGCGGAGAGGGGTACGTCGACGCCGTACACCTCCTGCGAGCCGGTCGTGGTGACGCGGACGCGGCCGCTCTGGTAGCTGGTCGGATCGCAGCCCCACCGCGGGCTGATGTTCGCCGGGACACCGCGGTACACGGTGATGGTGCCGTCGGCGCCGGTGCGGGTCATCGTGGTGGGGTTGGTGGCGCCGGTGTAGTAGCCGTAATGGCCGATCGCCGGCGCATGCCAGCGCTCGCCAGTCAGGGAGAAGTCGTTCAACCGGACTGCTCCGGTGAGCCTGGACTGGAGGTCGGTTTCGGAGTCGGAGCCGACTCTCTCCAGCGTGACTTTCCAGTCGGCGGTGACGGCTTCGTTGCGGTACTCGGTGTACGTACTGCTGGCGGCCTTGACGGTGTAGTAGCCGTTGCGTTCCGGCTTGTCCGTGAACGTCGCCTGCACCAGCTGCCCGGTCACCAGCGCGTTGATGCCGTCGTGCCGGGCGATGACCTGAGCGCGGGTGAGCGGCGGGTACGACTCCTGCCCGTCCAGGTCGAGCGTGCGGTCGTCGGCGCCGGCCTCGGTGGCACCGAACGTCTCCCTGAGGGGGATGCGTCCGAGGGTGGTGTCTCCCCACGCGTACTGGGCCATTACTACTCCCCTCGACCAGTGATGTAAAATCGCTTTACGTCGACCCAATGCCTGATGTAAGGTTGCTTTACGTAACTGAGGGGGATGCCATGAAGACCTACGCCGACGTCGCCGACCTGCTGAACTTCGAAGGCCCCGGCCTGCAGGACTACGTCACCGCCGACGAGCTCAACGAGCTCATCGACGGCACACTCGCCCCAGCCGTCGTCGTCGACCGGTACCTCGAAGACCTCACCATCGGCGGCAAGCTCCAAGTCGCCACTGATGAGGCCACCACCCGTGCCGACCTGCTGCTCTGGATCCGCATGGAAATCGAATGCGCCATCGGGCAACGGCAGCAGATCGCCCGCGACGACGCCATGCTCGCCAAACTCGACGAGATCAAAACCCTCGTAGCGGCCGAGGAACGAGCCGCCGCCCGAACCCATCAGGACAAACTCACCCTCGCCCGGCAGGCCTTCGACCGCGGAGCCACCAAGGCGGCCGCCGCCGAGGCGCTCGGCATCAGCCGCCCCACCTTGGACGCCTGGCTCAAGCAGGCCGAGTGATGTCATCAGGCGCGCTCCCTGTCGTACTTGCGGAGTTCTTCCTTCATCGCGACACGCAACTGACGGGCGGCCTGCTGCGCTGCCGCAGGCTTGGAGAAGTCGAAGACGCCGGTCACGGTGATGTTCTCGATCGTGATGCTGCCGCCGCTCTTGGCCATGCTCTGCAGCGCCGCGTGCTGCTCGGCCGTAAGGACGGCTTCCGGCTTCCCGGTCTTGTTGATCGCGAGGGTTGCGCCCGGCTGGAGCAGACCGCCCGAGTCGTACTTCGCGGCCGGCGCGAAGCCCCACTGGGACGTGAACAGGGGGTCGTTGTAGCCGCGGGCGGACTTGCCCATGTGGACGCCGCGGCCGCCCGAGGACTCGACGTTCATCCCGGCGAGCGTTCCCGCAGTGTGACCCACCCCAGCGTTTGTGACACCGATCATGAATGGGGACTTCAGGTTCCGCACCCAGCCGGATGGCCCGTTGTTCCCGACGAACGAGCCGGTGGCCCATCGGCGGTGCGGCTTCTCCCCACGGATCACCGACTCGATCGCGGACATCAGGCCGCTGCAGTCCCACGAGGGGTTGCCATTGCCCGCCCACTGGTACGGCAGCCCGTTCTGCGTCTTCACCCAGGCGAGCGCCCGCTGTACGGCGGGGCCGCCGACCGCCTTCTTGTCCTCGTTGCCGAGGAAACTGAGCATCCCGTCGAGGGCCTTGTTGGAGAGGCCCTTCATGAGGCTGCCGACGCCACCTGCGGGGATGCGGCCGATGAGCGGGCGGATCATCGCACTGATGGCCTTCTGTGCGGCCGCCTTCAGGCCGCCGATGACGAGGTCTTTCGCCCAGTCGACGGCGCCACTGATGGCTCCTCCGACGGCGTTGACGGCGGATCCGACGATGCCGCCGGAGCCGAAGTGCTGGGTGCCGCCCTGGTAGCGGCGCTTCTCTTCCTGCCTGCTCGGGTTACCGCCGGTCTTCGTCGGACGGTCCTTCTGGAGGATGGCGTCGATGCCCCGGTGTCCGCCGAGTTGGGCGACCTCGGGCTTGGACAGGATGCGTTCGCCGGGGGTGAGCATGGCGGGGACGGTGTCGGAGTTGCCGGTGCCGGGGACGACGCCGCCGCGGTTGAAGCCGAGCGCGATCGACGGCAGACTCAACTTCGAGTTGATCTTTCCGGCGATGGTGTTCCACATCTTCCGGATGCCGTTGTTGTAGACGTTGGAGACGACCCACTTCACCGGCGACGAGATCTTCGACTTGATGCCGTTCCAGATCGTGCCGAGGCTGTCCCGCAGCGACGAGAACGCGGACTTCATCCCGTTCTTGAAGTCGCCGATCTTGCTGTTGATGGTGGAGAAGACCGACGTCATCTTGTCCTTGGCGCCGGTCCACATCGACGACCACGTGTTCGTGATGCTGGTCTTCAGGCTGGAGACGCCGTTCTTCACCCACGACCACGCGTTCGAGACCGACGTCTTCAGCCCGTCGTAGAAGGAGTTCCAGTTCGCGCGGACCGTCGACCACAGGTCCTTCCAGATCTTCACGACGCCGTCCTTCAGCGTCGTGAACAGCTGCTTCGTCTTCGTCCACAGCGTCCCGAACCAGCCGATGATCGCGTTCACCAGATCAGGGATGATCGAGTGGCCGACCAGCGTGTCGTACAGCCACGTGAAGGCGTCCACCACCCACTTCACGATCTGCGCGGCCGCATCCGACAGATTCGTCAACCACGTGATCGCCAAGTTGATCGCTGGAACCAGGGTGTTCACCGCGCCCGCCAGCACTCCGGTCAGCATCGTCGCCAGCCCGACGATCAACGGCATCAACGGCACGATGACCTGCATCGCCAAGTTCAGCAGCGACACCGTCAGCTGAGCGATCGGCGGGATCAGCGGCAGCAACGACGTCAACAGCTTCGGGAACAGCGGCGCCAACTGCCCCAGCAGCTCACCGAAGACCTGCACCACAGGCACCAGCGCCATGACCACCGGCAGCAGACCTTGCACCAGGGCGCCGATCAACGGCGTCAACTGCGCACCCAACGCACTGATCATCGGACCAATCGCGGTAACGATCGCACCGATCAGCACACCCAACGGCTGCAGCAGCGGCAGCACCGACTTCACCAGCGAGACGATGATCGTCCCCACGTCCGTGATGATCGGCAACAGGGCCGTGACGATCGGCATCAACGCCGAGCCCAACGCCCCCGCCAACTGCGCCAGCACCGGACCGAACTGCTCCGCCAACTGCGTCACCACCGGAGCCAACGCCGCCAGCACCGGCAGCACCGCCTCGACCGCCGCCCCCAGCGTGCCGGCCAGCAGCTTGGCGATCGCGTTGACCGCGGTGAAGATGCTGGTGAGCGCCTGCTGGACCTCCGGCTGCGACGTGATCCGCCGCAACTCCGCGAACACGCTGCCGAGCATTCCCAGGGCGTCCCCGCCGCCAGCCGCAGCAGCCTTGAAGATGTTGTTCAACGTAGCGAAGGCGTCGCCGAGGAGATGCCCGAACTGCTTGGCGATGTCGACAGCGCCCTCGATGGCGTCCTGGAGGGCGCCGGACTTGAACGCGGTACCGAGCTTCTTCGCGATCTGGTCCGCGGCGCCGGCCGCCGCGGTCGTGAGGCGGGCGAACGCCGGGCTCGCGGCGATGCTGATCTGGGTGAGCCCGGTGATGATCTGCCCGGGGATCCGAGTGAGTGGGCGCATGCCGTTGTTGAGGCCGTCGAACAGCGACCGCAGCTGGCCCGTCTTGGCCAACTGGATGACCGCGTTCGCGGCGTTCTTCGCGGTCGTGTTCAGGATCGTCGCCGTGCCGGTGAGGCCGGCGCGCAGGGACGGCAGGATCGACGTCGACAGGGTCGTGAACTTCTGCCCCAACCCCTGGAAGAGGGTGTTCTGTACGTCCAGCTTGAGTGATCGCCACGCCTCGCGCTGCGCCAGCACCGCGCTCACGAACGCCTGCGCGGCCGGCGCGAGCTTGGCCATCGCGGTGGCCGTCGCCGTCGTCGCAGCAGCACCCGTGTTCTGTGCCTCAGCCAAGGCCTCGGCGGCTTCGCGGGCGCTCTCCTGCGCGTCGGCTATCTGCCGCGCCCCGTCGGTCGCCGCCTTCGCCGCGGCCGCCTGAGCGTCCGCTACGTCCCGCTGGGCTTTCGCGATCCGCTGCGCCCCGTCCTCGGCAGTTCGGGTCTGGTCGAGTTCGGCGTCCTTCAGGGACTGTGTCTTGTCGATGAGCTGCTGGTTGGCATCGGCGACGTCCTGCTTGGCGTTCTTGACCTTCTCGCTGCCTTCGACGCCCGCCTTGTTGGCCTCGTCGGTCTGCTGCTGCAGGCGCTGGGTCTCGGTCTGCTGCTCCTTCAGTGCCTGCTGGGCCTGGTCGTACTGGAGCTGCGCCTTGTCGAACTCTTCCTCGCCAGCCTTGCCGCCCTTGGCTTTGACCGCGTCGAGTTGCTGCTGGGCGTCCTGGAGGTCGAGGACCTTCTGCCGCTGGTCGAGTTGGGCGTCCGTGAGCCGGTTGTTGAGGTCTTCGAGATCTTCCTTGGCTTCCTTCCGGGCCTCGTTGAGGTCCTCCTGGGCCTTCTTCGCCGCTCGTTGCGCGTCCGCGAGGTCCCGTTCCGCGGACTCCACCTGCTCCAGGGCTCGCCGCTCCGAGTCGGCGACGTCCTGGACGGTGTTCTTCAGGCTCTGCTGCGCGTCCTGAATGTCCCTCGCGGCCTTCACGCGGGCCTCGGCCGCGTTCACCTCGGCGTCCTTCACCGACTGCTGCGCTTTCGCCAACGACCGCTGCGCCGACTCCACCCGCCGGGTCGCCGACTCGGCCTGACTCGCCGACTTCACCGCCGGAGTGAACGCCGCCTTGAACGCATCCCCGATCCCGCTGGTGCCAAGCTTGATGGCGGCGAACGCGGCACCCAGCGACAGCACCGCCGGCGCCGCGAGCGCGGCCGCGGGACCCATCGCGGCAATCGACTGCGTCAGGGACGCGACCGTGGGCAGTGCACCGACGGCGAGGGCTGCGATCCGGGCGATCGACGACGACAGGATCCCCAGCCCTCCGCCTCCACCGCCGCCCCCGAGGCTGGACAATACGGACAGAGACGAGCGGTTGACGTCGAGGCGCACATCGACACGCCGGTCGCGGGTGAGGTAGCGGATGCGGGCGTCGGCGTCAGCGGTGTCGGCACGGGCCTGGACGGTCATCTGCCGTCGGCGGGTGAGGTTGGCGATGCTGTCTGCGGCAACGCGGGTGTCGACGTCGATACCGATGCGGACGGTGCGGCGTTGGGTGAGGTTGGCGATCTCGTTCGCGGCGACGCGGGTGTCTACGTTGGCTCGGATGTTGACGACGCGGTCTTTGGTGAGCCGGTCGAGCTGGGCCTGGACGCGGCGCAAGGCGGCGTCCGTGATCTTCGGGTTGACGTTGACCGTCAGGTCTTTGAGCCGCAGCCGCGCGAGGGCGGTGTCGTCGATGCGGATCTTCGCGGTGATGATGCGCGTGCGGGCGAGCCGGTCGAGGCGAGCGAGGGCGTCGCGGTCGTCGAGCTGGATACCGATCTTGACCTGGGTCCGCTTCGACTTGAGGCGGTCGATGGCACGGTCGTAGCCGCTCTCATCAGCGGTTACTTCGACATAACCCTCGGCGATGCGAAAGGCTCCGGCCACGTCCTACCCTCCCTGCGCCATGCTGACTAGGCCGGGGAACTGCGCCCGGAACTGGGTCAGGCTCACCTCTGTCACGTCCTCCCGCTGGGGTGCGGGGGTGCTGCTGGTGCGGGTTTGGGTGCTGCTGTCCTGTTGGCGGTCGGCTCGCGCTTCTTCTTGCCGGGCGGCTAGGACGCCTTGGTAGGCGGGGAGCCGGTAGACGAGGGCGAAGTAGCGGGGGCCGGGGACCTCTTGCTCATAGAGGTCGATGCCGTAGATGGCGAGGAAGTCGGCGTCGATGTCTGCTTGGTGGTCGAGTGTCCAGTCGATCTGCGCCAGTCGTGCGGCGAAGTCGGCTGTCCACGTCAGGGGGCTTTTCCCTCCTTGACCTCGGCCTTGCCGAACGCGAGCTTCTGGGACATGTCGAGGATCTTCTGCATCTGCTCGTTGTCGAGGGTCGGGCACTGCTCCAAGGCCTCGTATGCCTCCGGGCCGAGCATCCGCTCCAGCAGGCGCACGGCGGCGACGTTCTCGCCGTACTGGCGGTTGAGGCGCACGAACTCCAGCGACAGGCCCTGGGGTACGAACTTGGGGACGGTGTAGACGCGGCCGTCGATCGAGAACAGGGGAACGCGTTCCTCGTCCGGGACTTCGCTGGAGAGTTCGACCAGCTCGAACTCCTCGTCCTCGACTGGGGGCTTGGCCGCAGCCCGCTTCCGGGTGCGAGCTGCGGCGCTCTGACGGGTGGGGCGGGAGGTGGTGGATGCCATGGGTGGTGCTCCTCGAAGCGAGTGGGGTCAGGTCGCTGACCAGCTACGACGTTTGGTCAACGATGTGGAACGGGTTGATCACCGAGCTGACGTAGTGGCCGGCCAGCTTGATGGGGATGAGGGTCTGCTTGTCTTTGGTGTAGGCGAGTTCGCTGCTGTCGACGTTGAGCATGCGACGGCCGATGATCCGGCGGCGGAACTGGTTGGGCGCGTACCCGTCCATGATCACGGCGAAGTACGACGGCTGCGTTGCCGAGCTGGTGACGTTCGGGTCGTAGGACGCCCAGCCCGTCCCCGACGCCGAGGTGCCGCCGTTGAGGCTCATCGACAGGTTCGTCAGCGTGGCCTCGGCCAGCGACGTCTCGATGGTGAAGTCGACCTTGGTGAGGCGGGAGCCGACCCGGACGGTGATCTGGTCGACCTCCAGCTCCGAGTACGTCTGGTCGACGCTGAGCTTGACGCCGTCCTGTGTGCCGCCCAGGTCCGTCCACGCGGACGCAGCCGGGGTCGTGTTGACCGCGGAGTCGGCCGGCTCTGTCGCCCCGTATAGGCCCTGGTAGAGAGTTGCCGGGCCTTGAATCAAGTTGGTGGTCGTGACCGCGATGGGACTCACATCCTTCAGACGGCGGCCAGGTCAGGCCGCAGATGGTGGTGGCGGAGCTAGCTGGTCTTCGCCGTCGAGGGGGTCTTCTTCTCCGGCTGCGCAGGGGCAGCCGGGGGTTCGGGGGCCGGGTTCTCCTCGATGAGGAGGCCCTGCCGGTGGAGGTCGAGGTAGTCGGCGTCCCCGACTTCGATCTCCTGGTCGGGGCGCATGGTGGTGCGGACGGTGTGGGTCATCGGTAGGCGCTCCTCACGAGCGGAAACTGGTGGTGGGCGTAGTGGGGGTGGAAGCGGAGTTCGAGGCAGTCCTCGGGGCGGAGGCTTGGCGGGCACGGGATGATCCGGATGTCGCCAGTGAGGAGGAACTCCAGCTCGCCCCGGTCGTTGTGGACGAGGACCTTGCCGTTCCACGACAGGAGCTGCCCGTTCAGCCGGTCCTCCTGGATCGCCCACATCACGACGGCGCCTCCGTCCATGCAATGACCAGGCCGGGGATGCTGTAGCGGGCGTAGGAGGAGGCGTCGTCGTTGATCCTGCGGTGCTCGCCCGTCGTGTACGCCGACAGGACGCGCGCGGCCGGATACCCGGACGGCAGAGACACGGTCTTGGGGATGCCTGCGTGGTCGTAGCAGGCCGCCTGAACCGCCTCCGCCAAGCAGGCGGCCTTGTTCCACGGCGGCTTCTGCGACTGCGAGTTCGCCGCCCAGCAGTCCACGCCCATCACCGGATCCCGGAGCGGCACGTACTGGTTGGGGGTGCCACCAGCGCTGACAAGGGTGACGAAGCCGGTGGTCTCCCACGACAGCGTGCCGTTGGCGAGGGGCTTGGGGAGGGTGGCGGCCACGATGTTCCCGAGCACCGTCTTCAGCCAGGCGATGGCCACCAGCTCCGGCGTCGCGCGCAGCACAGGCGTCGTCATGCCGTCCTCCGCTGGTACAAGGCGGTGCGGAGGAAAGGCTGAGGCCGGGTGCCGGGATGGTTGACGCGCGCGACCGGGTGGTCCGCGTCGGGCCAGTACAGGGCCTTCTTGTTCCGGGGCAGGATGACGTGCGGGCTCGTGCCCATCTCGACGTCGGTGGCGTAGTTGCAGTCGAGGCTGCCGACACGCAAGACCTTGTCGTGGACCTCGCGGCGCAGAGATTCGAGGAGTCGGCCCGAGCGCTTGGGCACGTAGTTCCGGGCGTCGCCGAGGATGGCGTCGCCGATCGTGTTCTCCAGCCACTCGTTGATGGCCGCATCAACGTGCTCGCGCGCGGACGGATCGATCCGCACACCGGATCGTGCTGCCATGGCCGCCTCCTTCCCGAAGCCGGTCGTACAGGTGGGCCGCCCGGTTCCCCCAGGCTGTGTGGCCCTGTTCGCTTGTTGGTCAGGTCGTGCGTCGGAGATCGACCCTGCGGTCCACCTCGATCGCCGGATTTGCCATCCCCGAGACGGCGTCGACGATGTACTTCACGCCCGTCCGCTCATCGAGCAGCCGGTCGTTCTCGCTGATGTCCGTCTGCGCCGGCACGCGGGCGACGGCGTAGCGGACGATCCGCGGGGTGGGGTTCTCTCGGCCGGACACCCGTCGCGTCTGCTCGGTCAGTGACGCTGGGATCCCGGTAGCGATCGGGGTGTCGGTGTCCTGCTCGTCGTCGTAGGCATCCGTTGTGGTGCCGCGCAGGATGGTGACCTTGGTGGTTGCGATGGCCTGCATCACGCATCACCGCCGTAGGGCGTCCACACCATGCGCTCGTCCGATCCGTCAGAGAGCGCGTCACCGACCATCGGGCCAGCGCCCTCGACCGCGGACCTGATATGCACGGTCCGAGATCGCATCCACGACACCCGCTTGAGTGCGCGGGCGGCCATGGGTGCGAGGACCAGGCCGTCGCCCTGCAGCGTGGTGGAGACCTGGTCTTGCTGGATCTGCGTGGCATCCAGCCGCGTCTCCAGCCCGAACTGGCCCGCCAGCCACGCTGCCTGGTAGGCGACGGCCCGGCCCAGCCAGTAGAGGTCCCTGGTTCGCATCCGGTCCTGGTCGGGGTAGATGCGGTTGCTGAAGACCTCGATCGCGGCCTGCGCCTGGGCAAGCTGCTGGCCGGTCACGGACACGCCGGTGATGTCGGTGACCTGCTGCAGCGTTGCCCAGGCGTCGACCATGACTAGTCCTCGCCCTCGGCCAGGTCGCGGGGCGTGATCGTGTCCTGCGGGCTGCGGTCGACTGATGCGGGGATCGTCTCGACCGAGTAGGTGAGCACGGTGGACACGCCGTCGGCGTGGGCGGTGGTGCCGTCGAAGGAGACGTCGCCGCGCGGGTGGAGGCCGCGCTGGATCGCCTCGTTCAGCACCGCTTCCTTGTTCGCGTCGTGCGCCGCGTCATCGCCGTCCGGCCAGTTCGCGGTGGTGACGACGAACTCCTTGACGAAGGTCAGGTTGTCCGAGCCGTCCGTCGACCGCTGCGCGACCTCGGCCTCCGGGTTACCGGCCTTCGCCGGGAACTGACTCACCGCGGTCTTCCTCGCTGCTGCCATGGCTCACCTCCCTGCTACCCCGCACCGCCCAGAGCCGAGGGCGGTGCGGGAGCGGGGTGGTTAGCCGACAAGGATGCTGGCGCCGGCGGGGTGGCCGTAGGCCCAGCCGCGGCGGGAGCGCATCTTCAGGATCGACTCGTCCGTGAGGGCGCTGAGTCCGTCGCGTCCGTCGATGAACACGCTCTCGGGGCCCGAGCGGACACCGAGCTGCATGAGTTCGGTGGAGACGAACGCCATGATCGGGCGGCCGGTCGGCGACGCGGTGGCGGTCGCGGACAGCTTCGCGCCGAGGGACCAGCGGATCTCGACGCCGAAGATGGTGTCGGGGGTGCCGTTGAGGCCCTCGATGAAGATCGGCCGGTTCTGGGTGTCCAGGACACCGCGGAGACTCTTCCGGAACGCCGGGTGCGCGACCGCGACCATCGTCGCCGGGTCGTAGTAGTCGCCGACCTCGACGAGACCGATGGTCGTCGAGAACTCGTTGTAGGTCGGGGCGCCGGCGGTCGCGGCGGTGGTGATGTTGCTGTCGCCGGTGTAGCTGATCGTCGCGTCGGTGGTGTGGAGCAGGTAGTACAGCGACGTGAAGGGGATGCCGGTGCCGGGTGCGGCGGTGACGGCGAGGCAGCTGTTGTCGAGGACCTTGGCGTAGCTGGTGGCCCAGTCCTTCATCTTGGTGGCGATGATGTTGGGCAGGCTGTCGTTGATGTCCTCTTCGGCGACGCGGATGGCCTTGCCGAACTTCTTGGCGTAGAGGACGACTTCGTCGTTGAGGGAGACGTCCTCGCCGTAGGCGCCGCCCTTGTCGACGACGTCGACGCCCATGCCCGCACTGCGGGCGACGTGCCGGGTGTCGGATGCCATGGGGATGCGGGAGGCGATGGCCTCGACCACGGAAGTCTGGGTGATGCGGGTGATGACCTCGGAGCCGTACTCCTCCGGGATCCACGCCTCATAGGTGTTGCGTGCCACGGGTGCCCTCCTGCGGGCGCGTGATGGGGAAAGCGTCTGTCGGCTCGGGCCCCATCACGGGCGCCTACAAGCGAGTCGGTGGCCGGCTCCGATCACCGAAGCAATTCACCTGGTGATGAATATACCTTCAGTTGTCAACTGTTGCCGAGGACCCGGGCAGCGTGGATCTCCCAGCTGTTCTTCGGCTTGTCCGTCGCGGCTGGCTTCGGGGCGCCGGTCGGGCGCGGCTTCGGCTTCGGCTTCTCCTGCGGCAGCAGCTCCGGGTACTCGGCCTTCACCCGGTCCACTTCGGCCTCGGCGCCGATGAGGTCGCCGTCTTCGTCGACGGTGATGGCGTCCCAGTCGATGAGCTTCATCAGCCGGTCCGGTGCCGTGAACCCGGCTTCCGCGAGGGCCGCACGGACGCCGGACTTCTTCATCGGCTCCCGGAACCGCTTCTCGCCCTCCTCGCGCGCCTCACGCAAGGCCTTCTCGTGGTCCGTCTCGTTGGCGCGGGCGGCGTCCTCCAGCTCCTTGTTACGGAGACGGTGCCTCTTGCCGTCCTCGTTGGACTTCTTCAGCGCGGCCGTCGTGCGCCGCCACTCCGATTCGGTCGGCGGCTTCCACAGCTCCGGGTCATCCTTCTTCGCCGGCGGCTTGGGCTTCGGCGCGGGATCCGGTTCCGGGTCGTCGTCGGGCTCCGGTTCGGGGTCGTCGGCCGGTTCGGGTTCCGGGTCGTCGTCGATGACGATGTCCGGGTCGTCGTCTTCGGCACCGCCGGCGATGATGTGGATCGGTCGGCCGTCGGTGCGGTAGCCGAGGATCGTTCCGGGCGGCACGCTGATCGTGGCCGGGTGTCGGGTGGTGGTGTGGATGCCCATCTGGTGTTCTCCCATCACGGGGTTGGCGGTGGCCCATCGGCGGGCGACCGGGTTCATGCGGCGGCCGGGAATCGGCCGTTGCGGATGGCGGTACGGGCTGTGGTCTCGACCGCGGGCAGCAGGTCGTCGACGGCGCGCAGCAGTTCACGCGCTGCGCGCAATCGGACGGTTCGGGACTCGGAGGGGCGGGCGCGGCCATAGCCGATGGAGCGTTCAGCCTCGCGGCGTAGTGCCTCCGGGAACGGGATGCCGTCTGGGCGCCAGGTGTCGCGCCACGGAAGAACGCGGCAGCGGCAGTGTGCGTGCAGAGGCGGGCCGTCGATGGCGGCCGCGCGGGTACGCCGTTGGCGAGGGTCCCAGGACAGGCCGCCCGGGAACGGCTCGTCCGACTTCACCACGTGGCCGGTGTAGGCGAGGCAGCGCACGCAGGCGTCGGCCTCCGCCACCCACACGCGCAGCGGGGCGGTCGCACGTACCACGGCGTCCAGGCCCTCGTGGATCGCGGTGTTGATGACCCAGGCCACGTGCGCCCGGACCGCCGGAAGGGCGGAGCGGGCAGCGCCGAGCCCGGCCATGACGTGCGACCAGCGGGACACTCGGTCCGGGTGCAGCAGGAACAGGGCGCGGTCGCGGCGTTCGACCACCATGTTCCGGATCCGGTGTGCCTCATCCCGCAGCACCCGGCTGACTGCCGACGTTCGTGGCTCGCGTCGGCGGCGGCCGGACGCAGCCCGCACAAACGCAGTCCCCTGCACCACCCCCATGGTCAGCGCCGGGCCCAGCTGGTCGGCGAGCGCACCAGGTGCCCGGTCTGCGACTCCGTCGAGGATGCGGCGTACCGCCGTCTGCGCCGCAGCGAGGATCCGCCTCAGGAGGTCGCCTGGCAGGGAAGGTCGGTTGGGGCCACCGAAGGTGCGCGTCCACGCGGCGAGGGTGCTGCGGATCAAATCCTCGAACGCTCGGTCGCTGCTGCCGATGGCTCGGCCCGCTGCCTGTTTCTCCAGGTCGATGACTTCGCTGGTGTGGTCGTCCTGGACGAGGCGCATGAGGTCGTCGCTGGAGTACGGCATCAGCTGTCCTCCTGCGCCTGGGCGAGGAGTTCGAGGTCGTCGATGGCCCCGGCCATCAACTGGCGGGCTTGGTCGTCGCTGATGACGTTGAGTGCGGCTGCGGCGCCGAGTTGCTGCGCGGACGTCGCGAGGGAGGCGAGGATCTCTACCCGCCGTTGCAGTTCCGCGTCGTCAAGCCCGGGCGGGAACCAGGAGTCGACCTGCTCGGCCCGGTAGCCAGCCTCCATCAACGCCTGTTTCCGCGGCACGCCGGCGGCGATCTTCGCTTGGACGGTCTGCCAGCCCTGTGCGTCGGTCACGCTCTTGGCGGGCACCCAGTCGACGGTGACGACGGCGTCCTCGATACCGAGGAGGCGCAGGGCGTAGACGAATGCTTCGTGGAGGCTGGCTCCGTAGCTGGTCTGCCGGTTCTCGACTTTGCTGATGAACGGGCCGTCTTCCTCGCGGTAGGACTCGCCGGACCGCTGGCTGGACTGGGGGTCGAACATCCGCACCGGCGTGTCGGTGATCTGTGCCATCGCGCGGACGTTGAACTGGATTGGGTCCAGGAACACGTGCGGTTCGGCGGCGGCGAACTGGCCGACGGACTTGAACCCGCGGAGCAGCATGATCTCGCCGGGCCCGGACTTGAGGCTGGACTCGTCGCCGCTGTCGGACGGCCCGAGGCCCTGCTCGGGGAACGGCCAGTCCCCGTCGTCGAAGTCGCCGGGCTCCAGGTCGCTGGTGTCCGTGTTGGCCGATTCGGTGAGGGCGTACCGGGCAGGGAAGCCTTGGTAGTCGACGGTGCCCATGCCGACCTGCTGAAGCTTGTTGATCGCGTTCTGTGGGCCGTAGGCGCCGTAGTGCTCAGGGCAGCCGTAGGGGCGGTCGTTCCTGAAGTGGAAGACGGGCTGCTGGCCGGTGTCGTTGGCGATCAGCCACGACTCTTCGTTCTCCGGGTCGGCAGGCCAGTGCAGCCAGTTCTTCGGCTGGTCGCCGCGGGAGTCGATGCCGGTGGTCCAGCGTTCGGTGCGGTCGTCGTAGTACAGCTCGACGCGCTGGTACTTGCCCTCGCACCATTTCTTGATCGTGTACGCCTTGCGGCGTGGGTTCTCCTCGTCGTAGATGACACGGACAGTCTGCGGGGAGTTGTAGAACATCTCGACCCGCAGGACCTTGCCGGTCTCATCTTCGACGGGTAGCACCATGAGGTAGGCGTCGCCGTACTCGCCGGCCCGCCGGAACAGGTCGGGGAGTTCGATGTTGAGCTGGTTGTCCTGCCAGACCTTCGAGATCAGGGTGGTGGTCGCCTCGTCGGGGCTGGTGATCGAGGCGACTTTCAGCCTGTTGGTGACGGCATTGACGGGGGTGCGGGCGAAGTTGAGGTCGAAGTCGATGTTGTGGATGGCGAGGGCGCGGCGGATCCGGGTGGAGGTGAAGACCTCGGGGACCTTGCCGTCGTAGTACATCTGGGCCTGGTCGTAGCCGGGCCGGGACTCCTTGAGTTCTTCGAGCCCGTACATGAGGTCGGCATGGGGGTCGATCGCCTCGTCATCCAATGCAACCTCCACCCTTAACCTTTGAATCGAAGGATAGACGACGCGGTGGGCTGCGACTATCCGCCGCCATATATGGCCAGACCTACGAAGCGAAGGCCCCCTAGGTGTACGAAGCCTTCGATGTCGACGGCGCTTCCTTCCGGATCGGCGGGATGAATCGCCTCGCAGCCGACCCGACGGCATCGACCATGTCGTCGTTGGGGCCCTTCGGGAACGTGCACATCTGCTGCTCCAGCTCTGGCAGCCGGCGCGCGTGCAGCACTCGGCCCCGCTGGTACAAGCCCAGCAGCCCCTCGGCGCGGGAGAACTTCGGCTCGTTCTGGTGGACCGTCTTCACCTTCACCGGCATCCCGTGGAGGATCGCCTGCCAGGCGTCCCCGCCCTGGTTCACCTCGATCAGGATCAGCCCGATCCGCGGGAACTCGTCGAGCAACGCCAGCACTCGATCGCGGAGTTCAGGGCCGGGCCGAACCTTCAGCGCCATCGCGGCATGCACGGTGCACCGCCGGTGCTGCGCCGACCACGACACGACCGCCAGCCCGGTGAAGTCGGACGCCTTCTTCGCCGTGGTCGCCGGGTCGATGGACAGCATCATGTGGGTGACCGGATCGGCGCCGGTCACCGAGTCGCGCCGGTCGGCCGCGTTCAGCGCATCCTCAACGTGCTCCAGCGGGTCAGCTGGAGGCTCGGGGTAGCGGAAGTCGTCCGGCGTCCACAGCGCCCCGTCCGCGGCGAGCGGATCGTTCGCCATGTTCTTCGCATAGCTGCGGGTGTGCCGGATCTCCAGCAGATATCCGATGGGCCACTTCGCCGGCCACATCGACCGCTCGGTACCATCCGGGCGTTCCACGATCGGCAGGCTGTGGTGCGCACGGATCCCCTCGTCGCGGATCCACTGCTCCACGTTGACGCCCGTCGCGGCCTTCACGAGCTGGTGGATGATGCTTCCCGGCATGGTGACGGTCCCGCAGATCGCGACCCGGGCGTAGATGTTCAGCGGCAGGATCGCGTCCAGCAGCGTCGTGAGTCGCTTCGCTGCGAGCGCCGCGGAGTAGCTGCTCTCGTCGGGCTCGACGTCGTCGCACAGGAGCAGGTCGGGGCGCTTCTCCTCGACCTTCATGCCGAGGGCACTCGAATCGATGCCATGAGCAGCGAAGATGAACCCAGACTTGGCGATGTACATGCTCTGCGTGTCGGCGACGTTCGCGCCTGAAGGCCGTTTCGCCGACGCGCACAGGTCGGGGAAGTCGCGGCGCAGCAACGCGTTGCCGTCCAGTTCACGCTTGAACGTTGACAGGTGGCGCTCAGCCTGGGTGGCGGCAGAGGCGAACGCTGCGGCGAACTTCACGTGCCCGTGAGCGGCCGCCCACATCGGCAGGATCAGGAACCACCACGTGGTCTTCCCCGTGTTGCGGGGCGCGATCCAGGCGTCCCGTTCTGCCGCGGGTTCGGTGGGCGGCCGTACCCAGCGGCGGCCGGCGCGGCACCAGTCGAGGTGGGCATCACCGAAGGTGATGTGTCCGTCCGCGTCCTTGAGGTGGTGTCGCAAGAAAATCAGCGCGAAGAGTAGGGGATCAAGACGTGTGAGGGTGCGCCGCCCTTCAGGGTCGGCTAGGAGGCGTGCGTCGAACCGGGCGAGGTAGGCGTCGAGGTTGAAGGTCTCGGCGTCGAGGCCTTCGAGGTAGCCGGTGCGGGTTGGGGTTGCCACGTCAGTCCTCGTGGATCTCGATGTCGAACTCCTCGACTTCGGTCTCAACGTGGAGCATCACCATCCCAACTGGTGGAGGAACGTCACCGTGGTCTTGGCGGATCCGGATCGGGGCGACGATCTCGTAGCCCTGGAGGGTGAGCCGGTCGCGGAGGTGCTGGGTGAGGGCGGCCCGGTAGCCGCCGTCGTGCTGGAGCCAGGACGGGGCCAGAGACTCGATGTAGTAGGCGGTGCGGGTCACTCGTTGCCGCCGTCGACGATCTGCTGTTCCTCCAGCTGCATCTTGGCCTTGGCATCACGGAGCATCTCCTGAAGCTCCAGGTCCTGCTGGGATACCTCGGTGAGGGTGGCGTCGACCTTGACGGGCTGGTCGAGGCCGAGGAGCCGGCGGAAGGATTCGCGGGCCCTGATGTAGCGGTCGACAGCCCGGAGTTTGATGTCGTCGTCGAGGAGGGGCTGCCCGTCTTCGCCGAGGATGACCCTGCCGTGGGAGACGAGTGGGTGCTGGCGTTGGAGGATGTCCAACACCTCGTCTGAGATCATCTCCAGGCGGGTGACTTCGAGTTCGATGAGTTCCTTGGCCGGTCCGACGCAGGCGGCTTGGATGGCTCGGCGGACTGCGTTGATGGCGCTGGTGTGGTGGGACATGCCGAACTCGTCGGCGATCTGCCGGTAGGTCCAGCCTTGGGCGCGGAGTCGGGCGGCTTCGGCGTCGCGCATGGCGGTGTTGACGCTGCGGGCGAAGCGGCCGGCGCCGGTGCGGATGCTGGGGTCTGGGTTGGCCATGGTGGGCTCCTCATCCTGCCTGTACCTTTGAATCGTAGGACAGGATCGCATCTCACCTTCGTTTCAAGCGTGAGGCGGGGTAATGGCAGGCAAGCGGGGCAGCAAGAAGAAGCTTCCGAAGCTGGGGACCGGGAAGCGGTTCGCCGCGGTCGCAGCGTCGGCGGCGAAGGGTGGCGCCCGGAACCCGAACGCAGTCGCGGCAGTGGCGGGCCGGAAGAAGTTCGGGGCGAAGAAGATGGCCGCGCTCGCCGCGGCTGGCCGCCGGCGCAAGGGGCGTTGAGGTGGTCTCGGACCGCGGTGGCCGCTATGGCTTCGTCTACAAGACGCGTCAGCGCGTGTACAAGGCTCTGCGACGACAGGGCGCCTCGAAGTCGAAGGCTGCCCGGATCAGTAACGCGGGTCGCACGCACGTCCAGCGCAGTGTCATGGCCCGCAAGGCTGCGAAGACCAGGCAGGCGCGGGGGCGTAAGCGTCACTGAGGGGTGACGGTGAGGGCGAGGGCCCGGGGCTGGACGGCGGCTCCGGGCCCTCCGCGTGTCACGGGCAGGACTCGTCGAACTTCACCGCGTTCAGGGTGATCGGCTGCCCAGCGAGCTTCGCCCCGGCGGCCGGCTGCTGGCTGCACACCTGCCAGTTGGATTCGACGAGGATGAGCCGACTGTCGCCGCTGGCGTCGTTGACAGTGATCGACGTACCGCTGTCGAGCGCGGCACGAGCGGCCTTGACGCTGTCGCCCTTGAAGTTCGGCATCTTCCCGCCGGCCGTGGTGGGGGCGGCCTGGTCCTTGGTGGGGCAGGTCTCGGTGAGCTTGACCGCACCGAAGTCGAGCTTCGTGTCCGTCGGATGCTTGCTGCCGGCCTTGACGTTCTGGGAGCAGACTTTCCAGTCGCGGTCGAGGATCTGGTTGCGGTCGCGGCCGAGGGCGTCGTGGGAGTCGAGGTTGTAGAACCCGGCGGCTTGGGCGGTGTCTTGGGCGGATTGGAGGCCCATGCCGGCGAAGTTGGGGACGGTGGCGGTCTCGGCCTTCGGCTTGCTGTCGCTCTTCCCGGTGCTGCTGCTGGCCGCCGCCGTGGGCGTGCTCCCGCTGCTGCTGGTGTCGGTCGGCTGGCAGGCGGTAGCGGCGCCGAGTGCGATGACGGCGATGGTGGCGTATGCGGCTGTTCTGCGGCTCATTGGTCCCCCTTGGGTGGTTCGTGTGCTGCGGGGAGACTACGGGCGACTGTGACCGTGTGCGCGGCTTGTGACGGTGCTGTGACCGTTGCGGATGTGGACGTGCGAAAGCCCCCGACAGTGCGGGGGCTTCGACGGTGCACGGGTCAGGCGATGTCCTCGGCGTGGACGGTTTCGAAGTGCCACCAGCGGCCGCCCTCCCACTGCATGACGCGGGCGGTGTCGGCTCCGGCTTGGAGGGCTGTGCGGACGTGCTGGTAGGCCTTGTTCTCGCTGGTGTGGTCGATCTCGGCAAGTTGGACGCCGTTCTGCGTGAGGATCACACGCCACGGCTTACGGGGCTTCGGGGGCATAAGGTCCTCACTTCCCGGTGGCCCGCGCGCATGCGGGGCAGGTGATGGGGGTGTCGTCGTCCAGGAATTCGCCGTGCTCGGCGTTCAGGTCGCAGGCGGTGACGCGGTCGGCGCTGCCGGGCGTGTAGCCGACGGCGTGGGTGTGGCGTCCGCGCGGGAGACGGACACGCTCGGGGTACGCGCTCACGGTCAGTCCTCCTCGGCATTGCTGCTGGCGGCTTCGACTTCGTCGGCGAGATGGAGGATGCTGCGCCCGATCCACCCCGACCAGTCATGTCCCTCGCGGCGGACGGCTTCGGCGTCTCCTCGGGCCACAGCGGCGTCCAGCTTGTCACGGACCTCGTCGGCAAGTGGTGCGGCGAGACGGATCAGCTCTTCCTGTACGGCGCGATGCGCCTGCGTTACGTCGCCCATGGGGTTCGTCCTGTCGGGTCGGGCGGTCAGGCGGTGGCGATGCGAGCAGCGCGGGCCATGTCGGCGTCGGTCTGCGGGGTGCCGCCGCCATTGACGAGGAGGTAAATCGCGGCCTCTTCCTGGACGGTGGCGACGCGAGCCGTGGCTACGGTGAGGTGGGCCCGGTTCGCGAAGTGTCGCTGCCGGGGAAGGGCGAGACCGCTCCAGCGGACGTAGGGGCCGTCGTCGGTGTCCTCGGGCGCCGTCACGTCCTCCCCCGGGAACCAGGAGGCGGGCACGGCCAGTTCACCGGCGAACCACTCGCGGGCGGTGCTGATGCGCTGCTGGCCGTCGATGCAGGCGTAGATCGGCTCGTCGTGCTCGGTCGGGTCGTGGCCGTTCGCGGCCTTCCACTCGACGGTGGCGCGGTCGTTGAAGATGACTACGCCGGTGGGGGTGCCGGTGAGCCACGACCGGATGAGGGCGATCTTCTGGTCCTCGGTCCAGACCCGGCCGCGCTGGTAGGGCGGGTTGAGGTCGAGGCCGAACTCAGTGAACGAGCGGGCGATCTCACGGGCCTGGCGGTCGGCAACGTTGAGGCTGAGGTGTTCGAGCGGCAGTCCCGTCTGGCGAGTCACGGCGGGGTCCTTTCGGTGGCGGTGGGTTGAGGGTACGGCGGTCTACGCCGGGTCGAGGTGGTTGAAGAACCGGCCGGTGACGTCGGTGTCCCCGTCGTAGACGGCGATGTCCCACGCGGTCTCCTGGTCGCCGGCCTGGTTGATGCGGGGTGCGGCCTTGTGGATGGCACGCGAGCTGCCGGTGATCTGCTGGTCGCCGGCGGCCGTGGTCCAGCGGAGGGTGTACTGGCGGTTCCAGGTGGACATCTGGGGCTCCTAGGCGGCCAGTGCCAGCTTGGCGGCGACGGTCTTGTAGGCGGGCTTGCGGGGTCGGTAGATGACGGCGATGCGGGCGACCTCGGCGCGCGAGTACCGCGTGCAGATGTGGGCCTCGATGTTCTTGGCGTAGCTGATCCCAACCTGCCCGGTCACACCGGCCTTGTCGGCGTTCTTCCGGAGGGATCCGGCGACCGACCGCGCCTCCTTGACGCCGAGGCCGGCGGCGATGGCGTGGGTTGCGAGGGTGGCGACGCCTTCGCGGCGGATCTTCGCGGCGGCGCGGGTCGACCTGGTGCGCTGGCGGAGGGTCTGGCGGGCGGTGCGGGTGCGGTCGTTCACGGGTCCCCCTTGGTGCGGTGTGTGGTGGTTGAGCGGCCCGGCCCCGAAAGACCGGGCGGGACGAGTCAGCGGCGGCGCGGCTCGATGTAGGGCTGCGGCTCGCTGACTGTGGAAGACCCGTCCTCGTAGACCGTGATGGTCGTGATCTGCGGGCCGCGTTCGAAGCGGGCTCGGCGCTCCAGTTCCTTGGCCCATCCGGCATCGCTGTTGCGGGTGGCGATCGCGTCGGCAACCGCCTTCTCCTCCGCCTCCTGCGCCGCCTTGTCACGACCGGCGACCATCTGCGTCGACAGAACCGTCAGGCGCTCGACCTTCTCCGGGGCGGCCTCGACGGAGCGGGCGATGCGTGCGATCTGGCCCCAGCAGAAGACCAGCGTGTTCACGTCGTTCCAGTCCTGGGCGGCTTCCCGACCGTGGGCGTTCAGGTCGGGGCGCTCGTTGCCTCGACCGGCGCGGGTGAGGGCGGCGCGAGTGGCCTTGACGATGGCGACCGCGAGGGTACGGGCCTCGTCGAGTTCGGCCGGGGTGAGCCAGTCGCTGGGCTCGGTGGAGACGCGCTGCCAGGTGTAGCACTGGGTGCGGGTGGCGTGTTCGGCCTTGGCGGCCCACTCTTCGCGGCTCGGCCAGATGGCGGTGCGCGGCATATCGGTCTCCCCTGCTGATTCCTTGGCGATAACTCCATCATGCAGTCCTCATATGAGCACTGTCAAGAGTCCTCGCACGAGGACTGATGGTTGGACTATCGCGAGGACTCAAGCGCGTGCCACAATGCAGCCATGAGCAGCGACTGGACCCCCACCGAGGACGAAGCCCGCACCCTCGCCCGCTACAAGAAAGCCAAGGAGACCGAGAAGGAACTGAAGCCCGCCGTGCGCACCATCGGGCTCGACGGCCTCCGCAAGGGCGCCACACCAGCCCAGCTCAGCGAGCTGACGGGCGATTCACCGGAGACGTTCCGCCGCATCCGCGACGCCCACGACATCCCCGTCGACTCCCGATACGAGAGCCGCGCCCAGCTGGCCCGTGCACGCAAGGCCGCACTCAGCGAGCGCCCGGCGAGCAGCGAGGAGACCACCGGATGAGCCAGCACACCGACGACACCCTCGGCCGCTACCTCGACCAGCAGCCCGGGATGCGGGAGGCGCTGCTCCATGACCCGGTGCAGCACTACCAGGCACAATTCATGCGGCGCACGCTGGCCGCTGCGGACCGCGCCATGGCCGACGAGGATGTGCCCGACGCGGTCCGGCGGCGGGTGGTGAACCGGATCGTCTGGGGTGAGCCTGAGGGCCGCGTCGACGTGCACGCGCAGATGGACCGGCAACGGAAGGCGATGGCCAAGAGCATGATGCCGTCCGCCGAGGCGCTGGCGGCACTGCTCGCGGACGGCGCGGGCTCGGTGCGCCCAGACGAGGAAAACCAATGAGCGAGCACAAGCAAATCACTGTCACCGGAGCAGCCGGAGAAGTACGCCTGCCCACCGACCTACTGCCTGACGACCTGCGCCTTGACGCCAACGGCGCCCGAGTGCTGGCACACAAGCTGTTTCAGGCCGCAAGCCAAGCCGACCCGGTGAGCAACAACTTCGTGGCACGCTACTACCAGTACCACCAGCTCCATGAAGCACCCTGCGAGAGCGTCGAGGACGCGATCGGCCTTCTCGCCGCAGGCCTCGACAGCGGCACCTCCGCACCGCATGACGTCACCCGGAAGAACGGGACCGTCGTCCTGAACCACGCGGAAACCCTCCGGCGGATCGAGGCGACCCTCGAAGTATGGGACGCGGAATCCGCTGGCTGACGAAGGCCCCGCCTGGCGCGGGGCCTTTCCCGTGAACCGCCCGCGCCCGCACGCCGGCCGCGGCACACTGCCGGTATGGACGACGAGATCGTGTTCATGGTCCGCGGCAAGACCCGGGCCGTCTGCCAGCAGTACGTGGACCGCCTCTGCATGCTCCTCGGCGCCCGACAGGCCAGCCTCCCCAGCGACGGCACCGGACGCGGCTGGGTCGCACGCGCCGTACTCCGCCCCGCCGCCGGCGACAGCGAGCCCGGGCAGCAGTGAGCCCTCGCTACCGACGGGGGATGCAGCAGCGAGGGCTCGGTTTCAGTGTGGCACGCGGTCAGCTGAACGTGACGGTCATGGCGCACGCACTGATCGTCTTCCCAGCTTCTTCGTGCGCGGTCTGGTGCGCCGCATCCTCGGTGACGTTGCACGCGAGCCGGCCGTCGGGGGTTTGCGTCCAGCCGCATGTGGGGTCGCCCCATTTTTCGGTGACGATGTCGATGACGGCTTGCTCAGTGGGCCCGTGGGGTGTGTAGTCCTGACTGTTTTCGGTGTTGCCGCACAGGTCGCATACGGCGATGAAACAGATCACCTGGCGGGTGGCCATCGTTGGGTCTCCTTCACTCGTCTTCGTAGTCGGGGTAGTCGTCGGGGTTGTCGGCGATCCGGCAGGCTTCACTGCAGTACGGGTGGCCGCCGGGGGCACCGCAGTTGAGGCACTCGTTTTCGGGCATGGTTGTCTGTAAGCACGAGTTCGGGTACCAGCGCACCAGGTTCTTTTGGCTCCGACAGTCGTTCGACCGTCGGGCCGGTGGAGGGCCAGCGCACAGGCGCAGCCAGCGAGAAGAGGCCGTCAGGGGCCGGGGTGAACGGTCGGCCACCGGTTCGACGGTGGTACCAAAACGCGTCCGTACCGTGGTGCCCATTCACGTGCTTACAGACAGGCATGGTGGTCAGCCGCGTTTCGGATAGGTGTGGCCGCCAGGCGGGTAGGGCTGCGCGGGATCCCCGGCGATACCGAAGAGCAGCACCGATTCGAAGGAGCGCTCGTCCTCCAGTGCGGCGGCGCCAGCGTCGTTGTCGAATGCCCGGTCCACGGCGTCCAGGAGGGCGCCGGTGCGGCGGTTGTCGTCGTGTTGGGTTTCGCGTCGGAGGCTCACGGTTGGCTCCTCACCGGTTGCGCCCGTGGGCGAGTTCGGCGGCTTGGTCGAGGAAGCGGTAGGCGAGGTAGGGATTGCCGTGCCGGTCGTTCCAGTGGGGGATGGATTGGGCGTCCTGGAAGTCGCGGCGGATGGCGTCGAGGAGGACGTCGAGGGCGTCGTGGATGTGGCTGCTGCCTCGGTCGGCGTACTGGATGGCTCCCCAGGGGCAGATCGCCCCTTGCTCGTTGCTCGCCGCGCCCTTGCACCAGCCGCGCTCTTCGAGGAGCTGCCGGGCCTTCCACAGGTGGGTGGCGACGGGTGTGCTGTACGGGCACGGCATGGTCGGCCGGAGGGTGACCGGCGGGGCGTCGATGACGGGCGCGGGTTCGATGTCGATGTGGGCGGTGTTGACGGCGACGGCGAGGCCGGCGCGCGTGAGCCGGTGGTCGATGGCCGCGCCGGCGAGGGCGAGGCGGGTGTCGAAGTCGAGGACGGGCGCCGCGGCGATGGTGCGGCCTTCACGTGCGGTCGCGGTTGCTGCGACCATGGTGATCTCCTTGTCTGGTCTGGTGATTGGGCGGGAGACGGGGCGCCCCTGACTGCTGCCAGGCTGGGAGGGGCGCCCCGGCGGAGTTACAGGCCTTCGCCGAAGCGGACGGTCATGGTGGCTTCGAGGAGCTCGGCCGCTTCGCTGCCGTCGGTGGTGCGGGTGTCGAAGCGGGCGGTCACCTCGCGGACGATCCGGTCGGTGGTGACGCGGTCGCCGCGCCTCTTCGCGGCCACGTAGTCGCGGACGGACTGGTGGGTGTATCGGATGTCGGCCATGAATGCTCCTTGATCGGGTCGGGTGGTCAGACGCGCCAGTTGCCGGGTGCACGTCGGGTGCGGGGGTTGGAGCCGTCGCGCACCTGCTTCCACAGGCCGCCGATCTCGGCTTCGTCGAGGATGCCCTCGTAGCCGTCGCCGAGCGGGCCAGAGACCTGCGGGCCGGGGTCGCCGATCTCCCGCATCCCGGCCGGCGGCTGCTCGTAGACGAGGCCGTCCACGGACATGGCGAACAGGGCGTCGACGGACATGTGGCCGGTCATCCAGCTGCCGGTGATGGGACTGCGCCAGGTGAACTCGTGGGCGGCGTAGGCGTGCTTGTCGATCCACGGGATGGTCGATCCGCCGCTGAACTTGTTGTGGTTCTCGCGGACGGTGTAGACGACGGTTCCCTTGCGGATGTGCCTCTTCAGATCGTTGATGTCGCGCCGGGTCGGCTTCCAGATCCTGCCGGGCATGGGCGATCTCCTTAGGTGTGGTTTGTTGTAGTTTGCTCTTGCTGCTCAAGGCTGCTCAGGCAGGGAACGTGCAGGTCAGAGCCGCTCGGTGACCTGCTCAGGGTCTGCTCAGAGCAGATGTTGAGCAGGCCCTGAGCGGCAGCCTGAGCGGCTGTGACCTGCGGGTTCTCGGTCTGAGCAGGGCTGAGCGGGCCCTGATCAGGGGTACATAGTTCACATACCAGTCACAGCAGGTGGCGGAGCCGATCACGCTTGAAGCCGCGCGGATTCTTCTCCTCGCCGATCGGGCCGAGCGTGATCGGACCTCCGGCGCCCGCCTTGGCCATCAGCGCCTTGAACTGCTCGACATCCATCCCGCCGTAGGTGTCGGGCTCGTACTCCTGCACGGCGGCGAGTAGCACCTCGGTCTTCATTCGGTCGACGGCCGCCTTCTCCATGACTGCGACCGAGTCCTCCACCGCGGCGCGGGCCGGACCGTCCGTCAACTCTGCCCCGGCCGGCGGCTCGGCGCCGCACAGCCTGAGGAGCTGCTCCCAGGTGAGGAGGCGGACCGGGGCGGCCTTCTTGATGTTGCCGTCCTTGTCGTACTCGGGTTCCACGTATTCGGGCAGGTCGACGCCCTGCATGCCGTCGAGGCTGTCCTGGTCGGGGTCGAGCAGGCCGGCCTCCAGGCGTTCGGCGGCGAGCTTCCGCAGTACGTCGGGCTGTGTCTCGTGGACGGCGTACTCGATCGGCTCGTCGGCCATACCGGGTACGCCCTGGATGAAGATGTGGCCGGCGTCCTTCGGGTCGGTGTCGGTGGCCGGGGACAGCTTGTGCGGCAGGTAGCCCTCGCGGACGGAGTCGTCGCCGAAGACGGCGCGGGTGTCGCCGACCTTGCAGGGGCCGACGGCCTTGAGGGCCATCATCTGGGCGATGTTCTCGCCGAGGTACCGGCTGGTGCCGCCCTGGGAGGCGTACTCGACCTGGATGAGTTCCTTGCGGCCGACGAGGAGCAGGTCGAACGCGAGGAGCTTGCCGAGGTCGGACAGCTTCGGGAACTCGTCGATGAAGATCGTCACGGCGGGGTGTTCGGCGCTGGCCTTCCACTTCTTGCCCATGCCGAGCTTGGCCCGCAGCCGGGCGCGCGCCTTGGACATGACCAGGAAGAACAGCAGGACAGATTCGATCTGCTCGTTGGAGCGGGCCGTGATCCGGACAGCATCGCCGAGGTCTTCGAGGCCGTCGCCGTGCGGGTCGCAGTCGATGGTGATGTTGTCGTAGCAGGCTGTCGTGCCTTCGGCGAGCGCTTGCAGGATGCCGGTCTTGCCGCCGCCGGAGGCTGCCACCCACAGGCCCATGACGCCGGCCAGGGAGATTTCGAGCGGGTCGCCGCCGACGCTGGTGCCGATACGGAACCGGTCGGTGATCGACATGGACTTCGGTGCGCGGTACGGCATGCCAGGGGCGGTCGCGAACGGGTTGCCGTCGACAAGGCGCAGGACCGCGCATGCCCGGCGCGCCCGGAGGGGCTGCGGGCGGACACCGTTGGTGGCCAGGTCGAACCGGGTTTCCAGATCACCCGTCTTCGTGATGATCGCCTCGGGGGTGCCTTCGGAGACGCGGACGATGCACTGCCAGCCCCACGGCTGCCGGACCACCTCGGACACCTCGACGATCGGCACGTTCTCAGCGCGGGCGGCCAGCAGCACGCATTCGGCGAGCTGCTGCGGGGTGCGGGCGTTACGGATGGGGTACGGCTTGACGCCGTCGGGCAACTGCTCGACGGACATGACGACGCCGCTCATTCCGGGCAGGACCATTCCCCCGGCCGGGTCCGCCTGGAACGTCGGCGGGAGGCTGCCGGTCGGGGTCGTCACGAAAGGGACCTCAACTCCCTCGACCGTGCGCGCGGTGAACGGGCGGGACACCACGTACCAGCCATAGGCGAAGGCGCCGCCGAGGCCGGCAAGCAGCATCGGCTGACCGTGGGCGGCCATCTCGATGCTGGTGCCGACGACGGGCAAGGAGGCGATCCCGCCGCCGAACAGCGCCAACGCACGCCCGGCCCGCTTGCCGTGACCGACGTTGGCGATCTCCCGGTCGGTGGGCGGCATGACGGGCTGGGCCTGCAGCTGTGCCAGCTTCGACTCCTCGGCTGCGACCCGGGCTGTGACGCTGGACAGCACGCTGGCGGAGACGGGAACGCCCATGTCGGACTGCATCTTGACGTGGGCCAGGCGCCCGGCCGCTGCGGCGAGGGTGGCGTTCTGGTGAGCGATCCGCTGGTCGTGGCGGTTCTGCTTGCGCGCGGTTGCTGCCTGGATGAGGTCGATGTGGTCGAGGTCGCCGCCGGCCAGCCAGTCCTTGATGCGGGCTCCGGCGTGGCCACGCTGCTCCTTGAAGGCGGCCTTGGTGCGGTCGCTGCGGGTGGGCTCGGGCGTGGTGGGCGGCTCGGTGGGCATGGGCGGGATTTCGATGGGCTGGGCTTCGGTGGCCACGAGCCAATTCCTTCCTGGGGTTGGGGCGGTGCCCGGAGTGGGCGCCGCCGCGGGTTGTGGCTAGCCGAGGCTGCTGAGCGCGCTCCCGAAGGAGGTGACGAGGGAGTTGGAGACCTGTGTGATGGTCGGGCCGAGGAAGGTGCCGGAAACAGCGACGCCCGCGACCACGCCCAGGACAGCGTCGGCGACCTTCAATCCCCCGTGCTTGATCTTGTAGATCACGATGACCGCGAGCAGGAGGATGGTGACCGTACCCACCGCCATGACGCCGCTGGACGCGGACTGGGTGGTGATCTGCTGGTTGTAGCCGGTCGTGGTCTGGCCGCTGTTGTACGGGTTCTGCAGGATGGTGCCGGCGCCGCTGCCCGCGGGGGTGTTGCCGGTGCTGGTGCTGTCGGTCTTGAACGCAGCGACGGTCACAACGTGTGCCTCGGTCGCGGTGTGCCCGTAGCCGCCCATGCCGGTGATCCGGATCGTGCGCCCGTCGGGCAGGGTGACCGGGGCCGTGACGGCGCGGTGGGCGACGTGCTGGGTGGCGGCGGAGGCCGGGCTCGGGGTGGCCATGGTGACCGCGGCGGCGCCTCCGAGGATGGCGACGGCCGCACTGCCCGAGACGGCGAACTGACGGAAGGTGATGGACATCTTTCTCTCTCCTGGGGGTGGGTTAGTTGTCGTTCGGGCGGAAGTTCTTGGCGCCGGGCACTGTCCGCTCAAGGCGCGCTTGGGTACGAGCCATGCGGCTGTAGGGCAGGGTTTGGCCGGGGACTCGACGAGGCGGAGTGCCGCCGTTCCGTCGGCGGCCGTCGGGTTGCCCAGTCACGTGGGGAGCCAGATAGACCAGCCCTGCCTGTGAGCAGAGGACGTCCCATGCCTCCCGGACAGTGATCAGGCTCAAACTGAAGGTCTCTGTCCATCCGTGCCGCACCTCCTTTGAGGTCAGGAGGTGCGGCACGAACCGGCGGTATCGGATCTCGAAAAGTGCCGCCTGCTCGATCTCTCGGGCCAGCTCGGGTGTGGCCACCGTGAGCGTCCGGTAGGGCTGCCACCCGCGACGCCCTAGCTCCTCAAGACGGTCCGACTTCGCTGCGGCGAAGCCGATCTTCAAGGCGCGGAAATCGGGGTGCGCCAGAAGGTAAATCAGCCCTGTCATTCGGACCCCTCCCCGACCTTGCGGGCGGCCGTCTCTCGGCCGATCTGTCGCTTGGCTCCTTCGCTGTACGGCTGGGTGTCGCCGGGCCGACGGACAGGCGGCGTGCCACCGTTGTTACGGCGCCCGTCGGGGGCGTTCGGGTCCTTCTTCTGGCGGCTCTTGATTTGGGAATTCACCAGCGACAGAGCACCCAGAACGGGGGCGTCGGTGACGGTCCGCATGTGAGCCTGTGCAGCGCGTGCCTGAGCCTCGATTTCGGGGCGGATCCCGACCGTCTTGCAGCCCGTCACGAGGAACCAGGACTCGGCCCAGATCTGCTCCGTCACGTACTGCGAACCGCGGGCGGCGCGGAGGGCGTTGGCCACCTTCCACACGTCGTCGTGGTCGGCCTGGCGGTCTGCGTCCTTGCGGGCCTGCTCTTCCTCGGCCGCCTTCTCGCGGGCCGCCTTCTCGGCGGCGGCGCGGGCTTCGGCTGCCTGCTTCTCCTCGCGCGCCTTCTCCCGGGCGGCGGCCGCCGCCTCCTCTGCCTTGTCGGCCGCACGCTTCTCCCGCCATGACGGGATCCCGTCGGCCTTCTGGGCGATGCCGTGCTCGTAGGCCATCAGCACGATGGGGCCGCCGAGGGAGGCGATGGCGCCGATGAGGCCGGCGTTGAAGCCGATCCGGTCGTCGGACAGGCCGCCGTACATGTTGATGCCGGCGGCGATCGCAGCACCGAGCATGATGCCGACCCGGTACGGGGCAACATCCCGGCGGTGGGCGACCGCCCAGGCAGCACCGAACGCCAGCACGAGGGCGAGGCCTTCGAGGAGGGCGGGCGCGGCGAGCAGGAATGGGCGGGCCCGGTCCCAGAAGTGCATGAACTGCACGGGCGCGGCGATGATCAGGCCGACGGCGTAGATGCCGCGGGCGCCCCACTTCCACCAACGCTCCGACCGGGCCTGCTCCTTGGCGCGCTGTGCTTCCGCGGCTTCGGCCTCGGCGGCGTCCTTCCCCGCCTTCTCCTCGTCCGCCTTCGCCTTGGCGGTCTCGGCGGCCTTCTTGGCGACGTAGGCGTCGTGGTCGACCTGCTTGCGCTCCAGGGCCAGGCGCCCCCGCTCGTTCGCCTGCCGCAGCTTCTCGGCTTCCTCGGCAGCCAGGGTGCGGGCGGCGTCCGCCTCGCCCTGGGCCCGGGTGCGGATGGCGTCCGCCTCGGCGGCGCCGCGGGTACGGACTGCCTCCGCCTCGGCCAGGGCGACCGGGTCGAACCGGGGCTCGGGCGAGGCCACGGCGTGGCCGTTGACCTGCTTCTCGACGGATGTGGCGGTCACGGTAGATCAATCCCTTCGTGGGGTTAGTGGGTGATCAAGTAGGTGATGACGATCAGCGGGAGCGGCAGGAGCATCCCGGCCGCGTACACGAGGCGCATCACGCCTTCCGCAGCTGGTCGGCGTAGTAGCCGCGGTAGCCCTTCACGGCCTCGGCGATCCGGCCGTCAATCCCCTTCACGGCGATCAGGCCGCCGGACAGGGTGCCGTCGTCGACGACCGTGCCGGTCTTGCCGACGGTGCCCGCATTCTCCGGGCCCGCCGAGACGACCACGACGCGATCGCCGGTCTGGTACACGCTCACTGCTCCTCCTCGCTGTCGGTGGCCCCGCGCATGCCGTTGTCGTCGGACTCGAAGATCGGCGGCGGGGTGTCGTCGGGGTCAGTCATGCTGGTTCAGCTCCAGTCGGCGGGCGGCTCGGTGAGGGACCCGGAGATCCGCTCCCACGCCGCGGCCATCGCTTCCGGGCCGTGAATCTCGGTGAGTTCGGCGATGGTCTGCGCGAACGCTGTCTTGTCCTGGGTGCGGCTGGCTTCGGTGAGCGCGTTGGCGAGCCGGGCGGTCGCGGCAGCGTCCTGCGGCATGACGGGTTCCTCTCGGGTTGGGGTGCTGGCGTGGTTCCCTTCACCGCCGGTGCGAGACCGGCGGATCAGGCAACCGGTCAGCCGCTGGTGGGGGCGCAGTTCTCGCAGTTCGGGTCGCCGCAGGGTCCGATGTGTCCGCAGCCGAGGGCCGCCGAGATCTTGTTGGCGACCTTGCCGCCGGTCTCGCCGGCGACGGTCAGACCGATCGCCTGCAGGCCGCGGGCGACCTTCTGGCGCGGGTCCATGTCCTTGGGCAGGTTGGGCATGCGTTCCTCCAGGTGGTGTGGATGTTGGTGTTGCGCGCCCCGGTCTGCGGTTGAGGCGTGACTTGGGTTCGGTCGGGCCGGGGCTGGTGCCGGGCGGCGGATACGGGAGGGGACTCGTCTGGCCGCCGCCCGGCGGCTATGGGGTCAGGCGGGGATCTGCAGTTCGAGCGCCGCGTTGAGTGCGGTCCACAGGCGGTCGTTGCGTCCGAACTGCGGGTCGACCAACGTCACCTGCCAGGCGTCGACCAGCTCGGCCACCGCCGGCTCCGACAGGCCCTGCCAGATGTGGCGGAGATCCTCCGGGGTCAGGTGGCCGCCGAACCGGGTGTACGGCTCGCCATCCACCCGGGTGACGGTCACCCTCGGCCCGGGGAACCTGGCGCCGGCTTCGCGGATCAGGATCGTCAGCTGGTAGGAGTCGGCGACCCGGGTCAGCGCGTCCAGCATCTGCTCGTCGGTGACGAACCCGGAGACTGCGGCACGCTGCCACCAGTGCCGGCCGTCGGCTCCGGTCTCGTCGCTGGCGGGCTGCGAGTCGTCGGTCAGGAACCCGGCCCGGTTGACGCGGGCGAGCACTGGTACGAGCTCGTTGGTCTCCGGGTCCAGGTCGGGCCACGCGCCGGCCCGCCACGCCATGTCGCCCTCCAGCCAGGCGGCCATCAGCTGGCCGAGGTCGGCGAGCGTCTCGGCTTGCGCCCACTGCTTCCGGTCGGCACGGATCTGCCGCCACCGCCCGAACATCAGGCCGCTGCCGGGTAGTCGAAGCCGTCGAGCTCGGCCAGCAGGTCGTCGTCGGCGGCGAGGCGGATCTCCGCCCGCCGAACCTTGCCGGCGGCGGCGTACTCGGCGAACAAGTCGGAGATCGACAGCACCGTGGTTGTGGGCACCAGGGCCAGGGCGCGGTCGGAGCCGCCCGTCACGGTGGCGTGGTCGGAGGAAAGCAGAAGCGGAGACATAGCGGATCACAGGCCCTCTCGGGGTCGGTAGGAACGTGGGGGTGATGCGGGGGTGGGTGAGCGTCGTCTGCTAGTCCTCGCCCGGGATGCGGCCCTCGCGGTAAGCGGCGGCCTCCTCCCGGTACTCCTGGGCGTGACGCTCGGCGAACTGCGCCGCCGTGGCGGCCTGTGCGCGCAGGGTGGCGCTGTTGGACGAGTCGGCTGCCGCCGCACGCCCGGACTCGGCGGCACGCTCGCTGCGGGCCGCGCACTTCTCACGGTCGTCGGCCAGCTCGCTCATCTCGCGGCGGGAAAGACGCATGACGGATCTCCTCAACTGGTCAGGCAGGAATGGATGAAGTGGGGGCCGCGGGCGGGGGCCGTGGGGGAACGAATCCCCGCCCGCGGCGTGTGGGGGCTATCGCTGGCGTTGGGCTGCGATGGCCTTACGGGCGGCCTCAGCGGCTGCTGCCGCGGCCTGGGCCTTGGCGATGCGCTCTTGGGCGAGACGGTCGGCGGCTTCCTGCTCCGTCACAACGCCACCCCCTGCGGATGCGGGCGCGGCGGGCGCACGGGGAGCGGCGGCTTCGGCCGCTCGTGCTCGGCGGTCACGACTGCTCCTCGGCCGGAGAGACGACGAGCAGCTGGTCCGTGTCGATCCGGGCAACCACCGTCGCCGGGATCCCATCGGCGACCAGGCGGGCCGCCTCCTCCTCCGCCGGCCAGCTACCGCGCGGGTGACCCTGCGGGAACTCGGCGTAGATCACGCGGCCCATCACGCACCGCCGATGAGGTCGAGGCGCTTGGCCTTCGCCAGCTGGTGACGGCGGTGACCCATCTCGTCCTGGGCCTCGAACAGCGCGTCGAAGTCGACGGCCGCCGGGTCCACCGACGCCTCGGCGCTGCACGACACCGACAGATCGCGGCAGTGCGCGAACGTGCGCCGGTAACGGGACGCCGCCTCCGCCGGGGCGATCAGGTCCAGACGGCCGTGGGCGGCGAGCACCCCGAACGCCTCCGCGATCGTCTGCTGCGCGCCCTGGAAGGCGTCGAACTCAGCCGACGACAGGTCCGACGCCGGACGGGCGTCCAGCTCGTCGTAGCGGGCCGTCGCCGCCTCGTACTGGGCCACGGCGCGGACCACGGCCAGCGGGAGCGGGGCGCGGCGGACGTAGCTGCCAGCCTCGTGAGCCAGACGGTCGGCCAGGGACATGCCCTGGTTCTCGGCGCGGGCGGGCGCCGGTACGATCTCGGTAGCCACAGGATCTCCTCGTTAGAACCTGGTGGTCAGGGCCGGCCTGCGAGGTAGGAGTCGCAGAGTCCGGCCCGCTTTGTTGTTGTCGCCGTCCGCGGACTGGGTCCGGTAGGAGTGGACAGCGGTTCGCCTCTCAAGTCGCGGCTTGAGCGGCTGACTGATACGACCGTAGAGGGCCGCCGTGGGCGAGTCAAGCGCCCAACTGAAGTTCTCCAATCGAGTCTTGAGTGCCCGTCGGATCGCCCGTACTCTCGCGTCATGGCCGACTCTCCCGACGCACCCTTCGCGCTCTACGACGAGCAGCTGCGCGCAGTCGATGACCTCTCCGAGCGCTGGGTCGCCTTCATCGACCTCGCGAAGCATCTTGAGGTCGAGCTGGAACTTTTCCGACGGCGCCAGCGCCAGGAGATCGCACTGGGCCTCAAGGAGCAGGGCAAGACCTGGAAGGAGGTCGGCGAGATCATGGGGGGCGTCACGTACCAACGCGCCCACCAGTTCGGCAAGGGTGAGTGACCGACATGTCATGGGATCGAGTCTCCGCGTGCACGCGCATCCGGGCCATGAAGATCCCACGCAGCACCATGCAGTGACCTGAAGGGGAACCTGCAGCCACATGCAGGCCCACTTCAGGAAGGCCCACGACCGCGGCCTGGAGGCCGATAGTGGACGACACGCAACGGCACTGGACCGGGCAATCAGCCGCCCGGCTCCAAGATGCGTTCGAAATGACCCAGGAGGAATTCGCAGGAAAGCTCGGGGTATCGGTGCGCAGCGTCGCCGCATGGCGCGCGAACCCGCACATGGTTCCCCAGCCGGAAACTCAGCGAATCCTGGCAACGGCTTACGAGAGGGCAGGTGATGCGGTGCGCCGGCGGTTCATTCATTTGTCGCGGATAGCGACCCCGCAGTCGGAGGCTCAGGCATTGCGTGTGGCGATCGCCGTGGTGCGCCGAGGCGCCGACGTGCTGCTTGTGTGCAGGCAGGACGGTGAAGACATCGCCTGGCAGTTCCCGGCGGGGATCGTGAAACCGGGCGGCAGCCCGTCGAAGGTCGCGGTCCGGGAAACCCTGGACGAGACCGGCGTGCACTGCTCGATCCGCGAACACCTGGGTGAACGACTCCACCCCTACACGCGCGCAATGTGCGACTACTTCATCTGCGACTACGTGCACGGCGAGGCGGTCAACGGGGATTCCTCCGAAAACGTCGCTGTGGCGTGGGCTCCGATAGCCGAGCTCGCCCGCTTCATTCCCGCGGACCGCATCTACCCGCCGATCCTCAACGCCTTGGAGGCGACCGTATGACGACCGAGACCACTACCGAGCAGAAGACCGAGAAGCCGCCGGTGTCGGTCGCGATCATCGTCGACCAGGGCCGCGTTTTGATGGCGCGCCGTCGGGCCGCTGAGGGTGAGATCTCCTGGGTGTTTCCGGGCGGCGCAATCGAGGCCGGCGAGAGTCCGGAGGCGGCGGCTGTGCGCGAGGTGGACGAGGAGACCGGACTGAAGGTCGAGGCGATCAAGGCGCTCGGCGACCGGGTCCACCCGAAGTCCGGGGTCCCCATGCACTACGTCGCGGTACGCCTGGTCGGCGGGGAGGCGCGGGTCGCGGACGCCGAGGAACTGGACGCGATCGCCTGGATCGCCCACAACGAGATCCCGTCCTACGTGCCCTACGGCCTGTTCGGGCCGGTGCAGGAGTACCTCGACAAGGCACTGGACCGGTGACGACTTCCGGCCAGGCATTCAGCCTGTCCGATTTGCCCGCGCTGAGGTGACGGAGGCGCGACGAATCCTACCGGACCAGTCAAAGCAATCATTACCGCAGATCAGACCGTCATCAGGCCGCGGACCGAATGCCATCTGCCCTGTGCGGGTGGCGGCCGGATCCGGCCTAGCGTGAACCCTGTGAAACGCGAACGGCCCGGTGCGCGAACACCGGGCCAGTTCAACCAGCGAGCGCGAACTCGCCGATCACCACCCCAACCCTGAAAGGAAGAGGCCTTGCCTACTGTAGCGGCGACATGCCCGACACCGCCTGCGACATCCACCACTCCCCCCACTGTCGACCGCCTGCTGGATGCTCCGCTGGATGAGCTGCTGGCAGAGTTCCAGGTGGACGTGGTCACCTCGTCGATCACCGACCCGACCTTCACCGGCGGCACCTACGTCCGCCGTGACGGCAGCATCCTGTTCGCCATGCGGCGGGGGCAGCCGGAGGCAGAGCGGGAGATGCTGGCAAGGGCGATGCTGGGCGCCGCGCTGCGGGTGTCGATGCCAGCGCTGCCGGAGCCCTACCAGCTGACCGAGGTGGCGGCGCAGCGGTCCTGACGGCCAACTTCGAGGCGCGCCACCATCAGCCGTCGTGTTGGTCGTGGCGCGCGGCCTTCTTCGCGGCCATCTCCACCTCAACCCGGGACGCGCCCTCTGCTGTGGCGTACTGCGTGATGGCCGCTTGTGCGGCTGCTGCGGCGTCGCGCCAGCGGCGACGTTGCTCGTCGTACTCCTCGCCGGCTAGTCCGTCCAGCTTGACGCGTTCCTGTTCAGCGGCGCGTTCGAGTTCGATCAGGTTTTCGGGGATGTCCACCGGGCCGATCCTAGGCGAGGCTTCACCACGTCTCGGCCTGCCGCGGTGTGACGTGAGTGTGTGGCGCACACCTGCTGTTCCGTACCCGGTCCCCCGGCGCCTCGCCTGTCTCTGCCGTCTCGTCTGGTTCGCGCTCTGCCGTGGAGCAGGGTTCGGCGTGCAGCCTCGCTGTATGGGGGCTGACGAGGGTTTACCGCGGCTGGACACGACGACGTTCACGTGCCCGTATTGCGGGCTGCCGCAGGAGCGTGTGGCGACGCTGGATCACGACTGGGTGATGTTGGAGCCAGGCATGGAGCCGTTGGTGCACACGGTGCCGCCGGAGCATCGGTGGATCACCCTGGCCGACGGGACGGTGACCGTGTATGAGGTGGCGCCTCCGGTGGCGGAGCAGCGGTGCCGGATCGAGCACCGTCTGGCGTGCCCGGAGCAGGCGCTGCCGGACTTGTGGCCGTGGCTGTCGTCGCTGCGTGAGGAGAACCGGCGGGCGTCGGAGCGGCGGGACGAGCCGGAGCCGCCGGTGCCGCCCGCGGAGTTGCCGGCCGCGGGGTGAGCGGTCAGCCGAGGTATTCGATGCTGTAGATCCGGATGGTCTGGGCTTCGTCGTTGACGGCGAGCCGGACGGTGATCAGGGATCGGACGAGGGTGCGGTTGATGCCGTCGTCGATGCCCCAGGGTTCGGTTTCGATGTACGGCTCGTGGCAGGCGTCGGCGAGTGCGGCGGTGAGTTGCCGGCTGGCCTCGTCGGGGAGGCTGTCCCAGATGGCCTGGAGGTCGTCGTCACAGATGAGCCGGTACACGGCTACAGCCTGTCAGGTCAGGCGGCGCCTTGGGTCCGGTTTCGGGCAGCTTCTGCGAGGACACGTTCGGTGACGTCGGTCCACTGGCCGGGCGGCTCTTCGCCGCGCTGTTCGGCTGCTGCGATCTCCCGGCCGCGGTTGGCTGCCTCGATGGAGCGCTGGGCGATGCCCTGCCATTTGGCGAAGACGTGCAGCAGCTGGTGCGCCGGCGCCCGGTTGATTTCCCCAAGGAAGCGTTGGGCGAGGGTGGGGTTGCCGAGGGCGTCACGGATGGACTCGATCGTCCACGGCTGATCGCTCATGACTGCCCTCCGAAACTCAAACCGGCTGCAGTTTCAGGCTACGGGAAATCAGCATCGTTTACTGACGCTGCGGGGGAAGTCTTCCCTGGACGTCCCTTGTGCGGGTTGCCTGTGGCAAGCCGCCGCAGGGGCGCCCAGTGGAGGGCGCCGGCCTCCTAGCACTGTGCCTGCTGCGATCCTTGTTGCCTGCGGGCTGTGCCCTGCGCCACACCGCCCCCGCCCGGCTTGCTGTGGATCTCCCACCTGAGCAGTCTCGGTTCATCCCCCTTGCCCTCGCGGAGGTCGCCCCGTGAACTGCCCCAGCCCGCGCTGCGGTTCCTCGAACGTCCAGCTCCTCTCCCACTACCGCGACAGCCTGCCGCCGGGTTCGAAGCTGCGGGATACCTACGCAGAGCCAGCCGCGGCGGAGGGTTCGTATCTGCTGGCGGTCGGCCTGGTGATCCTCGGGATCGTCGCGGCGGCGTCGGGGACGGTACTGGCCGGTCTGGCGGCGATCGCTGCCGGACTGGGGTGGGGTGCGGTGATCCACCGGCGGGTCGAGGACGCGGACCGGGCGCGGGCGGCGTGGGGGAACCGGCGGATATGCCTGGCGTGTACTGAGCAGTGGACGCCGTGACGGGAGCTGGCGTGGCGCCCGTGTGCATCCGGTGAACTAGCAGGCGTTACGCCCGACTTCGGGAGCATGCGTCACATAGAATGATCGCAGAAACGGCAACGGCCGGACGGGGCTAACCGTCCGGCCGTTTCTGCTTCGAGCGGGGCACCACCCCCGCTGCAACACCTGCTGCCCAACCGCGAAAGAAGGCAGACCAACAGCTATGACCATACCGTTCTGCACTCGCCCCTGCCAGACGGGGGTGGCCAGTTGAGGACGTTCCGATCCAAGCCGAAGACCGGCTGGACCCCCGTCAGCAACCGTGACGTCGCCCAGAACTACACGCTCAGCCTCAAGGCCAAGGGTCTGCTCCTCACACTGCTCTCCCATCCGGACGGCGGCGGGATGACGATCGAGCGCCTCGCTTACCTCCACAAGGCAGCTGGCGGGAAGGGCGAAGGGGAACATGCGATCCGCGAGGGCCTCAAGGAGCTCCGGGCCGCCGGTCTGGTGGCCCAGACGAAGGAGCGAGCTGACGGCCGATGGCGGACAACGACTGCGGTGAGTGACACGCCGGAGGGTCTATCACTGCTGCTCAAGGCGCTCGCCCCGGGGTCAGGTTTTCAGGGGGCCTGAATTTCAGGAGGCCGGAAGAACAGGAGTCCTGAGATTGCCACCTCTTACTAAAGACGGTCACTGAAAGATGGCTGGCTGGAAAATCTGCTCCCTCGAAGAGGGCAAGCCTCCTAGCTTGCTCGCCGTGTTTCGCGCGCGAGACCACGCTCGCTGATTGCGAGCAGCAGGACGAGTACGAGCAGCATCACTCGCTGTAGCTGCGAGCGGCGGAGCCCCCTCGGTCTATTCGATCAAGGGGGTCACGGTCACCCGCCCGCCGGCTCGGTCTGCCGCCCGGGGCATTCGGGGCAGAGTTCGAGTCCGGCGTTGGTGGGCGGGCAGTCGCAGCGTTCCTTCGGCTCCTCGGCCGCCGCTGGTCCGGGCATGTCCTGCTCGTCCCGCCACGCTTCGACGGCATAGTGCCGGATGACGGTGTCGGCGACCGCGTGCAGGACGGGTTCGGGTAGCTGGTGCCCGTGCCGGTGGAGGGTGCTGCCGATCGCGGTGGCGAGAGCCTGACTGCGGGCCGCGTGGGCGGAGGCTGCCGGATTGTTCGGGGTTGTTCGCGCGGGTTCATCGGCGGGCTCGTGAACATCGGCATGGAGGTGGCGGACGGGGAACCGGCCGCCGCAGCTGCACTGCTTGGGCCATGCGCTGCGGTCGGCCATGAAGGCGTGCGCCCAGTCCTGCTCCCAGTCGCAGTCGATGACGTAGCAGCGCCAGCCGTTTGTGGTGGCTTTGAGGACAGCGTTCGGGTGGGCGGGGTGTTCGTAGCCGCAGGTGAACGGGTGCATCCAGCCGCCCTGCTGGAACTCGTTGAGGGCGGCTACCTGTTCGGGCGTCCACGGGGCACGGATCTTGTCGGTCACGCTGCTGCCTCTTGTCGCTGGTTGTTGCCGGCGATGGCGGCGAGGTCGGCGAGTGTGATCTCTCCGTGCCAGATCGCCAATGCGACGGCGTGTGCCCGGTCGTGGGCGCCGAGGGCGTTGTAGGCGTTACCGAGGACGCGGTTGACGCCTTGCGCGGAGATCCGGAGGCGGTGGCCGATCTGCTGGTTGGTGTGGCCGGCTGCGGCGAGAAGGAGGATTTCGCGCTGTCGGCGGGTGAGGGGTCGCGGGGCGGGCTGGATCACAGGTAGCTCCCTATGAGTCGGATGGTGTGCATGCGTTTCAGCTGATCGGCGGTGATGCCTTGGGCGAGGAGTTCGGCTTCTTCCTGTTCGCGGAGTCGCCGGTTGCGTCGGCCGCGGTGACGGCGTTGGGGTGTGAGGTCGGTCCAGTCGGGGTCGCAGACGAGGGCGAGCTGGGTGGCAGTCACGGCTGGCTGCCGTTGATCGCTCGGGCGACCGCGAGAGCGTTGCGCATGTCGGCGCAGGGCCAGTCCTCGTCACCGCACCAGTCGCAGCCGTGCGGACCGCCGCAGTTGTGTCCGCTCAGCCGCTTGCCGGGGCAGCCGGGTTCGTGGAGGGCGCCGATCTCGCGGAGGAGCTTGGCGACGTGCGCGCGGGCGCTGATGAGTGCGGCGACTGCGGGTGTTGCGGTGAGGGCTCCGGTGAAGCGGGCGGTGCGCAGCTTGTCGGCTGCTGTGGTGAGTTCTTCGGCGGGTGTCATGGCTGCTCCTGGGTGTGGGCCGCCCCGCGCGAGGGGCGGGCGGAGGACGGGGTCAGGCTCGGTCGTCGAGGATCAGTCCGTGCAGCCAGGCGGCGTCCTCGGTGCTGACGTGCTGGCCTGCGGTGGGCTGGACGATGAGCTGGGTGGGCTGTCCGTCCAGGTCGCGTTCGTCGCCGACGCGGACTCCCCAGGCGCAGCGGGTCGGCGCGCCGTGGCCGTCGATGCAGAACATGCAGGGGAGTTCGTGGTCGACGGCGGCGGTGGGCCAGTCGAGCCAGACGATGCGGGTGTGGCCGCCGTGTCCGTGGATGGCTTCGGCGTCTTCGATGCGGTCCCAGTGGACGGTGGATGCCTTGCCTCCGAGCCAGCGGAGGGTGGCGGTGCCGTCGGTCCAGAGGACGCCGTCGGCGACTCGGCCCGTGCCGGAGGCTCCGGTGATGTCGACGTCGTGGTGGAGGTAGAAGCGGCGGGGAGTGGTGGACTCGGTCATGGTGCTGCTCCGGTTCAGTTGGTGATGCGGTGGACGGTGATCCCGGCAGCCTCGGCGAGGCGGTCAGACGGGGGTCTCCAGGTGGCGGTGGTATCGGCAGGTGCAGCCGGGCTGGTCGCCGTCGCAGCAGCCGCACTGCTTGTGGTCGACGCGGTAGGCGACGGGCGGCAGGTCGGGGGCGTCGGGGCGTGGCATCCAGATTTCGAACAGGCCGCAGCCGGTGCAGCGTTGCTGCCGGTGGGTGCGGATCATTTCCTCGGCCCATGCGGCGTGCGCGAACTGCCGTCTGGGGTGCGGCGTGTGCTGGGCTGCGTTCGGGCAGGTCATGCCGCCTCCCCGCAGACGTGGTCATCGGGTTCGAACGGCTGCCCGTTCTCGTCGTGCAGGCGCAGTCCGTCGTCCTCGTCGTACCAGCCGTCTCCGGTGGCGCCGCAGTTCCCGCACTCCCAGGTGCCTGCCAGGCTGATCCCGGTGAAGCCCCCACTGTTCGTGGCCACGGTCAGGCCTCCTTCGCGGTGATGGGCTCGTCGCAGGCGCACCGCTCCCCGTACCGGGTGACCGGGCATTGGTCGGCGGGGTGCGTGGGGTGGCCGCAGCCGTCGCACGTCTCCTCGCCGTCTGCCACAGCCTCCACCGGCACAGCAGGGGCGGCGGCGGGCCGCTCCAATTCGCGGATGCGGCGGTTCAGCCGCGTGATCTCGATCCGCAGCCCCACTGATTCACCGTCTGCGACGTCCATCACGGCGGCGGCGATCTCCTCGGCGCCACCGTCGTCCGCGTCCCACCATCGCCGAATGGCTGCCACGTACCTGTAGCGGCGGGCATGTTCGGCGGCAGTGGGCTGCCGTTGCGCCGGGGGCCTCGATGGCGTCGTGTTCGGCCGGTAGAGCTGCTCCAACTCCCGCAGCGTGCAGCCATGCAGCACGGGCAGGACCGCGTCTGCCATCTCTTCGAACGTCTCCCGGTCGGAGGTGTACACGTTCGGCCAGTGCGGGTCGCGGGGAGGCCGCTCACGCTCGTACAGCGCCTCGGCGATGCGGTCGCGGAGCGCCCCACCCGACAACAGGGCAGGAGCGGTGTCCGGGCCGGGGCACAGGAACGGGTACGGCAGATCTGTGCCGGAGCAGGCCGGGCAGTCCTCCGCGTTCCCGCCGACATGCGCCGGACGCAACGGCGCGGCGGACGCCGACTTGGCCGGGTCGATCAGATCAGCGGCAGCAAGACGATGCTTCCCCGCCGCGGTGTCGACGCCCCAGACGGCAGTGTCCTTCCGCTGCACGGTGGCGAGTTCCAGCGCGGCACGGATCGCGGACACGACGGCCGGGGTGCGGATCACCTCGGGGAGTTGCTGCTCCCACGCGTCGGCCATCTCCCCGAAGCGGGTGAGTGCGGCTTGCTGTCGTCCGGCGTGCGAGGCGAGAGCGGTGTGGGCCCGCATGAGGGTGTCGGCCCGGCTGGGCACGGCAGACACGGCGGCGAGCGCGGCCACGGCGATGTTCCGCGGGTCGTCGACGACGAGGCTCGTGCCCTCGGTCCGGCACTGCTCCCACACCGCGGCGGCGATCGCTTCCAGTTGCGGGTGGCCGTCGATCCAGTCGGCGGGGGTCTCGGGGGGCGTCATGAGGTGTTCTCCTGTCGGTTTCGGCGGGCGTGCATGCGGGCTTTGATCTGCTCCTGAGTGGGTGGGGTCCATTGGTGCCAGCCGACGGGCGGCTTCCACCGCTGCATGTGGTCGCGTTGGTCGATACCGCAGTGGCGGCAGCCGGACGGGGTGGGTTCGGTGTCCGCCGCCTGTACCCCGTCGCGGGCTTCTACGGCCCCTAGGAGCGTCTGGGAGCCGTCCGGCGTCCCGTTGTCGGTCCGGACGTCTGCGGCAGCCTCAGAGGCGCCACCGGACGCCGGGCGGGGGTGCGGGGTCACAGCGCGGCCTCCGAAGCAGCGACCGCAGCGGCGATCCGGGCGTAGGCACGCTCGCGCTGGCTGCACTGCTCCCGGAGATCCCAGCAGGCCGCACGCAGACGAGCGATGCGCTGCTCCCGGCGGGCGTCGAGCCAGTCGAGGATGGTCCCGAAGCTGTAGCGGGCGATCTGCTCGGGCGAGAGGCTGAGGAGCCAGTCGGGGCGTACCTCGTACTCGTCGTCGGCGGTATCGGTGCTGGTCACGAAGGTCTCCTGCTCGGTTTGGTGACGGTCAGAGGGCGGTCGGCTGGTCATGCGGTGACGGGAAGCCGCAGGTAGTGGACGGGTCAGGGGGCCTGGTCAGGCGGTGTGCTGGTCGAAGAGGCCGAGTTGGTCGCCGAGCGGCTGGTTGGCCCACAGCACCTCGGTGCGGGCCTTGTCGCCCTTCGCGTTGCCCGTTGCGGTCGACGTCTCGTACCGGTGCCAGCCGTCGTACAACTCGTCGTAGAGCGGGCTGTGGTAGCCGGACAGGACCACGGTCGCCCTGCAATCGCCGAGCGCGGCCGCCAACTCCCGGTGCTCCTGCTCGCCCTTCATCTCGACCCGGTAGTTCGACCACTGGCGAGTCGTGCCGAGGTAGGGCGGGTCGACGTACAGCAGGACCTCGCGGCCGCGCCCGTACTTGCCGATGAGGTCTAGCGCCGGGCGGCATTCCAGGCTGACCTCGTGGAGGCGCTCGGCCGCGGCCGCGAGCCGGGTGACGGAGGCGTCGAGCCGGTCGGGCATCGAGGTGCCGGAGCCGCACGGGTCGATGTAGTGCCGCCACCCGGTCCGACGCAGCGTGCCGGACCGTCCCTGGGTGAGGCGCACCCAGACGCGGCGCGCGGTTTCCAGGTCGTCGCCGTCCGGGGCGTCCGCGTAGGCGGCGATCTGTTCGGCGTGGGCGTGGGGGGTCAGTGCGCAGGCCCGGATGAGGTCCTGGGGACGCTCGCGCAGGACACGCCAGAACGTCATCAGCTGACCGTCGAGGTCGTTGACGGTCTCCATCAGCGACGGACGCTTGGCGAGGAGCACGGACAGGCCGCCGGCGAAGGGTTCGACGTAGTGCTCGTGCGCGGGCAGCAGGTCGACGATCCAGTCGGCGATGGTCTGCTTGCTGCCGAAGTACGGGACGGGCGGCTTCACGGCTGGGCCTTTCGTGGTGGTCGGGTTCGGCGGGGTCAGGCGGGTGGTGTCGGGGAGGCGGGCGATCAGGCGGCGGGGGTCACCGGCTCACGGGTGCGCTGCAGCCGGGCCAGGCGCGCTTCGACGTCGGGCTCGTCGCGGCCGCCCCACTCGCCGCGGCGCACCCACTCGCGGCCGATCCATTCCGTGTAGGTCGGCGGGATCGCCTCGGTGAGTTCCTCGTGGACGTCGGTCCACCAGATGCCCATCGCGGCCTGCATCTCGGCGACTGACCCCTTGCCGCCGCCCTTGCCGTAGGCGGCGATGTACGGGCCGTCCCGGTAGACGCCGTGCCGCCAGCCCCGGACAGGGCCGCGGTGCTTGCGGTGCGGCATCGGCTGTGCCGGCTGGGCGCCGATCCAGCCGAGTTCGAAGTGCCGGTGCCGGATCACCCCGAGGTCGAACTGTTCGCCGCAGAGGGTGAGATCGCGGCGGAGCGGGGCGCCGGGGACGTTCTCCATGACCCAGTCGACGCCGTACCACAGGCACAGTTCGCGCATCGGAGGGATGAGGTCGATGTAGGCGCGGCCGCGGTTGGTGCCCTTGGTCAGTGCGGTGTGGGCCTGGCAGGGCGGGGAGGCGTGGACGAGGTGGAAGTCCTGGCAGCGGTCGCGCATGACGGTGAGGGCGTCGGCCTGGATGAACTCGAACGGGTAGCGGGGGCGGTCGACGATGTCGACGCCGACGACGTCGAACCCGGCGAGGTAGTAGCCCATGCCCGCTCCGCCGGCGCAGCAGAACAGGTCGAGGACGCGGGGGCGGCGCGAGATCATGCGGCAGCCTCCTTGCTGCGGGCGCGGTAGACGGTGCGCTCGGAGCAGCGGACGCGTTCGGCTATGACCGCGGCCGACAACTGCCAGCTGTCCAGGCGGGTGATGGCGGCATGGCGTTCACGCGGGGTAAGCCGTGCGGGCGGATCCCCGGCCGCGGCCCGCTCGATCGCGGCCTCGTCGGGTTGGGCGGGCGTGTAGTTGGTGGCGTGCCATGTCTGGTTGCGGCTGCGGGCGCAGGCCAGGCAGTACAGCCAGCCGTTCGGGTAGAAGGCGCGGTTCTCCGGGAAAGAGTGGCCGTGCCTGCATGTGGGGCTGTCGGCGGCGGTCAGGTAGGCGGGGAGGCCGAGGCGTTTACGGTGCCTAGCGATGGTGGTGCGGGCGGCACCGGTGGCCTGGTGGATGCTTCGGTCGCTGTGCCTGGCGCGGAGCAGGGTCTCGATCTGCTGCCGGGTCTCGGGGGTCACGCGGCTTCTCCTTCCTGGGTCTGATGAACCGCTCGCCGGGCCGGGTTGCCGCCGCAGCGGGCGCAGGTGCAGGTGTCGGGTGGCGGGGTGGGGCCGGAGGCTGCGGTGCCGAGGGGCCAGCCGCCGCAGTGGGTGATCGTGTAGCCGGGGTGTTCGGCGACGGGCTCGGCACTGGCCGACTCGGGCCGCGTGACGGCGCGGCCGGTGATGTGGCGGAGGTAGTCGCGGAAGCTGTCGGGGTCTTTGCGGAGTTCGGCGACGTCCTCGACACGGAGTTCGCCCATCAGGCCGCCTCCCCGTGCTCGAACCGGGCAGTGCGTCCCAGCGTGTAGGCCGCCTCGATGTACGGGCCGGCAGTCATTCCCGGGTGGAGCATGGGCTTCGTCAGGTCGCCCTTGGGCGGCTTCACCGAGGGGCGTCCGACGGGGATCGGCATGGCGCCCCAGCGCTGGAAGGTCTCCAGGTCCCGGGTCTTCATGTCGCTCAGGTCGGCGCCCAGGTGCTCAAGGTCGTTTGCTGCCATGAGCCAGTGCAGTCCGTACAGGACTGGCGGGAAGGTGCACTCGTCGGAGCAGCGGTGGAGTTCGCCGCAGTACGCGCCACGGGTAACGCTGTGGTGCAGCGGCGCAGCGCCGTTGGTGTCGGGGATCTGGCCGAGGATGAGCAGGTTGGTGCTGCCGCCGTCGGGGCCGAGGCCCTTGGTGGGGTGGACCGCGTCAGCAAGGAGGCTCAGATCGAGCCAGCTCTGGCTGCCTTTGACTTCGACCCACCATCCGATGTCGGGCAGGAGGAAGTCGGGGAGGTAGGGGCGCCGGTCTTCGCCTACGTGGAACCCCTGCGGCTCGTACTCCCAGCGGATGCCGAGGTCGTTGAAGACGTGCGCCCAGCGGGCTTCCAGGCGGCTGCGGAAGTGGTGGCCGGAGTAGTACGTGTTGATCGCCTGGATGGTCATGCGGCACCGCCGAGGGCGGAGGTCGGCGACCAGCTGGGCGGGGCGATGGAGCGGAGCCGGCCGAACTCGCCCTGGAAGTTGAGGGTGATCTCGCGGCCCTGGCCGCCGTTGCGGTTCTTGCCGACGATCAGTTCGACCTTTCCGGCGGTGCGTCCGGTGTCGGAGCCGTCGGCGGCGAGCTCGCGGTGGAGCAGGAGGATGACGGAGGCGTCCTGCTCGATCTGCGAGGAGTCCTTGAAGTCGGTGACGAGCGGCTTGCGGCCTACGGCCCCGCGGTTGAACTGGGCGAGCGCGATGACCGGGACGGCGAACTCGTCGGCGATGAGCTTCAGCCCGCGGGAGATTTTGGCGACCTCCTGGGCGCGGTTCGCGTCGCCTGCCTTCGTGGACTCGGGGGTGACGAGCTGCATGTAGTCGACGACGACGAGGCCGGGCCGCTGCCCCTGGGACACCATCCACCGCACCCGGGCGCGGATCTTCGGGACGGTGAGTGCCGGGGAGTCGTCGAGGATGAACTTGTCGGCGTTCTGCAGCCGGTCGGACACCTTGGCGATGCGCACCCAGTCGTCGTCGGTGAGCTTGCGGCGGATCAGGTGGTCGAGCTTGACGCCGGCCTCGGCGGCGGTGAGCCGGGCGATGAGTTCTTTGCGGGTCATCTCCATGGAGGCGACGAGGACGGGCTTGCCGCGGCGCAGGGCGACATGGGCGGCGAGGTTGAGGCCGAGGAGGGACTTGCCGCCGCCGGTTGCGGCGCCGACGACGGTGAGTTCCTTGGGCTTGAACTGGACGACCTCGTTGAGGTCCTTCCATGGGGAGTCGAGGGCGTCGGGGTCGTGGCCTTCGCTGAGTTCGTCTACGAAGTCGGTCCAGTTGTCGGCGACGGACAGGCCCTCTTCTGCTTCGCCGCCCGCGGCCTCGGCGAGCAGGGCCTGGAAGTCGGCCAGGGCCTTGTCGAGGATCACTTCGGGTTCGGCCTCGGCCATGCGGGAGGATCCGCCGGCTTCGGTGCTGATCTGCATGATGCGGCGCAGGCGGTAGAGCCGCACGACGATGTCGGCGTACCACTCGGTGTTGGCCGCGGTAGGGATCATCTGCACGCAGTGGTGCAGGTATGCGGCGCCGCCGATCTTGTCGAGTTCACCGCTGCGCTTGAGGTAGTCAGAGACGGTGATCGGGTCGGGGCGGACGCCGGGTGCTCCGTGCAGGGCGAGGATGGCGCGATAGATCGTCTCGTGCTTGGGCCAGTAGAAGGCAGGCCGGGTGCCGATGACGCGTTCGGCGTCGTTGACCCCGAGGGGGGCGAGGAGCATCCCGCCCATGACGGCCTGCTCGGCTTCGAGGTTGCGGGGCAGTTCGGTCGCCGTCGATCGGTCGGAGTCGTCCATGGGCGGCTCGTCGTACTGGTCGGTCACTTTCGGGCTCCTTGGGTGGCGGGGTGGCAGATCGAGCAGGGGATGAGGACGGGGAGGCCTTGCTCATCCTCGACTTCACGCAGCCGTGTGTCGGGGTGGCAGTCGATGTCGCCGCAGTGCGGGCCGGTCTGACGTGGCGGCGAATCGCGACTGGACGGGGCGCGGCCCTTGGTGGTGGGCAGGCCGCGCCAGGTGCCGCGGAGGAACCAGGTCGCGTACTGGACCTGCTGACCGGGCCGCCGGGCGTCGCGGGCTCGCTGGACGAGGATGGCGATGTCGACGCGGTCGATGAGATCGAGTAGGTCGCGCCACTCGTCGGTGCGCATCGTCCAGGAGACGACGATCCCGGCTTCGGTCATCGCGTCGATGAGCGGCTGGGCCTCGCGCAGCGCGTCCCGTCGTCCTCCGGCCCGTCCCTCAGTCGACTGTGGGTTGTAGTTATGGGTCTGGTGATGTGGTTTGAAATTCGAACCGCTAGCGACGGATTTCAAACCACTAGCGGCGCCTTGCGGTTCGAGATTCGAACCACTAGCTGAGGCCGATTCGTCCTCTAGCGGTTTGAAGTTCGAACCACTAGAGCGATCTTCGGAGGCCCCTAGTGGTTTGATATTCGAACCACTAGAGGGCGTCGGGCGGACGTAGTCGACGGCCTTCGGCAGCCGGTACAGCGACGCCCTGGTCCCCTTGCCGGCCTCCACGACCTCAAGCTCGCCAAGCTTCTCGGCGGCCCTCAGGGCATCCCGAACCGCGGGCCGGCCCGCATTCAGGGCGGACATGAGGTCGGCATAGCTCAAGCGCACCTCGCACGCAGAGGTGCGCACCTGGTCCGCGACGGAGAGCAGCGCGAGCCGGGCGTTCCCCTTGGACTGGGAGTGCTTCCACACCCAGTGCATGGCGTCGAGGGTCACGTGTTTCCTTCTCTCGGGTGTTCGTGCTGGTCGTAGGCATGTGGGCATGGGGTGCCTACGGCGGCACACGGTCCCGATCGCCGTGTTTCGCATGGGAACAGCCTACCCCAAGGTGCCCGTGCACCCGAGGGGCATTCGAGGGGCACTTTGGAGAGGGGTGGTGTCCAGCCAGTGCACGGTCAGCTACGCTGTCGACATGACGACGAAGGGAACCCCTGGCCGCGTAGTCCGCGTCGACGACGACACGTGGGCCGCATACGGGGAGGCATGCGCAGCCAAGGGCCTCGCCCGTGCCGCTGACCTGCGCGTCTACATCAACCGCGAGATCTCTGCGCACAAGCGCCGACTGGCTGCCGAGCAGCGCGACGCCGGCACCGCGCGCAACATCGCCGAGTCCTGACACCTTTCCTCCTCTCCCTGGCCTCGCCGTGTGCGGGGCCGCTGTCGTGTGCGGTTAGGCCGTCTTCTTGCTGGCGGGTATGGCGCGGAGCTCGGCCGCGGCTTCGGTGAGTCGCTGGGCCATCCGTTCGAGCGATGTGGCTTGGTAGCCGATGTCGTCGAGGGCCTTGTCCTGGGCGTCGGCGTTGCGGATGTAGTCGGCGATGGCACGTCCGGCGAGTGCGGGGTCGACCTGCTGTTTCCAGGACGAGGAGCCGATCTGGAAGCCGAGGTCCTTCTCCAGTTGGGCGAGCGCGTCGAGCCGGTGCTTGATCTCGGGGTCGTTCTTCGAGGAGAGCTCGCGGCGGAGCTGCTGTTCGCGGTTGTGGTGCTCTTGCTGGAGTCGCATGCTCTGGGTTCGCAGGGCGTTGACGCGGGTGGTCTCGGTGTTCTTCAGCAGGGTGAGCAGCAGGTTCATGGTGAGCTTGGGCTCGCGCACAGCGGGCTTGACGACGGTCTTGAATCGTCGCCCGCGAGGGTTGGGGATCATGAGCCCCCAGCCCTCCGGAACCTCCTCAGCCGGCACCACGTCGGTGCTGGGCGCGACGACCCAGAAGCGGCTGCTGTACGGCCACCACGCCTCGGCCTTGGCTGGGTTGTCGAGTTCGCGCCGCCAGTCGGAGCGGGACGTCTTCAGTTCGCAGACGTCGATGTCGCCGGCGCCGCGGGACTGCCACAGGCCGAGGTAGACGGCGTCGGCCCGCCGGTTGCTGCCGGGCGCGGTGACCTCGGTGAGGAAGACCGCGCCGGCGCCGGCCTGGGAGAGCCTGTCCTCGGGCTTGATGTAGTGGGCGTGGAGTGCGTCGAGGAGCTGCGGGGTGGTCATGGTGTTCACGCCGCCTCCCCGAGCCGCCGCCGCATGGCTTCTTCGCGCTCCTGGCGGGCGGCTTCGGCTCGCCGACGGAGGACCACGGCCAGCTGGTCGCCGATGTACTTGCGGTTGCCGCCGAGCTGTTTGGCGATGGAGTCGACGGATTCGCCGAGCAGGTAGAGGTGCTCGATCTCGGCGATCCTGTCGTTGTCGCGGACGTACTTGGGGCTGGCCCCGTAGGCGGCTGTCTGCTCCGGCTGGCAGTCGGGGTCGTCGATGGCGGCGCCATCCCAGGCGGCCGGTCCGTGCCAGCCTTCGCGGGCCGCCAGGTTGCGGGCCATGACGATCGAGCGGGCGGGCACGCCATGGTTCTGCGGGGAGCGCGCCTGGACCGTTCGGTAGCCGATGGCGATTCGGCGTGCGGTGGATGCCAGCACCCGGTCGCCGTGGATGATGTCGGTCAGGCGGCGCGGGTGGAAGCCGAGCTGCGGGCCCAGCGCCTTGAGCGGCCAGCCCATGGCCACGAGCGCCTGCAGTCGGCGCCGGGTGCCGGTGGCGTCGACGATCGTGTTCGCGGTGACGGGCCTGGCCTGGAGGGGGATACGCAGGATGCGTTCGGCAACCTCGGGCCGGATGCGGCGGGCCTGCTTGTTGACGCCGTCGTAGAGGATGCGCGACAGGGTGGCGGGCGAGACCTCGGCGGCCTTCTCGATGCCGGGGAGGCTGTGGCCGAGCGCCCGGAGCCGGCCGATGTGCTGCCGGGCGGGTTCGGCGTCCACGAAGGGCTGCCAGGTGCCGTAGCCCTTCTGCCGGTAGCGGCGCCGGTCGTACTCCAGGGAGCGGGCGACGCACTCCGCCCGCTTGCAGCTGTATTCCTTGACGCAGGTGAGGTTGCGGTGGTGGGGGGCTTCGCGAACGACGGTGCTCACGGCTGGTTCTCCTTCCGGGGCTGCTGGATGTCGGCGATGGTCTGGCGTGCGCGGGCGAAGGAGTCGGCGACGCGGGTGATGGCGGCGTAGGCGGCGAGGAGTCCGCCGACGAGGAGCACGCCGGGCCCGAAAACGATCACGAAGTTGAGGGCGAAGTCGGCGACCGGCGACAGGGCAAGGCCGGCGTGCTGGTAGCCGTGGACCATGTCGGCGTTCACTGGCCTCCCCCTCGGCGTGCGGGGCGGACGATGAGCGCGTACACGACGGCGGCGACGCCGATCGTGAAACCGAGGCAGGCGAGGAACAGGGCGGCAGCGTGACCCATCAGGCGGCCCTCCCCTGTATGGCCTCGACGGTTCCCCGCCAGCGCCTGCACGCGGACTTGTCCCGGGCGAGCCCGAAGCCGTCGTAGCGGACGATCCGTTCGCGGCGCAGGCGGCCCATCAGTCGGGCCCAGTCGCGTTCCTGGCAGGGCGGGTGGGGCAGGTTGTGGGCGTCGGCGACTTTCCAGCAGACGAACGGACGCCCCGACTTGGCGGCCTCCACGAAGGTGGGCCAGACCTCGGACTCCCACGCCTCGTAGTCCTCGACGACCCGGCGGGAAATGGCGGGGGCCGAGGCTTCGACGGCGCCGTGGTCGAAGACGGGGGCGATGTGGCTCATGACGCGGTCTCCTCGGGCGTGCCGTGCTGCTCCAGCTCGGCGTCGGTTATCAGCGGGTGCGGGATGCGACCGGCGCGCAGGACGTCGCGCAGGTCGGAGGCCGCGGTGCGGTAGGCGTGGTTGCGTTCGATCCGCGCGGACTCGGCGGGCGAGACGGCGTCGACGAACAGGCCCTCGTCCGGGTCGGGCGCCGGGCCGGCCATCTGCTCCCAGCGGTCGGCGAGCGTGGTGAGCGTGGCCCGCAAGTCGGCTTCGGTCTGACGCATGGCCTTGGTGGTCATGTGTGGTCTCCTGGGTGGTGCCGGCCGGCCGCCTTAAGGGTG
>NZ_JBHXMA010000001.1:386430-586327 GCF_042721035.1 Streptomyces sp. NPDC058464
TCAGCCTGGGATGGGGAGCGCTGGTGGGGACCGGGGGGTGGGCCGCGCGGAGCCCAGTCGGGGGGGGCCGGGCCGGCGAACGGGGTGGGCTAGAAGGGCGGGTCGGACGGGTCACGGCCGAGGGCGATGTCGCTGATCTGCTTCTCGATGTCGCCGGTGAGGTCGGCGCCCGCGTGCTTCAGGGCGAAGGTGATGGTCTGGCCCACGCCTTGGGCGTCTCCCTTGCTGAGGAGCGCGGCGGCCAGGTACTCGACGAGAACTCGGCGAACTCGCTCGGGAACGTCGGCAGTGATGTCGGGCGTGGCCGACCACGGGTCGTCACTCGGCACGAGGGATGCCGGGGTCTTGTACGCGGAGCGCGGGTCCCAGCCGTCGTCGGAGAGGCGGGCGTAGACGAGGTTGTCCACGTTGCAGTGGGCCTCGTCGAGCGACTTGGACAGCTCGATGGCGGCCTTCCAGCGATCCTTGTCGCGGCTGGCGAGCGCCTTGGCGATGTGCGTGGAGACGAGGTTGCGGGTGTCGTACTCCTTGCGGCGCAGCAGCCGGAGCGCGTCACGCATGTCTGCGGTCCTGGTCGCCTGCTCCTCGTCGCGGGCGAGGGTGGCGTGGACCTGTGCTTCGGCGAGCGTGCGGTCGGCTTCGGGGTTGTGGCCTTCGAAGGTGGTGTTCTTGTCCCCGTGGGCCACGGCCAGCAGACGGAGTGCTTCGGCGCGGTGGTCGACGTTCACGCGGCACCCGCCTTCTCGGCCGCGGCGGTGCGCAGCTTGGTGGTGAGGTCGCGGATGGCCTGCGCGCCGACGTGCTCCAGCGGGGCACCGAGCGCCTCGTAGGCGAGCTGGTCGACGTCCGCGGCAATGCCCTGCTCGGCGGCGAAGTCACGGAGCTCCTGGACGGCTGCGGCGTGCTCGTCGTCCGTGTCGACGTCGACGACGTCCGACGGCGCGGTCTGCGCTTCGGCCGGCTGCTGCGTGGGTGCGGTGAGTGCGGCGACGGACAGTGGCGCCTGCTTCGGTTGGACGATCTCGCCGTGCACGTAGCCGTCGAGTTCCTCGGCGACGTAGGGCATGCCGTGCAGGGCGTCGGCGGCGATCAGCCGGCAGATCTCGCCCGTCGCCCTCGCGATGAGCATGGTCTTCGGCTGCTTCTTCCACTGGTCCTTGTTGAGCAGCCCCATCTGTCCGGCCCGCCTCGTGTCCCAGACGACGGTCTGCCAGCTCTCGGCACCCTTGCGTCGGCCGCGCATGACGCAGTGCTGGTCGTCGGACTCGACGAGCTCGACCTCGTGGCCCTGCTTGAGGACGATGCCGCGCATGGCGTGGGCGCGGAGGGCGGGCTGCCCCTGGATGACGTCGATCGACTTCAGGGACGTCATCGGCTGGATGCCGAGCTCGTGTCCGGCCAGGACGACGGCGACGATCTCGTCGCGCTTGCCGCGGTAGGCGCCGGCGAGGGAGGTTCCGGCGATGGCGTTGGCGATGCCGGAGATGGCGGACGCTTCTCGCGCCCACTTCTCCAGGGAGGATTCGAGGGGCTGGTTGGCGGCCTGGGGTACGGCGACGGCGTGCTGCTCGTCGCGGGTGGCGATCTCGTTCGAGGTCACTTCAGGTATTCCTCTGCCTGTCGGAGGGTGTCCCAGCTCGGCATTCCGATCTGGGGGATTTCGGTGACGTCGCCGGTCCAGTCGGGCCAGTGGTCGTTGGCGACGCAGTCGGCGTAGAGCCGGAGGGCGCGTTCGTTGCGGGCGCGGCCGATGTCGCGGTCCTGGTCGGTGAGTTCGCGGACCGTGATCAGGTAGGGGGCGATCTTCGACTGGAAGACGAAGACGAACCGGGCGCCGTCGGGGGCGAGTCCGGCCGCCTCGACTCCGTCGATGTAGAAGGCGTCCTGTTGGTGGTAGGAGCGGTCCTTGATGGCGCGGCTGATGGTGTCTGGCGCCGCATCCTTGATCGTCTTGTAGTCGACGACGATCGAGCCCCGCAGCCAGTCCGGGCGCACCCGGCACCGGACCCCGGTCGCTGGATCGGTCCAGTAGATCGACTGCTCGGCAATGCCCGTGCCCGGCGTGAACAACGGGCCGGCGATCGGGTGCCGACGGATCGCCTCCGCCATCTCCAGGACCATCTCGTGGTCCTTCGTGAGCAGCGGCACCTTGCCCGCCAAGTAGGCCTCGTCGCGCTGGACCTGTGCGTCCTTCTTCCGCCAGTCCGGGAAGTCGACGACCTCCAGCTCCGGGCCCTCCCCCAGCACGTACAAGTGCGCGGCGTGCCCGAGGTCGAACTCCTTCTTCGACGCCTGCGGGTGATCGCGGTCGTACTTGAACTGGGCCGGACAGCCGGGGTTGAGCAGGGCCCGCAGCCCGGACGAGGAGATCGACGTCTTGTCTGCGTGGTAGGACTCGGCGGACAGGCCGTCCACGACCTTCGGGGCGTCGGCGACGGTGGTCATCGGCGCATCCCCTTCGCGGCGCGGGCGACGATGCGGGCGGCGCCCTCGTTGCCGGGGATGGCGTGGAGCCTGTTGGCGGTCCGGCCGAGGACGGCCGCGGCGTAGGCGCCCATCAGCTGGCTGGCCTTCTCGTCGAGCCAGCCGCCGTCTTCCAGAGCACTGCGCAGGACCCGCTCGGCGTCGGTGCAGTCCTCGCACAGCCCGTCCTTGGCGAACGGGCCGCCGTCGTCTCCGCAGGCACTGCACGCCAGAGGCGCAACCTGCTTTGTGGTGCTTTCGGTGCTCATGTGACCTTCCAGAAGGTGTGTCTGTGGGCGGGCCTCGATCCCCGCCGGGGGGGTGGTCAGGGATCGAGGCCCTGGGATGGCCGCGGCGCGCAACGGGGGGAAGCGCCTTGGCCGGTATGGGAGGTGGTGGTCAGCTGATGCCGGCAGCGCGGACGATCCGGTCGTGGGCGTCGTTGAACGCCTCCTGGCTGAGCCCCATCCACGGCACGGTGTGCGACATGGCGATCAGGACTTCGAAGGCGTTCAGTCCGTCTGCCTTCGCCTCGCGGGCGGCTTCCTCAATGTCGGCGTCGGTGTAGATGCCGTTCCGAGACGCGTCGCCTCCGATCTTGTACGCGGGGCTGGCGGGCAGGATCGGGTAGTAGCCGGCCGCCTTCGCGAACAGGTCGTCCACCTTGACGGTGGCGCGCAGAGTGTCGGGGTCCTGAGTCCAGTCGGCGAGCGTCCCGAACACCTCGGCGGTACCGACGGCGTCCTCGCGGGTCATGGCATCGGCGACGGCGAGGCCGGTCGCTTCGTGGCCGATGCGCCAGCGGTGCGGGCTGGACGGGTGCATGCCGTCGGGGATGCGGTAGACGAGCAGGCCGGGCACGATCTCCTTCGCGAGCGGCACCGTGTACACCTGGCCGTCGGCGCAGGTGAGGGTGTACTCGCGGACTTCACCGATCATCGGGGTGTCCCTTCCATGGGATGCTGGCGTTGATCCCCGGGCGTCTGCCGCGCTCGGGGGTTTCTTCTTGGCTGCCGACCGGCCGGGATAGGTCCACCGGCCAGCCGGCCGTCAGTGGGTGGTGGCGTAGCCCGGGTCGAGGACGGGCCCGAGGAGTCCGGCGTCGCGGGCCGCCCACAGGGGCCTCACGTCGATGGGTGCGGTCGCCTGGTCCTCGGGGCTGTCGACGGGTCGGCTCCAGGGCGGCACGGTGACCCGGTTGGCGTTCGCCTTGGCGGCCCGGTGTGGGGCGAGTTCGCGGGTGAGCTGCTCGATCTCGTCGTCCCGTGCGGCGAGTTCCTGCTGAAGCCGGTCGACTTCCGCCTCGGCCGCGGCCCGCCGCTGCTTCTCCTGCCCCCAGGCGGCGTTGGTGGTGGTGACGTCGTCGAGGAGGATCGCGAAGAAGTCGTCGGCCGCAGCCTGCCGGGTGAGGAGCTGGATGTTCTCGGCGCGCAGCTCGGCGACCTTGTCGACCGCACGGTGCTTGCGCCGGTCGCGGCGGCCGGTGAACGGGATGGTGAGGCTCACGTCTGCTCCTTGCTGGTGTAGCCGATGGCGTCGAGGAGTTCGTGCATGGCGGCGCGGACGGTGGGGTCTTGGGCGACGAGCCAGCCCGCGTAGTCGGGGAGTTCGTCGTCCCACTGGGTGGGGTGCTGTGCGGCGATCCGGTCGGCCAGGTGCAGGGCTGCCGCCTGGTGCGTCTTCGGGTCGATCCGGACGTCACCGAAGGAGTGCTGGTCGACGTCCCGGCGGCCCATCAGTCGTCCTCGGCTGCGGAGATCCGCTGTTCGAGTTCGGCGATGCGGGCCTGGTAGACGAGGACGTAGAAGCAGAGACGGCCGGTGATCTTCTTCTTGATCTGCGCGAGGGTGGGGGTGTCGCGGACAGCGAGGTCGTCGTCGATCTCGTACTCGCCGATCGCGATCGACTCGCGGGTGTCCGGGTCCGTGATCCACGAGGGAACCTGCCGGCGGGTGATACCGAGGCCGGACAGCAGGCCCGGCAGGATCACCGGGGTGGCGTTGTCGGCCATGGGCGGCAGGTCGAGGATGCTCATCAGGCCACCGCCGCTTCGGGGTCCATGCGGGCGGCGTCGAGGCGCAGTTCGTACTCGCGGACCTGACCCGGCAGCCATGCGCGCTCGTCCGGGCCGAACTCGCGGTGAGCCTCCACGTAGACGCGGATCAGCGCGTCTTCGACGATGTCGGCGAGACGGATCGGCGAGGCCATCACGCCACCGCCGCGAGCGGCCGGGCCGGCGGCGGGGTACGCCGGGCGTCGATCGCATCGAGGAGTACGCCGACCGCGCCGGCGAGGGCGCCGAGGTCGCGGATGCTCACGTCGCGGCCTTCGGCCATGGCGTGGCCGACCGGCGCGTGCACCCTGCGGACGTGCTCGATGACTGCGGCGAGGGCGGGGTCGGCATCGAAGTGCATCACTTCGCCTCCTGGTGCGTGGTGTTCGGGGTGGTGGGGGCGAGGAATGCCCGGAGTCGTGTGGCGGAGGCGTCGGCGCGCTGCCGGGCGATGAGGGCGCGGATCTGCTGCCGCAGCACCGTCAGCGGCACGTCCAGGTCGGAGATCGGGCGCGTCACCGGGACTCACCGCCCAGCCGTCGTAGCAACTCCTCGGTCTCCGCGTGGATCTTCAGGAACCGGGCCCGGACGCCCTGCCAGGTGTCGACCGCCTGCGCGGCACCCCGAAGCGTGAGACCGCCGCCGCTGGCCTCGGCGAGGAGCCGGACCGCTTCCTCGCGGTCGATATCGCCAGCGTCCACGCGGGAGCCGAAGAACTCGATGTCGTCGACGAGAGCCATTACGCGGCCACCTCCTCGGTGACGTCGGCCCAGTCGCGGGCCTCGAACTGGCTGCGGCCGAAGGACGTGTGCCGCCATGCGCCGTTCCTGCCGAACCAGCCCCAGGCGTCGGTGTGGCCGTACACGGGGTGCTTGGCGAGGTACTCGCACTGGAAGCGGTAGACGTCGTGCGCGTAGGTGCGGCCGGGCTGGAAGAAGTCGCCCTTGACCGCCTTCACGGTCTCCTCGGCCGCTTTCGCCGCCTGCCACTCATCCTCCGTCACCACGTCGATGTGGGTGAGGGCGATGCAACCGCTGTGCCCGTCGACCCAGACGACGTCGGTGTGGCCGCCCAATCGGGTCGCCTCCGAACGGGTGCGGGTCACGAGACGGCGGGCGGACGGGATGTCCTCCCGGCGGGCTCCGGGGTAGGCGAACACCGGGATGCCGATGTCGAACCGGGCGTTGAACTCAGCGGCGTTCATGCGGCCACCTCCGCCGTCTTCCGGGCGGCGTCCCACAGGTCGATGCCGCGGCGGATCGCGAAGCAGCAGTGCAGGAACCCCGGCGTGTACTCCGAGAAGTCCCACTCGCTCGTGTCGCCGAAGGTCCAGCCCTCGTAGCGGAACGACGCCAACTCATCTCGGGCACCCGCCTCGTGGCTGATGTCGCCCCAGTCGAAGATGTCCCGCGTGACCTCGCGTCCGATGCCGCGCGGGGCATCGCCCTCACGGATCGCTTCGACGACGTACTGCTTCACCTGCCGCTCGAACGAGTCCTCGCTGAACCCCTCGACCTCGTCACGCCCGGCGCGGACCTTCTCCGACCAGTAGCCGGGGTTGATCCGTCCCGTGAGCGCGGTCCGCCGGAACAGGACGAACATGTCCTCGGTCGCGTCGATGTCGAAGTGGAACGTCCACCCGGCCTTGACGACCAGGTTGAACGGCCAAGTGATCAGCTCGAACGGGGTGTGCCCGTTGGGCTCCGTGCTGGAGAAGCGGAGGTGCCTGTACAGGCCGTCCTCGTGCTTGACGGTCAGCTGGTGCTGTCCGGTGTCCCGGGCGAACCGGGCCGCGGTCTCGGGGTAGGCGCTCATGCGGCATCACCCTCGGACCGCTGGCCGGGCAGCGGGTTGGCCTTGAAGTGGCGGCTGGTCGCGGCATGCGACGGGTGCTTGATGGCCCGCGCGGCCCACGAGCGGCCCGTGTCCTGCAGCGACACCTCGTTCAGCTCGCACGCGGGGCATCCCGCCTCGAACCCGTCCTCGCAGTGGTCGTGGTTCATCACAGATCCCCGTCCAAGTCGTCGTGGGAGTCGGCCGCGTTACGGCAGCGCGCCGAGCAGTAGGTAGTCCCAGCCGGAACCGGCGTCGGGCACTCGGCGCACGGCGCCGTCAGCGCCTCCCACAGGGGGCGCACATCGATCGGCGCAGTCGCCTCGTCCTCCGGGCCATCAACCGGGCGCACCATCGGCGGCACATCAACCCGGTTCGCGTTCGCCTCGGCCGCCTTGTACGGGGCCAGCTCGGCGCGCAGGGCGAGCGCCTCGTCCCGCCACTCATCGCGCTCCGAACGCATCTGGGAAGCAGCAGACTCGGCGACCAGCCGGCCGTCCCGCTCGTCCTGCCAGCAGGCGTACACGTCGTCCCGGTCAGCGACGAGCCGGGCGAAGTAGTCGTTGGCCTGCTCCTGCCAGCGGGTCAGCTTTCGGACCGCGGCCTTGAGACGGCCGTTCTCGTCGTGGATGCGATGGGCGCCGTTTCCGCTGAGGCGGGGAAGGATGCTGGTGATGCTCACGACGCCACCCCCTGCGGGTGGGTCCGCAGCCATTCCCGGCGCAGCGCGTAGCGGGCATGCACAGCGTCGACGGCATCCAGGTACTCGGGGATCGTCTGTGGTTTCCGCCCGTGAGAACGACGCTCCCAAGCCGCCTCGACGGCAAGGACGGAGTCGATTTCCAGGTCGGCCAGCGGACGAGGTCCCGCTGCGGTGATCTCAACAACGGTCGCCATCACCGACCACCCGCCTCAGGCAGGTCCCGGCCCATGCCCGGCCGGTAGTCGTGATGCGTCCACTTGCGGTGCTCACCGTCAGGGACCTCACGCAAGACGGACAGCGGCGCAACCACTGCAGTGATCTCGTCCGCCGGAACCCCCGGCATCACCCGACGGGCCTCCGCCACCGCGGACTCGGCATCCGGCCAGCAGAACAACTCCTCGCCCGCCAGCAGGCCGACGTACCGCCAACCCGACACCGTCCACGCCCGACGGCCACGCGACGTCCGGTTCGCCTCCAGGATCGCGAACCCCTTACCGCCCGGCCGCTGGCGCACGTACAAGCCGTAACCCGGCTCCCACAGACGGAACTCCGACGCCGTGGCGACAAGCGCCTCCAGCGCGGCCATCCGGTCCTGCTCAGCCCGCAGGCGCAGCAACTCCTCAGCGGAGTGCGCCCCGACCAGACGGCCCTCGCGGTCCACGGCCTCCAGACCACGAGCCAGCGCGTCCTCGAAGACGTCCGCCTCGGCCGTGGAGAACGCCTGCTGCGCGGCCCGCAACGCCTCCAGCGCGGTCGGTGAGAGGTTCATGCCGCCACCTCCGACCCGTCCACAGCCGGCCGCAGCTCCAGACCCTGCGAAGCCACCCACTCCCGCGCCTGACGCTCCCGGCCCCGCGCCATGTGCTCGTCGAAGTCGACGTAGCCGTACACGTGGTAGGCCAGCGGCCCGAACGGCAGATCCGTGGACGCGTTGCCCTCGTCGTCGTACTCAACGGCCAGCCCGTGCCCAGCCGCGAACTCCTCGACCGCCGCATTCGTCATCAGCGGAATCAGCAACTGCTGAGAAGACGGCGTCCGCAACGACGGGTCCGACTCCAAGAAGTCCGCCAGCGCACGCAGACCGTCGATGTACCCGCGCGCCTGCTGCGACAGCGCAGGAACCTTCACCGCATCCGGCAACGGGGCCACGGACAGGGGCACCGGGATCGTGCGACCCGGCATCTCGACCGGAGAAGCACTCATCGGACACCGCCGATCCGACGCTGCTGCGGCATCCGCACCACCGACCCCGGCAGAGCCGGCCGGTTCTTCGACGGCAGCCCGTCCCGCTCCAGGGCGGCCACGAGGTCGTGCTCCGCGTCCCCCGGGATCACGAGGGTCTGCTGACGGCGCACCTTGTTCTTGTCCAGGCGCGACTGGAGGTAGAAGTAGCGCTTGCCCTTGGCCGTCGGGTGCGAGTGCTCCGGGCCGTCCTTCCACTCCTGCTTCCGCTCGTCCCAGCGAGTGTTCCGCTGGTCGATCAGGTAGTCCTTGCGGTACAGGTGCTCGAAGAAGTCCCGCTCCCCAACCTGCGGGAAGTGCATCTTGTGGAACACCGTCGGCGTGATCCCCGGGTTCGCCTCGTACTGATCAGCGACACGAGCCTTCGGAGACAGCTTCGCGTTCGTCGCCACCAACTCGGCATTCTCGCTACGGACCGTCTCCAGCTCACGGGCCTGACGGGCGGCGAGCTCCAGAGCGTCCGCGAACGACGTCGGGACCAGGTGACCAGCCTGCTGGGCGAGTTCTGCCTCACGGGTCTTGCGAGCGAAGTACACCTGTGCGGCAGCGACCTCGGGCTTGTTCGGGTCGCCGTTCATCGCCACGAGGTAGGCGGCGTCACGGGAGAACTCGAAGTCCTTGCGCGGCCTGCCGCTGCGGCCAGAGGGGTTTTCAGGGGATCCCCTGAAGTGGTCCTCGATGGCCATGCCGGTGTTCCGGGCTGTGGCCATCGCCCGCTCCATCGGCCTTTGGAAGTCCTGCCACCGCGGGTAACCCATGAGAGGCTGCACATCGCGAGCGGTCCAGTACTCGGAACCGTCTGGTCGGATGCGGCGGATGGCGTCGAACGGGGACTGCCCGCTCGATGGGATGATGTCGTTCAAGGCTTGCCACTCGCTTTCTTGTGATGCAGTGGTGAGTCGAGGGGCTGTTCCGGATGCGCGTCCGGGGCGGCCCCGCTTTCGTTCAGGGGCGGCTGCTGGCTCAGGCGACGGACTGGAGGTCGCTGCCGGTCTGCTCGTCCGGGGCGATGACCGTGCGGCCGATGACCCGGCTGCCGCGCTGGCGCCCGCGCCGGCTCGGCGCGTTGCGGTGCATGTTGTAGATCTCCGCCAGGTCGGCGTCGCTGAAGACGAGGAGTCCGTTGAGGCGGCTGTGGGGGAACGGCTTGCCGCGGGGGTCGTCCTTTTCGCGGTTGGCGCCGTCACGGAGCCAGCGGCGGCCAGTGGTGTCCTTCTCGTCCTTGGCGAGGCCGAGTTGCACGACGGCCGTTTCGACCCGGTAGTAGCCCTGGGGGGTGGGGGTGGGCCTGCGGGGGGACATGTCACCTCTTCTCTAGGGGGTCTTGCGGGGGTGTCTGGAGGATCTGTTCGGAGCCGGCCGGCAGGCCGAGTGCTGTGCGGAGCCGCTGGTAGGGACCTGGTCTCATGCGGGTGCGGTATCCGGTTTCGAGGTGGCCGAGGTAGCGCCTGCTGATCTGCGCTTTCTGGGCCAGCTCGACGGTGCTCAGCCCTGCCTGCATGCGGAGCTTGCGGATTTCCGCCCCTTTCACCTGGAAGGTGGTCGGGGGTTGTTCCATGCCTAGAACCTAGCGGCAGTTAGCGGTGCTGTCTAGCGCTTCCTAGCGGGTTTTAGCCGCTAACTGCACGTGATGCTGTGGCCTGAGGCTTACGGGTGCGACTGCGACCGCTCACTTTGAGCTATCAACCCGGCACGTTCCGGCCTGTTGCGCCCCACTCCTGGCTGGTCCTAGCGGGTCCTGGCAGGATGTGCCTCATGGGTACGAACCTGGAACGCCTCGCGAAGCTCGTCGCCGAGCGACGCCTCGAACTCGGGTTGGGCGTCGAGCCGGCCGCCAAGCGCGCCAGCATGAGCAAGGACACCTGGAAGCGGGTCGAAGCGGCCAAGAACGTCCAAGACACCACGTACACCAGGATCGAGCGCGCCCTTCAGTGGGCCCTCGGAAGCTGCGGGCGCGTCCTCGACGGCAAGGACCCCATCACTCTCGACTCCACACCGGCGGCCGAAGACAGCGCCGTCGCGATCATCCCCAAGGAAGAGCTCCGGCGACATGTCGGCGACTCCGTCAACAGCGCCGCCCTCGGCATCAAGGGCGATCTGACGGCCGACCAGATCCTCGACCTCAACGAGCGCGTACTCAAAGAGCTCCACGAGCGCGGCGTGATCTAGGGAAGTTCACTCAATCGGCGTACAACCTTTTGCTTTCATGGTCGTGTAACCGATTTCGCCCCCGTTACTTTGGCCCCATCCGGTCCCAACCGGCCGCAGGCATGGCAGAGTCATGACTACGCCTTGGGGGTTCCCCGTAAGACCCGATAAGGGGGACCAGGTATGCGGAGCACTCTGTCCATAGTCGATGTCAGTCCCGAGTTCGCCGGATGGGCCGCCATCGTCAGTGGGAAGATGATCTGTGTGGCGCCTCCCGAGATCGAAACAAGCGAGCAAGCACGTAGCTCGATGCGAGAGATCGTGAGACGCGCAGGAGGAGACTGCGAAGGATGCCGATCCTGCCCGCTCGGCACCTGAGCAACGGCGCGGAGACCCGGCGGTAGGGGTACCTGCCGGGCGCCGCGGCCTCGAACAACCCAGGGGGCTCCATGCCGTATGTAGAGGTCCGCGGCGGCAACATCCGCGTCAAATGGTGGGGCGGCGCCTACTGTGTCGGCTCCGACGGCAAAGCGACCCGGCGCAAGAAGTACGAGTCTGCCAGCGGTCCCGAGCCGGGCGTCCCCTTCGAGGACGAGGAAGAGGCCTACAACTACGGGCTCGACCGCGAGCACGAAGTCCGTCACGGCACCCACATCCCGCGAGCCAGCGCCAAGACACTGATGCAGGACTACTGCTGGATGTGGCTCGACGCACAGGACCTCCGGGACACATCCGTCGGCCGCTACCGCTCCAGGCTCCGCGCCCGGATCGTGCCCTACTGGGGCGAGCGGCCCGTCGGCGACATCACGACGTGGGAGTACGAAGCCTGGAAGAAAGATCTTCAGGCCGCTTCCCTCAAGGGTGAGATCTCCCACCACTACGTGGACCAGCTGACCAGTCTCTTCGGGCTGCTGATGACGGACGCGGTCGTCAAGTACAAGCTCCGCAACGAGTCCCCAGTCATCGTGCAGCGCAGACGCGGTCGCTACCGGAAGAAGAAGAGAGAGGTGAAGCGCCCCCTGCGCATGGAGGTGCTGCACCAGCTGGCCACGAACGCCTACCACGTGTGGGGCTTCACCGGATGGGCCTACATGTGGACCCTGGGCTTCACGGGGATGAGACCCCCCGGCGAGATGTGGGGGCTGCGCCGCGAGTTCGCGTCTCCCACGTGGCCGGCCAGCGACCCTGACCGCGAACAGCGAGAAGCCATGCATGGGCGTTACGGGCCGGATGCGATGCCGGCGCTGCGCGTGCAGTTCCAGTCTCAGTACGAGGGCGGCGTCCGCAGTCAGGTGTCGCCGAAGTACGACTCGCATCGGACGCTGGTCGTACCGCCCTTCCTTCATGACATGCATGCGGCCCTTCTGGCTTCTCACGACTCCCCCTGGATGTTCCCTGCGCTTGACGGCGCCCAGATGAGTACGCAGTGGCATGAGGCCTACTGGGCGCCCATCCGGGACGGTGCGCCCGAACGGACAGCCCGCCGTGACTACAGGCGGCGCCAGATCCATGGCGTGGAAGAGATGCAGGGCAAGCGGATCTACCTGTTGCGGCACGGGCATCGCGAGTGGCTGGAGGAGGACGGGCACTCGCGCGTGGCCATGGAGACCCGCATGGGCCACGAGGTCGCCGGCGTGGAGGGCCTCTACAGCAACCTCACTCCGTCCATGGAGCTGCGCATCACGGAAGCGCTCCAGGAGCGCTGGGAAGCGTTCTGGGCGATGGGGATCTGGTGGGCTCCGCCGTTTCCCATTACTCTCCCAGATGGGGCATCAGTGGGTCGGTAGGTGCTGGTCAGGCCAAGGAAGAGGGCCCGGGGATCGGCATGGTGGCGATGCTGCTGGCGTTGTGAGGCGGTGACGGCACGTGTGGCGCAAACGTTGCCTGCGTCACTTTGGCGTAATGGCCTGTACCCGTGAACGGTCCACCGCTCATAGGGTGCTGGCCATGATGGTCCCCGTGGCACTGTTGCTGCTAGGCGCCCTGACCGCCGTGGTCGGCCCCCGGCGGCTCGCCCGGGCCGACTGGACGGACCGGGAGCCGGTGGTCGCCCTGTGGGTGTGGCAGTGCGTGGTGGCGGCCGTCCTGCTGTGCTGCGCGCTGTCGATGACGCTGAGCGCCGCGGCGGCCTGGCAGGCGGTGCGCGGGCAGGTGTTCGCGACCGCCCCGAGCGGGGTGGTGGACGCCTACGCCCTCGGTACGACCGGCCCGTGGGCGGCCGCGACCGCGGTGGCCCTCGCCTGCGCCGGGCTGTGGAGCGGGGCGATGCTGGTGCGGGAGATCCTGCGGGCCAGGGCCGGACGCAGCCGGCGCCGGGCCGAACTCCTGGACCGCGCGCCCCTGTTGCCCGGCGAGGAACCGGCCGACGGCCGGCTCGTCGTGCTTGAGGGCGACCGTCCGGAGGCCTGGTGGCTGCCGGGTGCGGCGCCCCGACTCGTCGTCACCACGGCCGCGTTGCGCCGCCTGAAGGGGCGCCGGCTGGACGCGGTCCTCGCCCACGAGCAGGGCCACGCACAGGCCCGGCACGACTGGCTGCTGCACTGCTCGGCCGCGCTCGCGGGCGGGTTCCCGCAGATCCCGGTGTTCGCCGCGTTCCGCGACGAGATGCACCGGCTGGTCGAACTGGCCGCCGACGACATGGCCTCCCGGCGCCACGGCCGCCTCACCACCGCACTCGCCCTGGTCGAACTCAACGAGGACCGGGGCGTGTTCGGCCCGGGAGCGACCCCGCACGCCCATGTCCCGCAGCGGGTGGACCGGTTGCTCACGGCCCCGGACCGCCTCCCCGCCCGGCACCGGCTGCGGCTGACCGCGACGGCCGCCCTGGTCCCGGTGATCCCGGTGCTGGTGGCGCTCGTACCGAGCCTGCGCGCCCTCGGGTAAAGCCGTACTCGTCACGGGAATTGCCCTGCGGGCAATGATTCGGCAAAGATCACGTCATGCGCCCCCCACCCAGCGACCGTCCTGCCCCCCTTCTGGCGACCGCCGTTCTCGCGCTCTCCTCGGCGCTGCTGCTCGCCCTCGTCGCAGGCGAGTGGCCCCCTCTGGTCGCGGTGGACGAGGACATCGCCGGCGCCACCCACCGCTGGGCCGTGGCGGACCACGACACCACGCGGGTGCTGCGCATTCTGACGGACTGGGTATGGGACCCGCTGACCATGCGCCTGCTGTGCGCGGCGGTCGCGGTGTGGCTGGTGTGGCGGCACTCGGCGTGGCGGACCGCCCTGTGGCTGACCCTGACCTGCGCGCTCGGGACGCTTGCCCAGCAGTCCCTCAAGGCCGCCGTCGGCCGACCGCGCCCGGTGTGGCCCGACCCGGTCGACTCCGCCCACTACGCCGCGTTCCCCTCCGGGCACACCATGACGGCCACGGTGGTCTGCGGCCTGCTGCTGTGGCTCCTGCACCGCTGCGGCACCGGTCGCGCGATATGGCGTACCGCCCTGGTCGCGGCCGTACTCTCGGTCGTGGGCGTGGGCCTGACCCGGGTGTGGCTCGGCGTCCACTGGCCTTCGGACGTACTCGGCGGCTGGCTGCTCGGGGCCCTGGTGGTGGCGCTGGCGGTGCTGGTGTACGAGGGGGAGCGCGGCGCCCGCAGGCACCCTCGCCCCTGATCCGCGCCGTACCCGGCCGTCGGTAGAGTCCGGCACATGACTGCCGTGCTCTTCGACTTCTCCGGGACCCTCTTCCGTATCGAGTCCACCGAATCCTGGCTGCGGGCGGTGCTCGCCGAGGCCGGAGTACCGCTCGGCGAGGCCGAGTTGGCGGAGGCCGCGCGAGCGCTGGAGGTGGCCGGGGCGCAGCCCGGCGGGGCCTTCCCGGTCGCACTTCCCGAGGAGCTGTCGGAGGTGTGGGCGGTGCGGGACGAGAGCGCGGAGCTGCACCGGGCCGCGTACACGGGCCTGTCCCGGCGGGTGGCGCTGCCGGACCCGGCCCTGCACGACGCGCTGTACGAGCGGCACATGGCCCCGCATGCCTGGACACCGTACCCGGACGCCGCCCCGGTGCTGCGCACGCTGCGCGAGCACGGGGTCGGGGTCGGCGTGGTCAGCAACATCGGCTGGGACCTGCGCCCGGTCTTCCGCGAGCACGGGCTGGACGCCTACGTGGACGCCTACGTCCTGTCGTACGAACACGGTGTCCAGAAGCCGGATCCGCGGCTGTTCACGGTGGCGCTGGAGGCGCTCGGGGCCGAGCCGGGCGAGACGGTGATGGTCGGGGACAGCAGGCCCGCCGACGGCGGGGCGGCGGCGCTCGGCTGCCGGGTGCACTTCGTGGACCATCTGCCGGTGGCCGAACGGCCGGACGCACTGCTGCCGGTCCTGGACCTGGTGGGCGCGGCCCGCCGACCGGCCACGCCCACCCAGGCCTGACCTGTCGCGCCGTCCGCCCGAGACGCTCCCCCGTGTCGCCCCGGACGGACGGCAGCACAGAACAGGCCCCGCGCAGGGCGGTGCCCACTGCGTCGATTATAGTTGGCTGGCAGCCAGTCAACGCAGGAGTTCCAGCATGTCCCCGCGCAGCGCCTCGGTCAATGAAGAATTGCGCAGACGTTCCCGTGAGCGGCTGCTGCAGGCCGCGGTGGAGCTGGTCGACGAGCACGGCTTCGAAGCGACCACGCTGGGCGCCATCGCGGACCGGGCGGGATCGGCGCGCGGGCTGGTGTCGTACTACTTCCCCGGCAAGCGCCAGCTGGTGCAGTCCGCCGTGCACCGGCTGATGCACCGCACGCTGGAGGAGGCGCTGGAGCACGAGCCGCACACCGAGGACGGACGGGAGCGCCTCGCCCGGGCCATAGACGCGATCCTGGGGCTCGCGCACGACCGGCCGGTGCTGATGCGCCAGCACATGGCGGGCCTGCTCCAGGGCGAGGGCTTCGTGCAGTGCCCCGAGCAGCGCCGGCTGTCGGAGCTGCTCGGCGACACCGTCGCCCGGTACGGCTCGACCCATGTCGAGGCCGACTACCCGATGCTGCGGGCGGTGCTGATGGGGGCGGTGTACGCGGCGCTGGTGCCCGGCGTGCCGATGCCGATCCCGGAGCTGCGGGCTGAGCTGTTCGAGCGGTACGGGCTCGACTCGGAACTGGGCCTGCCTCCGGAGTCCGCGCCGACGGCCGAACGGCGGGACCTGTCCCGGTTCTTCGCGACCGAGGACCGGACCGGACCCGAGCCGGGGCCCGGTTCCCGAGCCGACTAGCCGGCCGTTCAGCGACGGACATGACGCGGCGTCAGGAAGCCCGCGTCACGCGCCTGGGCGATGAGCCGGAGCGACCGCCGGCGGCTGTGCCCGGTCGCGCACATCACCGCGAGGACCGGGTCGAGGCCCTCCTCCTGCGCGGCCCGGTACTCCTGGGCGACCAGCCACCTCCCCTCGATCCCCCGCGGCCAGGCGGGCCGGGCGCGCCGCGAACCGCCAAGGTCATCGCCCTCGTCCGCCGCCTCGGGCTCCTCGTCGGCGTACGACTCCATCCCGCACGCCCGGCACAGCGGTTCCTCGATCCAGTCGGCGAGCACCGTCAGATCGGCCAGGGAGAGCGCGGGCCACGCCTTGACGTCCTCGATGGAGACCCGCCCCTCGGCCACCACGGCGAGCGCGTCGACCCGCGCGCCGTCCTCGAAGGCCAGCCGGACCTGGAACCACGAGGTGGCTCCCGCGTGCTCCTGCACCTCCCAGGCAGGCGACACGGACACCGTGCCGTCCTCCGCACGCCGATCGGAAAGATTAAGAAACGATGCTTCTAGCACATACGCAACGTAACCTCATGATCACACTCCGGGCTCCGGGACACGCGTCCGCGTCACCCCAGCGGCCCCTGTCGAGTCGGCCGGGCCGGTGGGATGCTGAAGGCACCAGCCCCTCGGGCAAGGAGTCCCCCCGTGTTGCGTGTCGCCGTCGTCGGCTCCGGGCCGAGCGGGTGCTACACCGCCCAGAACCTCGTCCAGCTCGATCCCACCGTGCTCGTGGACGTACTGGACCGGTTGCCGTGCCCGTACGGACTGGTGCGGTACGGCGTCGCCCCCGACCACGAGAAGATCAAGTCGCTGCAGGGGAACCTGCGGACCGTCCTGGAGCACGAGCGGGTGCGGTTCCTCGGCGGGGTCCGGGTCGGCGGCCCGGGCGGGCTGCCGGTGGAGCGGCTGCGGGAGCTGTACCACGCGGTGGTGTACTGCGTGGGCGCCGCCACCGACCGGCGGCTCGGGATTCCCGGCGAGGAGCTGCCGGGCAGCTGGTCGGCGACCGAGTTCGTGTCCTGGTACAGCGCGCATCCGGACGCGATCGACGCCGGGTTCGTGCGGGACGCCCGGTCGGCGGTGGTCATCGGGGTCGGCAACGTCGCGGTGGACGTGGCGCGGATGCTGGCCCGGGGGGTGGCGGAGCTGAGCCCCACCGACATGCCGCAGGCCGCCCTGACCGAGCTCGCGGCGAGCCGGATAAGAGACGTCCACGTGGTGGGCCGGCGCGGCCCGTCCCAGGCCCGCTTCACCACCAAGGAACTGCGCGAGCTGGGCGCTCTGCCGGGCACCGAAGTCCTGTTGGACCCTGATGAGTTGGCGCTCGACCCCGCCTATGCCGACCCCTCCGCGCTGCCTGCCGCCCAGCGCCGCAACGTGGAGGTGCTGCGCGGCTGGGGCGGCGCCGGCGGCCGGGGTGCGGAGCGCAGCATCTGGCTGCGTTTCTTCCTGCGCCCGGTCGAACTCCTCGCCGACGGCGGGCGGGTGGGCGCGGTGCTCTTCGAGCGCACGGAGATCGACGCGCGCGGCAGGGTGCGGGGCACCGGGCAGTACGAGACCGTCGAGGCGCAGTTGGTGCTGCGGTCGGTCGGTTATCGCGGAGTGCCGCTGGACGGGCTCCCGTTCGACGAGGAGAGCGGCACCGTGCCGCACGAGGCGGGCCGGGTCCTGCAGGGCTGCTTCGGCCCGCCCGGCGACTACGTGGCCGGCTGGATCAAGCGCGGCCCGACCGGTGTCATCGGCACCAACCGGCCGGACGCCAAGGAGACGGTGACCTCCCTCCTGGCGGACGCGCCCGTGCTGCTGCGCAGGGAGGTGCCGGAGGACCCGGTCGCCGCGCTGCGCTCGGCGGGCATCGAGCCGGTCCCGTGGACGGGGTGGCAGGCGATCGAGCAGGCCGAGGCGGCGCTCGGCGCGCGGCTCGGCCGGAGCGTGGTCAAGCTGGCCGACTGGAACTCCCTGCTCACGGCGGCGCGATCGGGGGCGTAGCGGAATCACCCGCGATCGGGTGGGCATGACACGTATCGGCAACGAGTCGGAAATCAACAAACTGTTCAAGCCGCTTACCGTCTCGTGCTGTCCGGATGTCGTCCCCGCTCTGGAGTCCTCATGGCCACCACCAGCGCCTCCGTCCATCCCGTCGACGAGGTCCCACCCGTACGGCAGTTGGCCGCGTTCGGCCTCCAGCACGTGCTCGCGATGTACGCGGGCGCGGTCGCCGTTCCGCTGATCGTGGGCGGCGCGATGAAGCTGTCGCCCGCCGACCTGGCGTATCTGATCACCGCCGACCTGCTGGTGTGCGGCATCGCGACGCTCATCCAGTGTGTCGGCTTCTGGCGCTTCGGCGTGCGGCTGCCGATCATGCAGGGCTGCACGTTCGCGGCGGTCTCGCCGATGGTCCTCATCGGTACGACGGGCGGCGGACTCCCCGCCATTTACGGCTCGGTGATCGTGGCGGGTCTGGCGATCATGCTGCTCGCGCCCGTCTTCGGGAGACTGCTGCGCTTCTTCCCGCCGCTGGTCACCGGCACGGTGATCCTGATCATCGGGGTCTCGCTGCTGCCGGTGGCGGGCAACTGGGCGGCGGGCGGCGTCGGTGCGAAGGACTTCGGGGAGCCGAAGAACCTGGCGCTGGCGGCCTTCGTGCTCGCGGTGGTGCTCGGCGTGCAGCGGTTCGCGCCCGCCTACCTCGCCCGCATCGCGGTCCTGGTCGGCATCGCGGTGGGCCTGGCGGTGGCGGTGCCCTTCGGGTTCACGGACTTCAGTGGGGTCGGGGACGCGGACTGGCTGGGCATCAGCACGCCGTTCCACTTCGGGGCGCCGACGTTCAAGGCCTCGGCGATCGTCTCCATGCTGGTGGTGGCCCTGGTCACGATGACCGAGACGACAGGTGACCTGATCGCGGTCGGCGAGCTGACCGGCCGGAAGGTCGAGCCGGGCTCCCTCGCCGACGGCCTGCGCGCCGACGGCCTCTCGACCGTCCTCGGCGGTGTCTTCAACACCTTCCCCTACACGGCGTTCGCGCAGAACGTGGGTCTGGTAGGCATGACCCGGGTGCGCAGCCGCTGGGTGGTCGCGGCGGCCGGCGGCATCCTGGTGCTGCTCGGTCTGCTGCCGAAGCTCGGCGCGGTGGTCGCGGCGATTCCGGCCCCGGTACTGGGCGGCGCGGGACTGGTGATGTTCGGCACGGTCGCGGCGAGCGGCCTGCGGACCCTCGCGTCCGTCGACTTCCACGGCAACAACAACCTGACGGTGGTGGCCGTCTCGGTGGCGGTCGGCATGCTGCCGGTGGGTGTGCCGACGGTCTACGAGAAGTTCCCCGACTGGTTCCAGACGGTGATGAACAGCGGCATCAGCGCGGGGTGCCTGACGGCGATCGTGCTGAACCTGCTCTTCAACCACCTGCCGGCGCGGGCGGATTCGGCGCCGGGGGCCGTGCCCAGCGGGGCGGAGTCCGCCTAGGCGCTCCGCTGGGAGTGCCGCGATGGGCTGTCATTCGGCTGCGGCGCCTTGTGGCTGGTCGCGCAGTTCCCCGCGCCCCTACGGGGCGCTGACGGACCGCGGCCGACCCGCCCGGCCGGAGTCTGCGGCTAGGCGGACGGGTCGGTGGACAGGTGCTCGTGGACCGCCAGCCAGGCCCCGTCGCCGCCGGCGCGGTGGAGGACGATGGTCTCGCGTTCGCGGAGCACCTCCTCGCCCGCCGTGGTGGAGACACAGGTGGTCACCGAGTGGGTGAACACGGCCGTGTCGCCGAGGAGTTGGAGGCGGCGGTCGGTCGAGGCGCAGGACAGGACGCGGAAGGCGTCCTCCTCGCTCCACTTCTGCCACAGGGTGCGGTACTCCTGGGTGGAGTCCAGGCGCCGGTCGGTGGTGTGGAAGACGAAGGTGGCGTCGGGCGCGAAGGCGTCGAAGTAGTCGTCGGTGCGGCCCTCGGCGAAGGCGGCGATCAGGGCGTCCGCCGCCGCGAGGGCGGTGTCGTGGTCGTTGCTCAAGGCTTCGGCTCCGAGATCCGGGCCACGGCGCGGACGGGTGCGCCGTCCGCGCCGGGCAGGTGCAGGGGGAAGAGGCTGACGTGGACGTCGTGGCCGGAGTGCTGGGCGTCCAGGACCTCGGCGAGGTTGGTGAGGTTCTCGGCGATGACGGCGTCGGCGCCGCACAGGATGCGGTGGGCGGGCAGGGTCTCGCCGGGGGTGGGGTCGACGCTCAGCGCGTCGATGCCGACGGTGTACACGCCGCGGGCGACCAGGAGGGCGGCCGCCGCCTCCGTCAGGTAGGGGTGGGCGTGGTAGGCGTCGGTGCCCCAGTGCGCGGACCAGCCGGTGGCGATCAGCACGATCCGGCCGGCCGGGACGCGGGCGAGCAGGTCCGTCCCGATGGCCGCCCGGGGCGCGAGGCCCCGGGCGTCGACGACGTGGGCGGGGCCGTCGAAACGGTCCAGCGGCAGCTGGTCCAGCGCGGGCAGGCCGTCCTCGATGTGGGACGGCGCGTCCACGTGGGTGCCGGACTGCGAACCCATGTGCACCTGAAGGACGTTGACCCCGTCGCGCGCCACGGTCAGCGCGGGGCGGATGTCCACCTCCGGGTCGCCGGGGTAGACCGGCATGCCGGTGCGCAGCGGCACGGACAGGTCGATCAGGCGCATCTCGCTCACACCTCCGCGGGCTCGGGGGCGGCGACGGGGGCGCCGTCGGCGGCGGTGATCGGCGGCACCGGGGTGTCGACGGAGCGCACCAGCCGCGGGCCCTCGGGGCCGAAGACGGCGCGGGGCTCGGGGAAGAGCCACAGCAGGGCCAGGTAGAGGATCGCGGCGAGTCCCAGGCCGACGGGCAGGGAGATGTCCACGCCGCCCGCGAGGTCGCCCAGGGCGCCGACGAACTGGCCGGGGAGGTTGACGAACTGGACCGCGAGCAGGGCGGAGGCCAGCCAGGCGCTCATGCCGCGCCAGTTCCAGCCGTGCGTGAACCAGTAACGCCCGCCCCGCTGGCGGCGGTTGAAGACCTGGAGCGAGTCGGGGTCGTACCAGCCGCGGCGGGTGAGGAAGCCCAGGGTCATGATGATCATCCAGGGCGCGGTGCAGACGATGATCAGCGTCGCGAAGGTGGAGATCGACTGGGTGAGGTTGGCGGCGAACCGGCCGACGAAGATGAAGCCGATCGACAGGACGCCGATGAACACGGTGGCCTGCACCCGGCTGAACCGGGGGAAGACGCTGGCGAAGTCGAGGCCGGTGCCGTAGAGCGAGGTGGTGCCGGTGGACATGCCACCGATCAGTGCGAGCAGGCAGACCGGCAGGAAGAACCAGGCGGGCGAGATCGCCAGCAGGCCGCCGACGTAGTCCGGGGCGCTCGGGTCGAGGAAGTTCCCCGCCTTCGCGGCGATGATCGAGGCGGTTGCCAGGCCGAAGAAGAACGGCAGGATCGTCGCGATCTGGGAGAGGAAGGCCGCGCCCATGACCCGGCGACGCGGGGTGTCGGCGGGGATGTAGCGGGCCCAGTCGCCGAGGAAGGCGCCGAACGAGACGGGGTTGGAGAGCACGATCAGCGCGGAGCCGATGAACGCCGGCCAGAAGCCGGGGGCGCTCAGCGAGTGGAAGCTGCCCTGGTAGCCGGCGTCGAAGTCGCCGCCGAAGGCGAACAGGCCGAGGACGAAGAGCAGCGAGGCGGCGGCCACCGCGATCTTGTTCACGAAGAGCATGAAGCGGAAGCCGTAGATGCACACCGTCAGCACCAGCGCGGCGAACAGCCCGTACGCGAGCGCGTAGACGCCGTCGTTGGTCGGCAGGTGGAACATCCGGTGCGCGCCGCCGACCAGGGCGTCGCCCGAGGACCACACGGAGATCGAGAAGAAGGCGACCGCGGTCAGCAGGGAGAGGAAGGAGCCGACGACCCGGCCGTGCACGCCCAGGTGGGCGGAGGAGGACACCGAGTTGTTGGTGCCGTTCAGCGGCCCGAACACGGCCAGCGGCGCGAGGATCAGCGCGCCGACGGCGAGCCCGAGGCCGGTGGCCGCCAGGCCCTGCCAGAAGGAGAGCCCGAACAGGATCGGGAAGGCGCCGAGGACACAGGTGGCGAAGGTGTTCGCGCCGCCGAAGGCGACCCGGAACAGGTCGAGCGGCCGGGCGGTGCGGTCGGCGTCCGGGATGCGCTCGACGCCGTAGATCTCGATCTCGGTCAGCGACGGGGCGTCGTGCTGCTCCGTCTGGGGGCTGGTGGTCATGTCTGCTCCTCGCGAGGGCCGGCGGAGTCCAGGGTGAACAGGCTGATCAGGTCGTAGGCGACGTGCGACGCGGCGACGGAGGTGATGTCGGCGTGGTCGTAGGCGGGGGCGACCTCGACGACGTCGCCGCCGACGAGGTTGAGCCCGGCGAGGCCGCGCAGGATCTCCAGCAGCTCACGCGAGGTCATGCCGCCGGCCTCCGGGGTACCGGTGCCGGGGGCGTGGGCGGGGTCGAGGACGTCGATGTCGACGGACACGTACAGCGGCCGGTCGCCGATGCGCTGCCGCAGCGCGTCCACGGTCTCGTCGACGCCGCGGCGCAGCACGTCGGAGGAGGTGACGATGCCGAAGCCGAGCCGGCGGTCCTCCTCCAGGTCCCGCTTGCCGTACAGGGGGCCGCGGGTGCCGACGTGGCTGAGTGCCTCGGTGTCGACGATGCCCTCCTCGACGGCGCGGCGGAACGGGGTGCCGTGGGTGTACTCGGCGCCGAAGTAGGTGTCCCAGGTGTCGAGGTGGGCGTCGAAGTGGAGGACGGCGACCGGTCCGTGCCGCTTGGCGACCGCGCGCAGCAGGGGCAGCGCGATGGTGTGGTCGCCGCCGATGGTGACGAGCTTCGTGCCGTCGGCCTGGAGGCGGGAGGCCTCGTGCTCGACGGTCTCGATCGCCTCGTTGATGTCGAAGGGGTTCACCGGGATGTCCCCGGCGTCGGCGACCTGGGCCGCCGCGAACGGCGACACGTCGAGCGCCGGGTGGTACGGGCGCAGCAGCCGGGACGCCTCGCGCACCGCGGCCGGGGCGAACCGGGCGCCGGGGCGGTAGGAGACGCCGGTGTCGAAGGGCACGCCGACGACGGCGATGTCCGCGCGGGGCACCTCGTCCAGCCTCGGCAGCCGGGCGAAGGTCGCGGGTCCCGCGTAGCGGGGGATCCGGGAGGAGTCCACGGGTCCACGGGGCTCGGTCGTCATGGGGCACCTTTCCTGTCGAGCCTGGGAGTGCACCGCCGGGTGGGCGGACCCTGGACCGGAGCTGGTGGTTCCGGTAGCGGGGGGATGCCTCAGTGTGCGGACGGCCGGCCGACAGGGTCAATTGTTGACGGCACGAAGAACTACAGTGGTCTTGTGTCCGACCACAAAGTGACTCCACGTTCCGTCCTCACCGTCGGTGACCTGCTGTCCTTCCCGGCGTTGCAGATGCGACTGCTCGCGGGCGGCGGCGGCCTGGGCCGTACGGTCTCCTGGGCGCACGTCAGCGAGCTGGAGGACCCCACCCCCTGGCTCCAGGGCTCGGAGGTGATCATGACCGTGGGCCTGGCCGTGCCCCGCGGCGGCGAGGCGCAGCGGCGCTATCTGGAGCGGCTCGACGACGCGGGCGTCGCGGCGCTGGTGCTCAGCACCCAGCTGCGGACCCCGGCGCTGCGGCAGGCGTTCCTCGCCGCGGCCGAGGAGCGCGGTTTCCCGGTCCTCGAAGTGCCGCTCACGGTTCCCTTCGTCACCATCGCCCAGGAGGTCGCGGCCGCGGTCAGCGAGAAGTCCGCCGAACGGCTCGGCGCCCAGCTCCAGGTCTTCGGCGCGCTGCGGTGGATGGCCGAGGAGAACCTGGACATCCCCGCGCTCTTCGACCGTCTGGAGCAGCTCAGCGGGTACCGCATCTTCCTGTGCACCCCCCAGGGACGCCCGCTGCTGCCCGGCGTCGCGGCGCCCGAGGACCTCTCGGTGCTGCCGGCGGACCCGGACGCCCCGCCGACCGTGCCCGGCGGCTTCGTGCTGCCCGTCCTCGGCCCGGGCGGCGCGGCCGGTTACCTGGTCGCGCTGGAACAGGCCGGCGCCCGGCCGGCCGGGCTGGCCGTCGTCCAGCACCTGGCCACCGTCGCCGCCCTGCGGCTCGCGATGGTGCGCCAGGAACGCGAGGTCCTGCGGCGCGAGGGCGCGGAGACCCTCGCGGAGATGCTCCAGGACACCCTGGACCCGGCCGGCGCCCAGCGCCGGCTGGCCCACCACGGCCTCGACACCCAGCGGCCGGTCGTCCTCGCGGTGCTCCGGCGCGCCCAGGACGAGCAGCTGGACGGTGCGCTCTCGGACCACCCGCACCTGACCCTGCGCCATGGCGAGGACCGGCTGGTGCTGGCCGAACCCGGGTTCACCGAGGCGCTGGCCGACCTGCCGGGCGCGGTGTGCGGGGTGAGCCGTCCCTTCGCCGTCGGCGAGCCCCTGCGGGTCGCCCGGCAGGAGGCGGAGTGGGCGGCCGGACGCGCCGAGGAGGCGGGCAAGCCGCTCCTCCACTACGGCGAGGACGCCACCGGGCGCTGGCTGCCCGAGGACCGGCGGCTGCTGTCGGCGCTGGTCGAGCAGGTGCTCGGCGAGGCCCTGCGCTACGACGCGGCGCACGGGTCGCAGCTGCTGGTCTCCGTCCGCACCTGGATGGAACGCGACCGTCGCACCGAGGACGCCGCCGCGGCCCTCCACATCCACCCCAACACCCTCGCCTACCGGCTGCGCCGCTTCGGCGAGGTGACCGGCCGGGACCTGTCGACGACCGCCGCCTTCACCGAGGTCTGGTTCGCCGTGCGCGCGGCCACCGAGCTCGGCGTGGCGGTCGCGGGGCCGTAGCGGGCGCCCGCGTCACGGGGGTCCGCCGCGACACGTCGCCGCCCGCCGGTTGCGAAGGCAACGGTCGCGAGCCCGTCCGACGTAGAGTCGATCACGCTCGGCACCGGACGAGGAAGGGACGGCTCAGTGTCGGAGAACCCACAGCACACGCACCCCGGCGACGACCCGGACGCCCCGAGCTGGACCCGGGCGGTGAAGATGCTCCAGGAAGCCGCTCCGATCACCGTCCCCGAGGGCGCCTCGGCGATGACCATCCATGTCGGGTGGGAGCCCGGCGATCCCGGAACCCCGCCGCACCGTCACTCCGGCCCGGCCTTCGGCTACGTCCTCAAGGGCGCGGTCCGCTTCGAGCTGGAAGGCGAGCCCGAGCGGATCGTCGAGGCGGGCGGCACGTTCTGGGAGCCGGGCGGGGACGTCATCCACTACCAGGACGGCAATGCCCTCCCCGACGCGAGGACCGAGTTCGTGGTCACCATGATGTGCGCGCCGGGCAGGCCCATGCTCGAACTGGTCGAGGAGGACGAGCTCAGGTCCCGCGCCCACCTGCGCGCCCCGCGGCTTGTCGGCTGACCCCTCTCGGACGCCCGTACCGTCCCGCGGTTCTCCACCCGGACCGGGCCCGCTACGAGGTGCGGAACAGCCGCGTGGGCACCGCCGCCGCCAGCGCCCCGTACCCGGTCGGGTTGAGGTGCAGCCAGTCCCCCACCTGGAGGTCCGCACGCAGTCGGCCCGGATCGGCCGGGTCCCGTACCACCCGGTCGAAGTCGATCACCGCGTCGAAGTGCCCCGGCCCCCGGATCCAGGCGTTGACGCGCTGCCGGGCCGCCTCCCGCACCCCGGCGCCGTCGTCGTAGGCGTTGCCGCCGAAGGGCAGCAGGGTGGCGCCGTAGACGCGGATGCCCTGGGCGTGGGCGCGGACGACGATCTGCCGGTAGGCGGCGATCAGGTCGTCGGCGACGGCCTGCTGGGCCTGCGGGGTGGCGGCGGCGGTGCCGATGTCGTTGACACCCTCGAAGACGATCAGCCAGGACACCCCGCTGCGGGCGAGGACGTCGCGGTCGAGCCGGGCCAGGACGTTGGGGCCGAGGCCGTCGTCGAGGACCCGGTTGCCGCCGGCCGCCTGGTTGAGGACGGCGATGTCCGAGGTGGCGGCCCGGGACTGCAGGCCGTCGAAGAACTGGTCGGGCCAGCGGTCGTTGCCGTTGGTCGTGGACCCCCGGCCGTCGGTGAGGGAGTCACCGAGGACGGCCACGGCCCGGGTCGCGGCGGGTGCGAGGACCTCGACGTCGCTGAGGAGGTACCAGTGGTCGACCGCGGTCGCACCGGTCAGATCCGGGTCCTGCGTGTGGTCGCCACCGACGAGGTACGACGTGGTGCGCGATCCCGGGTGCGAGGTGAGCGCCAGATCGGGCTGGCCCTGCGCGGTGTACGCCGTGACCGTGAGATCGGACCCCGCGACCAGGTCGAAGTCCACGGGATCGGAGACGACCTGGGCCCCGACGGGTACGACGGTCGCGGCCCGCCCGGAGAACGTCACCCGGTGCAGGCTGCCGGGAACGATCGCGGCGACCCCCGCCTTTCCGCCCGCCGGCAGCGCCACGGTCACCGAGGTGAGCGGGAGCGCGGTGTCGCCGTAGGCGTTGGAGAAGCGCAACCGCAGCCGGTGGGCGCCGACGGTCACCCGCACGGTCTGGCGCAGGGTGGTGTCGGCCAGGACCGACCTCTCCCCCGTGTAGGGCGCGGGCGGCAGATTGCCGGGCTCGGTGAGCTGGGGCATCCCGGTCCAGGTGTTCACCCAGTGGCTGCCCTGGCGGGCGACCGAGGCGACCCGGCCGGGACCACGGACCAGTGCGGTGACGGCCGTGACGGTCACCACCAGGGCCAGGGCGAGGACACAGACGCTGAGGACCGTGGCGAGCGGCGCTCCGCCGGACTGCGGGACGGGCCCAGAGGCGGAGCCGGGTGCGGGTACGGACCTGGAGCCGGGCGTGGGAGGCACGTCGTTGTCCCTTTCTGATCACGGCTCGGTGCGGCGTCGTGCGGGGAACTCCCGGCATGGTGGCATGCACACAACCATCCATGGAAGCGCTCCCACGCCACTTCGCGGAAACGCCGGGGCAACCGGAACGAATACTGCGCGAACCGTTGACCAGAAAGCGCTTTCCCCCTACGTTCCGTTCAGCACCCTGACCGGCGCCTGCCAATGGCCTCTCATTCGTCCAGGTGCCACCACATGGCGTTCCACACCATGAACACAAGTCATCCACCTGCACATCCGGCGGAACGCCGCCACAGGACCCCCCACTCGAGAGAAGGCATACGGGACATGACTTCACGAGCACGGAGCAGTGTGCGCGCACTGCTGGGCGGGACGGCCGCCCTGGGACTCTCGCTTGGCATGCTCATGCTCACCGGAACCTCGGCGGAGGCCGCCACCTGGCCGACCGCCAGCGGCAGCCAGGCCGTCACCGCGACGATCAAGCTGTCGGGTACGAAGGACTACGGGATGCTGCGCCTGTACGGCAGCGGTGACCTGGGCAGCGGCGGACAGAGCGAGGACCAGGATCCGATCCTCGATCTGGCGGCCGGCACCGTCCTGAAGAACGTCATCATCGGCGCGCCCGCCGCGGACGGCATCCACTGCGAGGGCAGTTGCACCCTGCAGAACGTGTGGTGGGAGGATGTCGGCGAGGACGCGGCGACCTTCCGCGGCTCCTCGTCGTCCAACGTGTACACCGTCTCCGGCGGCGGCGCGAAGGAGGCCAGCGACAAGGTGTTCCAGTTCAACGGCGCCGGGACACTGAACGTGTCCAACTTCGCGGTACAGAACTTCGGCAAGCTGGTCCGCTCGTGCGGCAACTGCTCGACGCAGTACAAGCGCACCATCAACCTCAACACCATCGAGGCGACGTACAAGGGCAGCGCGCTGGTCGGAATCAACACCAACTACGGCGACAGCGCGACGCTGAAGAACATCACGATCGTCGGGGACAGCAGCAAGAAGATCGTGCCCTGCCAGAAGTACATCGGCAACAACACCGGCGCGGAACCACCGACCAACGGGAGCGGGCCGGACGGCACGTACTGCAAGTACGCGAGCTCGGACATCACTTACAAGTGAGCCGGGGCGGTGGGGCCGCCGCATCCCACCGGGCGACGGCGGCCCCACCGGCACCCTCGGGGACGGCTGCGGTCACTCGATCCCGAGGGGCCCGATGCCCAGATCCTCGCGCATGAGGCGGCGCATCCGCGCCATGGCCGCACGCCGCACCCCTACGAGGCGCGCCTCCTCAGCCGAGCCCACCGCCACGCCCCGGGCGTAGGCGTCGCGTATCGCGCGCACGCCGTGGAACGCCTCGTTCCCCGCCGCTACGACCTGCGGCATGCCCACGAGCCAGAGGCGTTCGCTCGCCGTGTAGAGGCCGGACCCACGGACCGCCTCCCGCACGGCCGCGTCACGCACCGAATCCGACATGTGATCCCCCAGGGCGACGGCCCGCATCTCTTCGCCTGCCGCTTTGAGGGCGGACGCGAACTCCGTGTACACCTCGCGCCGTACTTCCAACGCATGCCTGAGCTCCTCGCGCCGCCACCGGTTGCGGTCGGCGATCAGAGTGGCCGCGATGCCGATCACGGCACCGGTCAGCGTGGAGAGAAGCGACATCCAGTCCATGTGCGGCAGCTTGTCCCAACCGGCGCACCGGCACCAGTAGCTCTCGCGGCGGAGGCGGTTGGCGCCTGATGCGCGGCAACGAGTTGGTCGGCACCCTCGCGGTCTACGAGGTGGACATGCCCGCCTTTCTCTCTCCGGCTCGTTCTCCTGCCGGTCGCCGGAGGCGATCCCGTCGACCGCTTCCTCCTGCGGATCTCCGGCGACCGGGCCAGGCAGAGACACTGAGCGGGCGGCTCGGGCGCGCCCGATCAGGCCCGGGTCACCGGTGCCTGCAGCTCCGTCACCCACTCGTCACGGTTCTCGGGGCACTCCAGATTGACCTCGCGGGGGTATCCGTTCGACCGGTAGCCGTTGGCATCGGTCCAGCGGGCCAGGGTCTGGGCGGTGGGCAGCACGGTGTCCATCGAACCGCGGTGCACGATGGTCGCCGCCTGCTCCAGGGACGGCAGGTCCAGGACGCGGAAGGCGCCGTCCTGAAGAGGCGCGGAGACCTGCACGGCGGCGTGGACACTGATCCTGCCGCCGCCCTCCGGAGCGTCCTCGTAGTACGCGACACCGGGACCCGTGGCGGCGATACCCGCCGTTTCCAGGTGCCGGAACAGTTCGTCGTAGAGCGGCCCGATGACCGGGCCGATGTCCTCGGGCCCGAAGCTCGCGGCGGTCGCGGTCAGTTCCGCCACCCGGACCGTGGGGACGCTCTTGATGACAACGTCGTTCGTGGGCATGTGGCCCTCGCTCTCGATCGCTCGGAGCCTCGCCTCGACCTGGACCAGCCGCGCTCCCGCGGCGGCCACGGCGGTCTCCAGTTCTGCCCGCCGCAACCGCAGCATGCCGCGCAGTTCCTCGGCGCCGACCTTCTCGTCCACGATGTCCAGGACCTGCTGAAGAGTGAATCCGAGGTCCTTGAGCGCGATGATCCGGTTGAGGCGGGCGAGTTGGGCAGCGGTGTAGTAGCGGTAGCCGCTGGCAGGGTCGACGTGGGCCGGGCGCAGCAGGCCGGTCGCGTCGTAGTGACGCAGCATCCGGACCGAGACGCGGCCGTGCCGGGCGAAGTCTCCGATGGTGAACATGATGTCTCCGAGCTGACCGCCTGACACGGTGTGAGGGTCAAGAAGCTACTCGGCGGCGGAGGAACACCGAGAACGTGGGCCTTCGCCGGCACAGCTACCGGCCGTCCCCGTCGGGCGAATCCCCAAGTGAGTGATCAGGTCCCGTGAGTGAGCGATCAGGTCCCGTCGCTGTACGCCCCTCGGCGCAGAAGCCGTCGCGCCACCGTGTGCGTTCCGGCCGTGGCCGCCGCCGCCAGCGCGAGCCCCTGCAGCAGTTCACGTGGACGTGCGGGTCGTAGGACACCTGCTCGCCGCAGTCGGCCGCGAGCCCACAGGGCGAAGGGGATGACCACCAACGGTGAAGTGACCGCACCGGGCGTGTATCCACGGACGGTGGCGGCCTGGGCCAGATGCACCAGGGCGTGCAGCCCGAACCCGTTGAGAGCCCCTTGATAGAAGCCTGAGCGTCCACCCGTGCGGTGCCCGGAGGCCGCAGCGGTGGCCATCACCACGGCCATCCCGGCGACGGCGGTGGCGAACTCCCGCCCGTCCACGGACTCCAGCCTCAGCCACACTCGTTCCGGCACCCGCGGAAAACGCTGCCGCAGCCCGGGCACTCGCCCGCGTGCCCAGCCGGGCACCGTGGCCACTTCCTCCAGGTCGTGCACCGCCCACGCGGCCAGCAACCCGAAGGTCACGCCGACCCCGACCCCTGCACCGTCATCGCCCACCCCGTGTCCACTCATGAACAAGAAGTCTGGCAGCACGCAAAAGGATTTGAGCGAGGCCGCGACCCGCTGTTAGCTTCGTGGCGGACCGTGAAGTCGTCGTGTGGAGGTGAGCCCCGTGAACGCAGTTACCCGTGGGTGCTCCCTCAACCCGTCACGGTCCGGCGGCTGACGTCCGGTGTCGCCAGGAGCGCCTGAGATCGAGGCACTCCTGGAGGGAGACTCCGATGGACACGAAGCCTTTCACATCCGGCCTGAGCGAGAACGCGGTACTGGTCACGCGCGTCGCGGACAGGCAATGGCATGCGCTGGACGACGACCTGGTGGTCGGCCGCGGGCATGCGCAACACCGGCCAGACGGACGCCTGTTCGTCAGCATCGACGCCTGGCACGACGCCGCCTTCGACCGGCTCGCCGAGGCGATGCTGGCGGAGCTGCCGGCGCCGCTGTACACGGTGGTCGACGAGGCCGACGCCGAGCTGACGGCCGGCTGGCGGCGGGCCGGTTTCACGATCCGGCGCCGCGAGTGGGAGTACGTCGTGCCGACCGACCCGCGGGTCACCGGGCTCGAAGAAGTCCTACCGCCCGCGGGCGTGACGATCGTGCCCGCCGGCCAGGCGGACGAGAGTCTGCTGCGGGCGGTGGACCGCGCGATCCGTGACGAGGTCGAGGCCACCGTCGGGTGGCATTCGATGCCCGCGGAGGTGATTCCCTGCCGCGAGGGCGACACCGTCGTCGACCCGTCGAAGTACGCGGTGGCGGCGGCACCCGACCGCTACCTTGGGCTGATCCGGGTGGTGACGGTGAAGCGGCCGCGCATCGGGCTGCTCGCGGTCCGGGCCGGCGAACAGCGCCGCGGTATCGCACGGGCGCTGCTGGCCCACGCGCTGGGGACGCTGCACCGCTCCGGGTGCACCACGGCCTGGACCGAGGTCCAGGAGTCCAACCAGGCGGCCTCGGCGCTGTTCGAGGGCATCGGCGCCCGGCCGACGAGCAGCAACCTGGAGCTGGTTCGATGACGAGGAACAAGAACGTCATCGAAGTCGAGGGCAAGGTCGTCGAGTGCCTGCGCAGCGCCATGTTCACCGTGGAGCTCGAGAACGGCCACCAGGTGCTCGCGCACATCAGCGGGAAGATCCGCAAGAACTACATCAGGATCATGCTGGAGGACCGGGTGCTGGTGGAGCTCCCGCCGTACGACCTGACACGCGGCAGGATCGTGTTCCGGTACCGGAACTAGCGGCGGCCGGCACCTCGCGCGGTAGCTGAACCCGGGGCTGGACAGGGCCGGGTGGTCGGGTTTCCGGCCATCCGGCTCAGGTCAGCAGTCCGGCACCAGTAGCCGGTAGCCGACGTCGACGGTGTCGAGTGCCATCGGGTCGGCGTGCCTGTGGTGCCGACGGCCGGTCGCGAGGTCGTCGGCGAGCGCTGCCAGGCCGGGAGCGAGGACGTCTTCCCCGGTCTCGGCGAGCATGGAGATTCCGGCACGCAACGCGCAAGGCCTCGCCGGGTCACACCTCGACGAGGCCGAGCTGGCGCAGCATGCCGAGTTCGTCGCTGCTCCCCCAGCGTTCGACGAGTTTGCCGTCGCTGTCGAAGCGGCTGATCTGCATGCCTCGGTAGCTCACCTTCCTGCCGGTCGCCGGTCGCCCCCTCAGCGGTCCCAGGTGCGTCCCGGAGATGACATAGGCGAACGCCAACTCGTCGTCGGTGGCGACCAGGTGCTCCACCTGGAGGTCCAGGTCGGGAAAGGCTGTCCGCAACTCGCCGAACATGGTCTTGTACCCGCCGGGCCCGGGCGTCTGCCCCGGCGCGGGATCATGGTCCGTCGAGTTGGTCGCGACGATCTCGTCGAGGGCATCGAGGTCGCCGGCGACGACGGCCTCTCCGAAAGCGGTCTGTGCGGCGATGTTCGTCTGCTGAGCCATGCGCAACTCCCGGAGCTTCCGGGCCCCTGGCCTGTCCGTAGGCCACGAAGCCCACTCACACGGTGTTTCGACCGTACACCGGTCACACATCCCCAGCATGTCTGCGCGGCGGCCCTTCGCCGCAGGACGTCGGCGCAAGTCTTATGCGCAAGTCTTATGCGCAGGTCTTCGGCGCAGGTCTTCGGCGCAGGTCTTCGTGGCGCGGCGCCGGACGTCGTCGGCCGGCTGCGCAGGCGCCGTAGGGAGTGTCCCGTGTCCCGGCCGGGTCAGTCGGGATACGGGATACCCGCGGGGCCGCCCATCTCCGCCCGGTAGCCGGCGTACGCGGCGCGCAGTTCGTCGCCCGGCCAGTCGGTGGGCAGGAGTTCCGGGGGCAGGACCGGGTCGGTCAGCAGGTGGCGAACCGCTGCCGCGTAGACCGTGAAGAGGTCGGCGGGGAGGCGGGATGCGGCCGCCCGGGTCAGGAGGGCACGGGAGGTGGCGGACCAGGTGGCCAACGGCCAGAGGGCGGCGGCCAGTTCGGGCGCGGGACGGTCGGGGCGGGCCGTGTAGGACTGGGCGATGTCCGCCAGGTCCGCGGGGAGCGGCCGCGCGAGGTTCGCCGGGCGGAGCCAGACGCCCTCGCGGAGTTCGGCCAGGCGGAGGGAGGTCAGGCGGGTGCGCAGGTCGGCTCGTGCGGCGGGGCCGCGGCCCGTGGCCGTGACGACCACCATCTCCCAGTCGCCCCGCCAGGCGCGCGTGCGGGGCCGTACCGCCTCGTCCTGGCGGTGCTGGCGGGCCAGCAGCCGGTCGCTGAGGCCGTAGACGGCGTCGTCGGTGCGGCGCAGGTCACCGGCCGCCGTCATACGGCTGAGCGCGGCACGGAGCGTGGAGCCGCCGACGCCGAAGGGCTCGACGAACCGGATCAGGTCCTTCACCGGCAGCTCCGGCGGATGCGTGCCCAGCAGCAGGCTCAGCACGACCGACCGGGCGGACAGGGGTCGCAGGTCGACGTCGGCGGGCTCGGCGGACACGTCGTTCATGCGCATGGTCACGTACTGTACGTGCGGCGCGATATTGCAGTATTGCTGCGGTCGCGGAAATACTGCAACACTGGAGTCATGGACTCGACCGTCGCGCCTCCGCAGCCGCAGTACGCCACTCACGACGTCACCAACCAGCCGCCGCCGCTAGCCCCGTACGACGCCTCCGACGACCCGGCCCTGATCGAGGGGCTGCGCCGGGAGGGGGCGGAGTGGGCCGAGGAGGGGATCCGGCGGCTCGGCGTGCGGGCCGGGAGCGCGGAGGCGCAGGAGTGGGGCGAACTGGCCAACCGGCACGAGCCGGAGCTGCGCACCCACGACCGGTACGGCAACCGGGTCGACGAGGTCGACTTCCACCCCAGCTGGCACCACCTGATGCGGGCGGCGGTGGAGGAGGGGCTGGCCGGGACCGCCTGGGCGGACGACCGGGCGGGGGCACACGTCGCGCGGACGGCGGGCGGGCTGGTGTGGGGGCACACCGAGTCCGGACACGGCTGTCCCACGTCGATGACGTACGCGGCCGTCCCGGCGCTGCGCGCCCAGCCCGAGCTGGCCAAGGTGTACGAACCGCTGCTGACCAGCCGCGCGTACGAGCCGGGGCTGCGCGTGCCGACCGAGAAGCCGGGGCTGCTCGCGGGGATGGGCATGACCGAGAAGCAGGGCGGTTCGGACGTACGGACGAACACGACGGCGGCCACGCCCACCGCCGAGCCGGGCGTCTACACCCTGCGCGGGCACAAGTGGTTCACCTCGGCTCCGATGTGCGATGTCTTCCTTGTGCTGGCCCAGGCGCCGGGCGGCCTGTCCTGCTTCCTGGTGCCGCGCGTGCTGCCCGACGGCAGCCGCAACGCGTTCCGCATCCAGCGTCTGAAGGACAAGCTCGGCAACCGCTCCAACGCGTCCTCCGAGCCGGAGTTCGACGGAACGGTGGCCTGGCTGGTCGGGCCCGAGGGGCGCGGGGTGAAGACCATCATCGAGATGGTCAACTGCACCCGGCTGGACTGCGTGATGAACTCGGCGACCCTGATGCGCAAGACACTCGTCGAGGCGGGCCACCATGTGCGGCATCGCAGCGCGTTCGGTGCCCGGCTCGTCGACCAGCCGCTGATGCGCAACGTGCTGGCCGACCTGGCCCTGGAGTCGGAGGCCGCGACCACGCTCACCCTGCGGCTTGCGGGGGCGGCGGACCGCGCGGTGCGCGGGGACGAGCAGGAGCGGGCCTTCCGGCGGATCGCCACCGCCGTCGGCAAGTACTGGGTCACCAAGCGTGGTCCGGCCTTCACCGCGGAGGCCCTGGAGTGCCTGGGCGGCAACGGCTACGTCGAGGACTCGGGCATGCCCCGGCACTACCGCGAGGCCCCGCTGCTGTCGATCTGGGAGGGCTCGGGGAACGTCAACGCGCTCGACGTGCTGCGGGCGCTGTCCCGCGAACCCGGCGCCGCCGACGCCCTGTTCGGCGAACTCGCGCACGCGCGCGGGGCGGACACCCGGCTGGACGCCGCCGTGACCCGGCTGAAGAACGAATTGGCCGAGACCGACCAGGTGGGGGCGCGCCGGCTGGTCGAGCGGATGGCGCTGGCGCTGCAGGCCTCACTGCTGGTGCGGTACGCCCCGGCCGCCGTGGCGGACGCCTTCTGCGCGACCCGGCTCGGCGGCGACTGGGGGCACGCGTTCGGCACCCTGCCCGCCGGCGCCGGGTTCGACGCGATCCTGGAGCGGGCCCTGCCTGACCGGAACTGACCCCCTCACAGCGGGTCTTCGGCCGGTGACCGCCGACGGATCGCACACAGTCGTCGTCCGATTCCGCATCGTTGTCAGTGCTGTGGTGCAGACTCCGGATCAGGTGGTACTCGCCTGGGGAGGACAACGTGTTCACGGGGATCGACGAGGTCGACTGGGCGTCGCTACGGCACGCGTACGGCAGCGCTGCGGACGTGCCCGGTCTGCTGCGCGGGCTGGCCTCGGCGGACGCGGCCGAACGGGAGGCCGCGCTCGAGGGGATGTACGGCTCGGTGCACCACCAGGGGAACGTGTACGACTCGACGCTCGCCTGCGTCCCGTTCCTCTTCGCGCTCGCCTCCCGTACGGAGGTGCAGGACCGGGGCGCCATAGTGGAGCTGCTGGTCAGCATCGGCGCGGAGAGCGCCGGTCCACGGGCCCGGGCCGCCGTCCGCGCCGGCGCCGGGGCGTTCGTGCCACTGGCCGACGACCCGTGCCCCGCGGTACGCCGGGCGGCGGCCGGGGCGCTGGTCCGGTTCCTCGACGAACCGGACCTGGTGCTGCCGCTGTTACGGCGCCGGATGGCGGTCGAGCGTGACGAGCAGGTGCTGCTCGCCCTCACCGAGGCCCTCGGGCTGTTCGTACGGCGCTGTCCTGCCCACGCGACCGCGGCGGTGGACCTGCTGGCCGCGCAGAGCGGGCCGCCGTACGCCCCGGGGACGCGGCTGGCCGCCCTCGGGCAGCTGGGCCTCGGCGCACCGGAGCGGCTGCCCGCCGACCTGGTGCCGACCGCGGTCCGGCTGCTCAGGGAGCGGTCCGAGCGAGGGACGGCCGGACCGGACCGGGTGGACGCGGACTCCCTGGTCGGCCGGATACGGCGGCTGCGGCCGTCCGACGAGGAGGGTTCCTACCTGCTGCGCACCCTGCACCGGGCGCTGGACGACCGGGTGACGGACCGGATCGCCCTGCTCGTCGGCCAGTTGAGCAGCCCGGACCCGATGGACCGGTGCAACGCGGTGTGGATGTCGGCCGGACTGTTCCGGGAGTGGCGGGCGGACTTCTCGTCGCCCGTCGCGCTGATCGGCAGGCAACTGGGCCGCGAGCAGGACCAGTTGCGGGACGCGGCCGTCTCGGTGCTCACGGACTTGTTCGGGCTGGCCGCGCCCGCCGCGGACGAGCTGCACGCGCTGGTGACCGTGCGGCCCGACCTGTGGGTGCACACCTGGGAGCGCGGCAGACCTTCGTTGGGCGGTCCGCTGAAGGCGCTGGCCAGAAGCGGCGATCCGCGTGCGGTGCCGGCCCTGGCCCAGTTGCTGGCGAGACCGGTGGTGCCCGGTGGGCTGGGCTTCGAGATCGTGCATCTGGGCCCGGCGGCCGCCCCGCTCGGGCCCGCGCTGCGGCACCGGCTCGGCCAGGTCGACCTGGGCTCGCCCGAGGCCGCCGAGTCGGCCGCTCCGCTGCTGGCGGCCGTCACCGCCCTCAGGGACCCGGCGGCGGTGCCGGAGGTGCTGCGGCTGCTGCGCGGGGCACCGGACGGGCTGGGGGCCCGGGAGGCCCTCGTGGGGCAGGCGGTACGGGCGCTCGACGCCCTGGGCGCGGCGGCCCGGGCGGCGGCGCCGGTCCTGCGGGGGCTCCTGGACACCCGGCACGCGGCCGTGGCGGCGGGGGCCCTGTGGTCGGCGGAGGGGGACGTGGACGCCGTACTGCCCGTGCTGCTGCGGGAGCTGACGCACGGCCGTGGCCGCAGCGCGCGGACGGCGGCCGGGCAGCTGGGGCGGCTGGGGGCGGGCGCCCGCGACGCACTGCCCGCGTTGCGCCGGCTGGCCGGGTCCGACCGGGTGTGGGAACGCACGGCGGCCGCCGAGGCGTTGTGGCGGATCGACGGGGATCCGGAACCCGTGCTGCCGGTGTTCCGGACCGCCTGGTCGGAGAATCCGTACACGCGGGACGCGATCGCCGAGTGCCTGGCCGGGATGGGCCCGGCGAGCGCCCCGCTGCATGACCTGGTGACGGCCGAACTCACCGGCGCCCGGCGGCACATGGCACGGCCGGGTGGGTACGGCAGCCACGACATCGCCCAGGACGAGCGGCTGCTCGCCAACTGCCGCAGGACGCTGGCGGGTCGGTGACCGGTGACCGGGCCACAGGGTGCCGGCGAGCCGGTGACCGGTGGCCGGGCCGCAAGGCACTGGCGAGTCAGTGACCAGTGGCCGGGCCGCGGGCGCCGCCGGGTCGGCGACCGGATGCCGGCCGCCGGGCGCGGCCGGGTCAGGGGCCGTCCGCCGGGCCGCCGGGTGCGGGTGTCAGCCGGTCATCCGGCCCCACTGCGGTCCGAGCCGTGCCCATTCCGCGTCCCAGCGGTCCATCCGCCGCCGCTCCAGCCGGCCGCGCACGGCGAGGCCGACGACGAACGGGACGGCGGCCGCGCTCAGCCCGACCAGGCCGCCGATCAGCGCGGAGCGGAAGTGGGCCTCCGCGGCGCCGGCCGGCCGGGTGACGAGGTTCCCCCGGAGGTCCGTCCACACGGTGACCGGGGTACCGGCCTTGCTGCCGGCCGGGACCCGCGCCTGGCCGGTGTGCGCGGAGCCGTCGGCGACGGTCCACCCCACTCTCGCCCAGACCCGTTCCCCGGCGGAGGTGTCGGACTCCGGTCCCGCCGTTCCGGGGGCCCTCTCCACGACATGGGCGACGACCGGGTGCCATTCGACGCGTTCGCGGGCCAGGCCGTCCTCGAGCGACCGGGCCGACGCGAGCCCGGCGAGCACCCCGGCCAGCAGGGTGAGCAGCCAGGCGCCGAGCAGCACCCAGGCCTCCATCGTGTCGGCGCGGCGCTTCAGCGGGTTGCGCCGCCAGCGCCACAGCCAGACCTTCGGACCACGGAACGCCTTCAAAGGCATCCTCCTCACGCGCGCACGGACAGCCCGGACCGCCCTCCCATACGGGAGCGGCCGCCCCGTTGCTCACGGCGAACTCCGAGTCGACGGTCGCACGACCGGCCCCGCTCGCGCAGGCGTCTTCCGGAACGCGTTCCGCCGTCTCGTTCGACCGGCCGACACGACGTCTCCGACCTGCGGCGCCGTGATCCCGAGGGTGACTGTCAGTGGCAGGGTGCAGACTGGCCGGTGTCTGAAAACAGGCGGTGACAAAGGCGTCATGGAGGTGGTCGGCATGACCGAGGTACTGCTCGCCGTGGGGACCCGCAAGGGTCTGTTCCTCGGGAGGCGGCGAGGCACCGGCTGGGAGTTCGACGAGAGTCCCTACTTCAACGCGCAGGCGATCTACTCGGTGGCCATCGACACCCGGGGCGAGCGGCCGCGGCTCCTGGCGGGCGGCGACAGCGCGCACTGGGGTCCTTCGGTGTTCCACTCCGACGACCTGGGCCGCACCTGGACCGAGCCGGCCCGGCCCGCCGTGAGGTTCCCCAAGGACACCGGCGCCTCGCTGGAGCGGGTGTGGCAGCTGCACCCGGCCGCCGCCGAGCCGGACGTCGTCTACGCGGGCACCGAACCGGCCGCGCTGTACCGGTCGGAGGACCGCGGGGAGAGCTTCGATCTGGTCCGGCCGCTGTGGGAGCACCCGACGCGCGACAGGTGGGTGCCGGGCGGCGGCGGTGAGGGCCTGCACACCGTCGTCACCGACCGGCGCGACCCGAAGGCAGTGACGGTCGCCGTCTCGACCGCCGGTGTCTTCCGCACCGGCGACGGCGGCGCCAGCTGGACACCGTCCAACTCAGGTGTCTCCGCGGTGTTCCTGCCGGACCCCGACCCGGAGTTCGGCCAGTGCGTGCACAAGATCGCCCAGGACGCGGTCAATCCGGACCGGCTGTATCTGCAGAACCACTGGGGGGTGTACCGGAGCGACGACGCCGGGGCGCACTGGACCGACATCGGCGAGGGGCTGCCGTCCACGTTCGGTTTCGCGGCGGCCGCCCATCCGCACCGCGCGGAGACGGCCTACGTCTTCCCGATCAACGCGGACGCGGACCGGGTGCCCGCCCAGCACCGCTGCCGGGTCTTCCGCACGGCCGACGGGGGCCGGACCTGGGATCCGCTGTCGGCGGGGCTGCCGCCGGAGGACCACTACGGCACGGTGCTGCGCGACGCGCTCTGCACGGACGACGGGGATCCGGCCGGGGTGTACTTCGGCAACCGCAACGGCGAGGTGTTCGCCTCGGCCGACGACGGCGACAGCTGGCGCCAGTTGGCCGCCCATCTGCCGGACGTGCTGTGCGTGCGGGCGGCGGTCGTCGCCTGAGCCCGGGGCACTGGAAGGAGGGGGGTTTCTGTCATCCGTGTCGACGGTCCGGTCATCCCCGGTCGTCCCGAGACCTCGGCTTGATCACCGACCCGTGTACGGCAGTAGGGTGACGCCGTGGCACCACGACCCTTGCATGAAATCGTCGAACCGGGCTGGGCCGAGGCCCTGGAACCAGTCGCCGGGAGGATCGCCGCGATGGGCGACTTCCTGCGCGCGGAGATCGCCGCGGGGCGCACCTACCTGCCGGCGGGCCCGAACGTCCTGCGGGCCTTCCAGCAGCCCTTCGACGACGTCCGCGTCCTGATCGTCGGCCAGGACCCGTACCCCACCCCGGGGCACGCGGTGGGGCTGTCGTTCTCGGTCGCGCCCGAGGTACGCCCGCTGCCGGGGAGCCTGATCAACATCTACCGGGAGCTCAACACCGACCTGGGCCTGCCCCAGCCGTCCAACGGCGACCTCACCCCCTGGACCCAGCAGGGCGTCCTGCTGCTCAACAGGGCGCTCACCACGGCCCCGCGCAGCCCGGCCGCACACCGGGGCAAGGGCTGGGAGGAGGTCACCGAGCAGGCGATACGGGCGCTGGCCGGCCGCGGCAAGCCGCTGGTGTCCATCCTGTGGGGCCGCGACGCCCGCAATCTGCGCCCCCTGCTCGGCCAGTTGCCGGCGGTGGAGTCCGCGCATCCCTCGCCCATGTCGGCGGACCGCGGCTTCTTCGGCTCCCGCCCGTTCAGCCGCGCCAACGACCTGCTGGTCCAGCAGGGGGGACAGCCGGTGGACTGGCGCCTGCCGTGACCGACGGGGGCGGCGAATCCCGGGACACGGAATTCGCCGCCGGGTGCGGCGCGGGGCCCGGCGCGGGATACCTCGCCGTCGATTCCGGGGGCTCCGGGTTACGGGCGGTCGTCGGCGTGCCAGGACGTGAGCCGTCGGCGCCCCTCGTCTCCCGGGAACCGGTGCGGACGGGGGCCCGGGGCATCGACCCCGGGCATCTGCTGGAGCAACTCCTGCCCATGGCACGAGCGTTGGCCGACTCCTACGGGCTGGAGCGGGTGACGACGGCCGTCGTCGGCGCCGCCGGGCTGGCCAGTCTCGGCGACGCGCTGCGGGCCGAGCTGCCGGGTGCGCTGACCCGCGAGCTCGGTGTGCGCACGGTCGTACTGGCCGCCGACGCCGTGACCGCGTACGTCGGCGCCCTGGGGCCGCGCCCGGGCGCGGTGGTCGCCGCCGGGACCGGGCTGATCGCGATCGGCACCGATCTCACCGGATGGCGGCGCGCGGACGGCTGGGGGCACCTGCTGGGCGACTGCGGCAGTGGCGCCTGGATCGGCCGGGCCGGCCTGGAGGCGGCGCTGCGCGCCTTCGACGGGCGGGACGGCGGCTCGGCGGCGCTGCGGGCCCGCGCCGAGGAGCGGTTCGGGGCGCTGCCCGGGCTGCCCGGGCAGCTCTATCCGCGCGCCGACCGGCCCGCCGTACTGGCCTCCTTCGCCCCGCACGTCGCGGAGTGCGCCGGTGCGGGCGACCCGGTCGCGGCGGCGATCCTGCGTGCCGCCGCCCAACACATGGCCGAGTCGGCCGCCGCCGTCTGCGCCACGGCCGGTGAGCCCCGGGTCGCCCTCACCGGCGGCCTGGTCGAGCTGGGGGACCCGCTTCTCGTACCGCTGGCCGAGGAGTTGGCGCGGTCGCTGCCGCGGGCGCGGCAGGTGCCGGCGGCGGGCGGTCCGCTGCACGGAGCGGTACGCGTGGCGAGTGACCTGGTCAGCCAGCGGCTCACTCTGCCGGGTGATGAAATGTTGTTCTCCGTGGTGCGCACAAAAAGGGATTGATCCCACCGGGACACGAAGTGTCCGACAGGTGAAGGGATCACCTCCGAATCATGCGTAACTCATCAGACAAAACCGGACGGATACCGCTCACCTGCACCCTCCCCGAACAAGGGAGCCCAGATAGCCAGTAACATGCGGCGCCATGAGCTCCCCCACTGGGCCCGCCGGCCTGCCAGTACGAATGCCGCGCCCCCGCCAGCCCGGACGGCACCGCCGCCCCGAGCCGCTGGTGGCTCCCGAGGACGCGCCCGCGCTCGTCCTCGCGGTGCCGGGTGCGCCCAGCGCGGCCACACGCAGCCTCGCCGAAGAGGTCGTGAGCATCGCCCGTTCCGAGCTGCCCGGCCTGGACGCCCGCATCGGGTACCTTGACGGGGACGACGCGGAGTTCCCCACCCTCCAGTCCGTGCTCGCCCGTGCCGCCGAGGAGCGCACCGCCCGCTACGAGCAGGCCGTCGCCACCGGTGTCGAGGGCGTCAAGGCCCCCGACGGCCCGGTCGCGGTCGTCGTACCGCTGCTGGCGGGTCCGGACAGCGCGCTGCTGCGCCAGGTCCGCCAGGCGGTCATGGAGAGCCGGGTCGCCGCCGACCTGACCGACGTCCTCGGCCCGCACCCGCTGCTCGCCGAGGCGCTGCACGTGCGGCTCTCCGAGGCGGGTCTGGCCCGGGCCGACCGGGCCAGGCTGTTCACCGTGGCGACGGCCGCGGACGGCATCATCCTCGCGTCCGTGGGCGGCGACGAGGCCGTGCAGGCCGCCGGGATCACCGGCATGCTGCTCGCCGCGCGCCTGGCCGTGCCGGTGATGGCCGCCGCGCTGGACGAGGAGGGTTCGATCGCCTCCGTCGCGGAGCAACTGCGGGGTTCGGGCTCGCAGCAGCTGGCGCTGGCGCCGTACCTGATAGGGCCGGAGATCGACGCGGGGCTGGTGGCCGCGGCGGCGGCGGAGGCCGGTTGCGCCACCGCCGACCCGCTGGGGCCGTACCCGGCGATCGGGAAGCTGGCGCTGGCCAAGTACACGACGGCGCTCGGGATCGCTCCGCAGCAGCCGCAGGGTGCGCCCGTGCGGTGACGCGCTTCGCGCGTCGGCCGACATGAGTCAAGGGCCCGTTTCCTCGAGGGGAGCGGGTCCCTTTGTGTCGGGGAGACTGTGGTCCGTGTCCGGCTGCCGGCCGGTGGGGGCTGATCGCGCCCACGCGGCGGAGCCGCACATGAATACAGCCCCGCGCCCCTGACGGGGCGCTTCAGCCGAAGACGATGCAGGACGGGGCCGGGATCTCCACCGTGCCGTCGTAGCGGGGCAGGCCCGTCCGCGGGTCGATCGTGAACCAGGTGATGTTGCCCGAGCGTTCGTTGGCGGCGTAGAGGAAGCCTTCCGACTCGGTGATCGCCCGGGGCCAGTGGCCGCCGCACGGGACCGTCGCCGTCAGGTGCAGTTGGTCCCCGTCGACCGTGAACGTGGTCAGGACGTCCTCGCCCCGGGTCGCCGTCCAGACGAAGCGGCCGTCGGGTGAGACGGCGATGCCGGACGGGTAGGCGTCGCCGGCCGGGGCGTCGGGCAGGACCGGGGTCTCGGTCAGCGGCTTGAGGGTGCCGGTGCCGGCGTCCCAGCGGCAGACGGTCACGGTCGGGGTGAGTTCGTTGACGACGTAGGCGTACCGGCCACCGGGGTGGAAGGCCAGGTGCCGGGGGCCGGAGCCGGGGCGCAGGGCGAACTCCCGATGGAGGGCGGGGACGCCGTCGTCCAGGGTGCAGACGCGGACCGAGTCGGTGCCCAGGTCGACGCTGACCGCCCAGCGGCCGCTGGGGTCGGCTTGCACCTGGTGGGCGTGCGGGCCGCGCTGGCGCCGCTCGTGCGGGCCCGAGCCGGTGTGCCGGAGCTGCCCGGAGGGGGCGGGGGCGAGGGTGCCGTCGGGGCGGACGGGCACGGCGGTGACGCTGCCGGAGCCGTAGTTGGCGGTCAGGACATGACCGTCGAAGACGCTCAGGTGGGTGGGGCCGCTGGCGTCGACCGGGACCGGGGGTCCGGCGAGCCGCGGCTTGTCGTCGTGGACGTGGTACGCGGCCACCGCGCCGTCGGCGGTCTCGCTGACCGCGTACAGGGTGCGCCCGCCGGGTGCGAGGGCGAGGTACGAGGGGTCGGGAACGCCGTCGACGCCCTCCAGGAGGGCCAGGGCTCCGCTGTCCGGACGGACCGCCGCCGTGACGACCCCGGGGCCGCCCGCGGCCGTGAACGACCCGATGAACGCCCTCCGCCGCCTGCCGCCGTCTGCCACCGCTGTCCCCTCTCGCCACGAACCCTACGAGCCGCCACGACCCGGTACGGATCCGTACGAGGGAGTACGAGCCGTTCGAGCCGGTCCGGGGCCGACGGTAGCAGCTTGCGGTCTAGACCAAGACGTGCGGGGCGGCGCGTCTCAGGCGCCGACCAGGCGCGAGCCCGAGGGGGTGTGCAGCGGCTCGGCGAGTTCGGAGAGGGCGCGCTCCAGGCCGTGCAGGTGGGCGAGGGCGGGTTCGGCGGGCGGCTCGGCGGGGGCGGTGATGTGCTCCGAGCCCCTGGTGAGCGCCTCGACGGCCGCCTCGACACGCCAGCAGGCGGCGGCCAGCCGGGCGTCGTGCGAGGCCTCCGGGTCGGCGGCGACCGCGACCAGGCCGCGGATCTCCCGGGCGCAGTCGTCCAGCAGGACGAGGACGCGGCGGGCGCGGCGCTTGCGGCCGTGCATCGGGGTGAGCGGGTGCACGAGCGGGGCGACCGAGAGCCGTACCCGGCCGAGAAGCTGTTCCAGTTCGGCCACCCGGGGTGCCGGGTCGGCGGTGGCGGAGCCGGCGAGCCGGGCGGCGGCCTCGGCCGTGCAGGCGTGCACGCAGCCCAGGGCGCGCCGGATCCAGGCGTCGGTGGTGAGGTGGGTGGTGACCGGCAGCACGAACAGCACGGCGAGCACGGCACCGAGGGCGCCCACCGCGGTCTCGGCCAGCCGCAGCGCCAGCAGGCCGGGGGTGAGGACGCCGAGGAGGCCGTAGAGCAGCTCGGCCAGGAAGGTCACCCAGAGCATCATCCAGGTGTAGGAGACGGCGGCCGTGTAGAAGATGCCGAAGACGGCGACCGCGACCAGGGCGGCGGTGGGCACGGGGGCGCCGTGCACGGGGGCGGCGACCAGCAGGCCCAGCGCGATGCCGATGAGGGTGCCGAGGACCCGGCGGAAGCCCCGTACCAGGGTCTCGCCGCGCGAGGCGGTGTTGACGAAGATCCACCAGGTGGCGCCGACCGCCCAGTACCAGCGCTGGCCGGACACCAGCTGGCCGACGACGAGCGCGAAGCCCGCGCCCGCGGTCGCCTGGACGGCCTGCCGGGTGGTCACCCGGGCCAGGCCGGTGCCGGCCGGCGGGGCGGGAACCGGTGGCGGGGGCAGGCGGCGCTCGTAGCACCAGAGGCCGAAGCGGACGGCCGCGGCGCTGAGTACGGAGAGCAGGACGGCGGCGTACAGCTCGGGCAGCTGACCGGGGGCGGCGTGCAGGAACTGGGCGACGAAGAAGGTCATGAAGGCGAAGACGCCCAGGCTGTGGCCGCGCGGACCCCAGCGGCGCGCGTAGACGCCCGCGCCGACCACGGCGAGGAAGACCAGGTCGCGGGCGACCGGGACGTCGTGGAGTTCGGCGGCGGCCGCAAGCACCGGCAGGCCCACGGCGGGCAGCAGTGCGGTGGTGACGGCCTGTCCGCGCACCGTGGCGTCCGCGACGGTGAACAGCGCGAGCAGCGCGGCGAGGCCGCCGGTGACGGCGCCGGTGAGGGAGTGCCCGGCCAGTCCGCAGACCACCACGGCGAGACCGATGCCCAGCACGGCCCGGGCGGCGAAGCGCAGCCGCACCCGCCCCGGGTCCGGCGCCACGAACACCCTCTTCAGCACTGCTTCCCCTCCCGCGGACGGCACAGAAATGGCGCCGCGGGGTTCCGCAGCGCCATCGACACACCCATGAGAGCACTGACGGGGCGACTGGCTCAAGTGACGCCGAAATCGCTGGACCATTGGCCCGGTTACCGCGGGAGTCGTCCGGCGGCGTGCATGCCAATGGCGCAGGTCGACGCGGACCGCCGGTGAGCCATTGGTACAGTCGTAGGTGATGACCGTGGACGAGTTGGACACCCGCATCCTGCGGCTGCTGCTGGAGCAGCCGCGCACCAGTGTGCGCGAGTACGCCCGGATCCTCGGGGTCGCCCGGGGCACGCTGCAGGCCCGGCTGGACCGGCTGGAGCGGGACGGTGTGATCACCGGGACCGGCCCGTCCCTCTCCCCCGCCGCGCTCGGCCACCCGGTGCTGGCCTTCGTGCACATCGAGGTCACCCAGGGGCATCTGGACGACGTCGGGGACGCGCTGGCCGCCGTACCGGAGATCGTGGAGGCGTTCTCGATCACGGGTGGCGGGGACCTGCTGACCCGGGTGGTGGCGCGGGACAACGCGCATCTGGAGGACGTGATCCAGAAGCTGATCAGCCTGCCGGGCGTGGTGCGCACCCGCACCGAGGTGGCGCTGCGCGAACGCGTTCCGCACCGCCTGCTGCCGCTGGTGGAGTCCGTCGGCCGGGCCGCCAGCGCCTAGGGCCTGTCGTCTGGATCATGCCGGCGTCGCGGGGCGGCCGACAAGACACCGCGAGTCAGGCCGGCCTGATCCAGACGACAGGCCCTAGCGGCATCCTGGTCCCATGAGCGATCTCGGTAACCTCTCGGTCGTCTTCGACCTCGACGGAACACTCGTGGACAGCGAGCCGAACTACTACGAGGCGACGCGGCAGATGCTGGCCGGGCACGGCGTCACGGACTTCACCTGGGCGGAGCACGAGAGGTTCGTCGGCATCAGCACGCTGGAGACGGTGACCCTGCTGCGCGACCGCCACGGACTGCGGCCCCCGGTGGACGAGTTGCTCGCGGAGACGAACCGGCACTATCTGGAGCTGGCCCGGACCCGCACGCGCGTGTACCCGGAGATGCGGAAGTTCGTGGAGCTGCTGGCGGCCGACGGCGTCCCGACGGCGGTGGCCTCCGGCTCCTCCCCCGAGGCGATCGAGGCGGTCCTGGCCGGCACGGGACTGGGCACCTGGCTGCGCACGACCGTCTCGGCCGACGAGGTGCCGCACGGCAAGCCCGCCCCCGACGTGTTCCTGGAGGCGGCCCGGCGTCTCGGGGCCGCCCCGGCCGACTGCGTGGTCCTGGAGGACGCGGCCCCGGGCGCGGCGGCGGCGCACGCCGCCGGGATGCGCTGCATCGCGATCCCGTACGTCGCCGCGCAGGCCGACGCTCCCGAGTTCGCCACGGCCGACGTGCTGCTGCGCGGCGGACGGGCCGAGTTCACGGCCCGCTCGGCCTACGACTTGCTGGTTCGGCAGGCTCGGTCCGCCTGACGGTCCGACCGGTCAACTGGTCGCCCTTTCAAGGGAATGTGCGAGCTGCAACGCTTTGCGGAGTTGTGCAATCGACGGGGAGATCGAGGAGGCGCGCGAAGTCGCGGGGCGGAGTGCCGATGCCTCAGGCGACCGGCAGTCCGAGGCCCCCGGCATCGGCGTCGCGCCCGGCGCGCACGCCATCGAGGCCGTCGCGCCGGAACAGCCCCGTACGCCCATGCCTACGACGCGGCCCCCACGGTGACCGTCGTGCCGGGCACCAGGGCGACCGAGGACCCCGTCGGGCACGGCAACGGCGAGTCGGCGAACATCTTCGCCGTGGCGCCCGGCGCACACCGACCTCGTCCGCGCCATGGATGGCTTCCTGCGCGCCAAGTCGGACGGGCCTCAGGTCATGACCAACTCGTGGGGCGGGGACGGCCCGTTCCCCCCGGACGGACCGCCGAGTGAGATCGACATCATGGCGGCCGTGGAGATCCAGGACGCCGTCGACAGAGGCATCGTCGTCGTCTCGACAGGCAACGGCCATTTCTCCATCGAGCCGCAGGTGGCCGGCGTCTCGCCGCCGGCGGTGCGTTCGCGGGGCTTCAGGGTGCTCTGCGGGGCTCGGACTACGCGAGCGGGTACATCAGCCCCTGGTTCCGGGATGTCGTCGTGCCCACCGTGTGCGGCCTGGTCGGCATGCCGCCCCGGGCCCAGTACCTGATGCTGCCGGAGCCGGACCGGTCGATGTCAGTGCGGCGTTGGACTTCGTTCTCGCCAGGTTCGCCTGGCGCCGCCCACATGCGTCGTTCGATGTCCAACTTCACCCAAGCACAGGGAAGTTCGGGCCGGAACCGACCGCTCCAGAACCGTTGACCCCCACTCTGCTCCTCCCTATCGTCTGGTCGACACCCTGTACGGCATTCGATATCCCGAACGCCCGTACAGCAGCCGGCTTCACGGAGGAGCACCCATGGCACCGCCCCTCTCCAGACGGACTCTCCTGCAGGCGGCGGCAGTTGCCGCAGCGGCACCGGCGGTCTCGTACGCCGCCACCGGGCGGCCGGCCGCGGCCGCCGCGGCGGCGGCTCCCGCGGCGTGGAGCGCAGTCCCGTTCGCACTCGACGAAGTGGCGCTGCGGCCGGGCGTGTTCGCCGACAAGCGGGAGTTGATGCTCGACCACGCGCGCGGCTACGACGTCGACCGGCTGCTGCAGGTGTTCCGGGCCAACGCGGGGCTGGACACCGGCGGTGCGGTCGCGCCCGGTGGCTGGGAGGGGCTGGACGGGGAGGCCAACGGGAATCTGCGCGGGCACTACACCGGGCACTTCCTGACCATGCTGGCGCATGCGTACGCGAGCACCGGCGAGGAGGTGTTCGGAGCGAGGATCCGCACCATGGTGGGGGCGTTGGACGAGGTGCATGCGGCCCTGCGGGACGAGCCGTCGGTACTGAGTGTGCCCGGGGTGTTCGGCGGGCGGGCCGCCGAGAACGAGCGGGGGTCGTACCGGTACGTCGAGTTGCCGGCCGGTGTGCTCGGGGGCAGCTCCGCCGTCACCCTGGCCGCCTGGGTGAAACCCGGTCATGAGGACTCCTGGGCCCGGGTGTTCGACTTCGGGAACGACACCACCCGCTATCTGTACCTCGCCACGCGTAACGCGATCGGGGTGCCCCGGTTCGCGATCACCGCTCACGGGGCGGGCGCCGAGCAGGGGCTCGACGGCACGGCCGCGTTGCCCCTGGACCGGTGGAGCCATCTCGCGGTGACGATCGCGGACGGCACCGGCACGCTCTACGTCGACGGCACGGCCGTGGCCCGGAACACGGCCATGTCCCTCACCCCGGCCGCCCTCGGCACCCTCACCGACCACTGGCTCGGCCGCTCCCACTACACCGCCGACCCCGTCTTCGCGGGCGCTTTCGGCGGCTTCGACGTGTGGTCGCGGGCGTTGAGCGCCGACGAGATAGCCGGGTTGCAGAGCACTCCGGCGAGCGGTGACCTGGTGTCGTACGCCTTCGGCGAGACGTCGGGGCCGGAGGTCGCGGACGGTTCGGGGCGCGGCCTCGACGCCGTTCTGCGCCGCACCTGGGGCGGGCCCAGTCACCCCGGGTTCCTGGCGGCCTACCCGGAGACGCAGTTCGTCCTGCTGGAGTCGATGACCGGCAGCGACTACACCAAGGTCTGGGCGCCGTACTACACCGCGCACAAGATCCTCCGGGGTCTGCTGGACGCCTACCACGCCACCGGCGACGAGCGGGCGCTGGACCTCGCGTCCGGCATGGGCGACTGGATGTACTCGCGGCTGTCCGTGCTGCCTGCCGCCACCCTCCAGCGGATGTGGGGCATCTTCTCCAGCGGCGAGTTCGGCGGGATCGTCGAGGCCGTCTGCGACCTGCACGAACTCACCGGCAGGGCCGAACACCTCGCGCTGGCCCGGCTGTTCGACCTCGACAGCCTCATCGACGCCTGCGCGGCGGACACCGACACGCTCGACGGACTGCACGCCAACCAGCACATCCCGATCTTCACCGGCCTGGTCCGGCTGTACGACGCGACCGGCGAGGAGCGCTACCTCACGGCCGCGAAGAACTTCTGGGGCATGGTCGTACCGCACCGCATGTACGGCATCGGCGGCACCAGTACGGGCGAGTTCTGGAAGGCGCGGGGCGTGATCGCCGGGACCATCGGTGCGACCACCGCCGAGACCTGCTGCGCGTACAACATGCTGAAGCTGAGCCGGGCGCTGTTCTTCCACGAGCAGGATCCGGCGTACATGGACTACTACGAGCGGGCGTTGTACAACCAGGTGCTCGGGTCCAAGCAGGACCGGGCCGACGCGGAGAAGCCGCTGGTCACGTACTTCATCGGGCTGACGCCCGGTCATGTGCGGGACTACACGCCCAAGCAGGGCACGACCTGCTGCGAGGGCACGGGCATGGAGTCCGCCACCAAGTACCAGGACTCGGTGTACTTCGCGGCGGCCGACGGCAGCGCCCTGTACGTCAACCTCTACAGTCCGTCCACGCTGTCCTGGGCCGAGAAGGGCGTCACGGTCGACCAGCGCACCGGGTATCCCCGGGAGCAGGGCAGCACGCTCACCGTCGGCGGGCGGGGGCCGGCCCGTTTCGCGCTGCTGTTGCGGGTGCCGGTCTGGGCGACGGCCGGGTTCCGGGTGACGGTGAACGGGCGGGCGGTGCCCGGCACTCCGCGGCCGGGCAGCTACGTCGCGGTCTCGCGGACCTGGCGGCCCGGGGACACCGTGCGGGTGTCGATCCCGTTCCGGCTGCGGGCCGAGAAGGCTCTCGACGATCCTTCGGTGCAGGCCCTGTTCTACGGGCCGGTCGGTCTGGTCGGGCGCAGCACCGCCACGGAGTACCTGGAGTTGGGGCTGTACCGGAACGCCGGTCTCTCCGGTGATCTGCTGCCGTCCCTGACCCCGGTGGCGGACAGCCCGCTCCATTTCACCCTGGCCGGGCCGGACGGAACGGCCGCAACGGAGTTCGCCCCCTTCTACGAGGGGACCGAGGATCCGACGCACGCCTACTTCCGCCGTGCGGAGCCGACGGTGGTGTTCGGCGGCCTCGACTCCGGGGTCGCCAACCCGGTCGGGTCCGACGGCGGCTCGCTGCTGGACGAGGTCTGGGCCGCGGCGCCGTTCCACGACAAGGGGTCGCTGGTGGCGCGGGTCCGGTCGGTGGTGGACGGATGGGTCGCGGACGGGCTGCTGACGGAGGCGGACGGCGACCGGGTGCTGGCCACGGCCCGGCAGGCGTCGTACGCGCCCTGACACGGACGCGTGGACCCCCTCACCCGGAAGGAGCAGTTCGGCCATCCGTTCGCTCCGCCGGTCGTGCGATGCCCGGGATGACTGCATAGCGTGGCCGCATGACCACGACCTGGGCAAAGCCGCAGCGGCCGGCCACCGAAGACCGGCGGTGGAAGGCGCTCGGGGTCTGTCTCGCGGCGGGCTTCATCTCGCTGCTCGACACCTCGATCGTCAACGTGGCGCTGCCCTCGATGGAGCGCGGACTGGGAGCCACGGAGGCCGCCCAGTCCTGGGTGGTCTCCGGGTACGCCCTCACCTTCGGGCTCGCGCTCGTCCCTGCGGGCCGGCTCGGCGACATGCGCGGGCGGCGCCAGGCCTTCCTCGTCGGGCTCGCCGTGTTCACGGTGGCCTCGACGGCCTGCGGGCTCGCGGCGACCCCCGACCGCCTGGTGGTGTTCCGGCTGATCCAGGGTGCGGCGGCGGGCATGGTCGCGCCGCAGACCTCGGGACTGATCCAGCAGATGTTCCAGGGCGCCGAACGCGCCAAGGCCTTCGGGCTGCTCGGCAGCGTCATCGGCGTCTCGACGGCGGTCGGCCCGCTGGCCGGCGGTGTGATCATCGACGCCGTCGGCACCGACGACGGCTGGCGCTGGGTGTTCTTCGTCAACCTGCCCATCGGGATCGCCGCGTTCGCCGCGGGCCTGCGGCTGCTGCCCCGGTACCCCGCGTCGGCGGACCGGCGGGAGCGGTTCGACCCGCTCGGGGTGCTGCTCCTCGGCTCCGGTGTGCTCGCGCTGATGCTGCCGCTGGTGCAGGAGCAGCAGTGGACCGGACAGCGGAAGTGGGCGCTGATTCCGGTGGGCGCGGTGCTGCTGGGCCTGTTCTGGGCGTGGGAGCGGCGGCAGGGCCGGCTCGGACGGGCGCCGCTGATCGATCTGAGCCTGTTCTCGCAGCGGTCCTTCACGCTCGGCGCGCTGATCAGCCTGTCCTACTTCGCCGGCTTCACCACGGTCTTCTTCGTCCTCGCCCTGTTCCTGCAGAACGCGGCCGGATACAGCGCGCTGGCCGCCGGAGTCTCGGTACTGCCCTTCGCGATCGCCTCCGCGGTCGGCGCCGCCCTGGGCGGCCGGCTGGTGGTGCGCCACGGGCGCAAGCTGGTCGTGATCGGCCTCTCCGGGGTGGCGCTGGGGCTGCTCGGGATCATCGCGGTGGTGTGGCTGGTGCCGACGGAGAGCTTCGGGTGGGCCGCGGCGGTACCGATGGTCGTCGGAGGCATCGGCTCCGGCATCACGGTCTCCCCGAACACCACGCTCACCCTCACCCGCGTCCCGGTGAAGCGTGCCGGTGCGGCCGGCGGGGTGCTGCAGACCGGTCAGCGGGTCGGCTCGGCGGCCGGGATCGCGGTCGTGGGCTCGGTGTACTTCGCCCACCTCGCGCACCACCGCCCGGCCACCGAGGCGCTCCAGCTGGGACTGCTCACATCCGTCGGGTTCATCCTGGTGGCGCTGGGCCTGGCGGTGGCGGATCTCGGAGAGCGGGCCAAGGCGCCGGAGGCGCGGGAGGCACAGGGGATGCCGGAGGCACCGCCGGAGCGGCCGCAGGCCGAGAGCCTGGCGCCCTAAGCCGCCACCGCCTCCACCACCGAGAGCACCGTCGGCGTCGGCACGACCCTGGACAGTTTCAGACCGGCGGACTCGAACAGCGTGGCGAACTCCGCCTCGGTGCGTTCCCGGCCCACCAGGCACGCCATCAGCAGCAGGTCGAGCGCCTTGGCCTGGTGAGGTGCGTTGCCCGACGGGACCACCGCGTCGACGACCAGGATCCGCCCGCCCGGCGCCAGCGCGGCGCGGCAGCGCTCCAGGAGGGTCACGCACTGTTCGTCCTCCCAGTCGTGCAGGATCCGCTTGAGCACGAGGACGTCGCCCTCCGGTACGACGGTGAAGAAGTCGCCGGACTCGGTGGCCCAGCGTCCGGCGGTCCCGGGCGTGTCCAGCCGGTGTCCGGCCAGCACGTGCGGCTGGTCGTACAGGACGCCGTGCAGACCGGGGTGGCGGTCGAGGACCGCCAGCAGCAGGCCGCCGTGGCCGCCGCCGACGTCGACGACCGTCCCGGTGGGCGGCAGGTCGCAGGCGGCGACGATGGGCTCGTTCTCGGCGTCGGACATCGCGGCCATCCCGCAGTGGAAGACGTCGGCGGTGTCCTCGTCCTGCGCGAAGTAGTCGAAGAACGGCAGCCCGAAGAGGTGCTCGAACGCGGAGGTCCCCTCGCTCACGCAGCGGCTCAGGTCGGCGGTGGGCAGCCACATGCTGCGGTCGGTGTTCATCAGCACGGCCGAGCGGGCCGAGCAGGGTGCGTCGGTGCGGAGCGCGTCACCGGCGGCGGTGAGCCGGAAGCGGCCGCCGGCGTCCTCCTCGAAGACGCCGCGCGTGGCGAGCAGCCGGAGCACCCGGTGGAGGTTCCGCGGGTCGGTGCCGGTGGCCTCGGCCAGTTCGGCCGGGGTGCGGGGGCCGTGGGCCAGATGGTCGGCGACGCCGACGACCGCGGCGGCGCGCAGAGCGGCCGGGAAGAGGTAGCCGAGCGATTCGTTGACGAGGAACGCGGACGAAGCACGGGGGTCGACGGCTTCGTCCGGGGCTGCTTCTGGGCTCACGGGCGCCTCCAGCGGTGGATGTCCGGGATGTCCGGAGGCATCGTGACATTGCACGGGCCCGGGATCGCGGAAGACGATCGGGGCGCGCGGGAGCAGATCGGGAGCGGGCGAGAGGCAGGTGGGGGCGGGTGGGGGCAGTCGACGGCAGGCGGGGGCGGGCCGTGGCCTACGAGCTGCGGCGGGGCTTGCCGCGTTTCGCGGGCTTGGCGGGCTTGGCCGACTTCGCGCCGGTGGCACGGGTGCGACCGCCGCGGGCGGCCGACGTCCCCTTGGCCGCGGCGGCCGGCTTCTTCCCACGCTGGGCCTTCTCCGGCGAGGTCCCTGCCGTCTTCGGGGGCTGCGCGGCCTGGCGGCCACGCGTGCTGTTGACCGTGCGGCCGCGGACGATGCCGATGAAGTCGTCGACCAGGTCCGTGGTGGCCTCCTCGGGCCAGGACAGGGCGACGATCGACTCGGGGCCGTCGGTGAGCGGCCGGTAGGTGAGGTCCCGACGGTGGTACAGGCGGGCCAGGGACTGCGGGACGACCAGGAGGCCCACACCGGCGGCGACCAGCTCCACCGCGTCCTCGGTGGTCGCGGGGCGCTCGAAGGCGGGCTCGCCGGGCGGGGCGTCCCAGTCGAAGACGTCGTCGAGGGGGTGGAAGAGGACCTCTTCGCCGAGGTCGGCCACGGTGACCTCCTCGGCCGCCGTGATCAGGTGGTCCTTGGGTACGACGACCACCGTGGTCTCGGTGTAGAGGGGGATCGCGCTGAAGAACGTACGGTCCACCGGGAGCCGTACCAGACCGGCGTCCGCGTCCCCCGCGCGCAGCAGGTCGGACGCCGCGGCGGCGGGGACCTGGCGGAGGGTGAGGGGGATGTCGGGCCGGCGCTCGTTCCAGATCCGAACCCATTTGGCGGGCGTCACGCCGGGGACGTACGCGAGCCGGAACGACGGTGTTTCCTCCGAGCCTGTCACCAGCCCAGGTTAACGGGCTCCGGCCGACCGTCCCGCATCGGTGGTGGTCGGGGCTTCCGCACCCGGCCGATACCCTTGACCTCATGAGTTCGCACCAGACCGCCCAGACGATGAAGCCCGCGACCGCGGCGAAGAAGTTGGGCGTGTACCTGCCCGCCACGCCCGCCGCCTTCCAGGAGGGTGTCGTCTCGCGCGCCGACCTGACCGAGCTCCAGGCGAATCCGCCCGAGTGGCTGCGCGAGCTGCAGGCCAACGGGCCGCACCCGCGGCCGGTGGTCGCGGCCAAGCTGGGCGTGTCCATCGCGGGGCTGGCGCGCGGCGGGGTGACGGAGCCGCTCACCACCGAGCAGATCGAGGAGCTCAAGCGCGAGCAGCCCGAGTGGCTGGAGAAGGAGCGCGCCACGCAGGCCGAGGTCCGCAAGGAGACCGCGCGGCTGAAGAACCTCAAGCGGGAGAAGGAGTCGGGTCAGGGCTGAGCCCCCTCGCCCGCGCGGCTTTCCCACGGCCCCGGTCCAGGCACCTCGCCTGCGCCCGGGGCCGTTGCCGTACCGGTCGCACCCCTGCGCCGGCCCTCGCCCCGCTCCCCCTCCTCCCCCTCCTCCCCCTCCCCCTCCCCTGCCCCTGCCCCTGCCTCTGCCCCTGCCCCTGCCCCTGCCCCTGCCCCTGCCACCCTCGCCGAGCTGCGGTTTCCCCATCCGGACTCAGGGCTCGGGAGGCGTTGTCAGTGGGCTCCCCTACAGTCGCCATCACTTGATCACTGCGGTGCGGGGAGGCACGCATGGGGTGGGTGACGGCCGGGGACTACGAGGTGGCCCTGGACGACGGGAAGGTGGTCTGCCGCAACGCGGCCGGGCGGCGGCTGAAGTCCGTGCCCGCGAAGCTGGCGGACGATCCGGCCGTGTTGGGCCTGCGGCAGCTCGCCGAGTGGCTGGAGCGGCACGAACGGCAGTGCCTGGCCGACGTGGAGCGCTGGATGACCCGCTCGCTGCCGGTGCCGCTCGCCGTCCTGGCGCAGGTCTGGCCGGACCCCGCCTGGCAGGCGGCGCTGCGCGACCTGGTGGTGACCGGCGCGGACGGCGAGGTCGCCGGGTTCCTGCGGGACGCCGACGCCGGGCGCGGGCTCGGGCTGGTCGACCTCGACGGCGACACCGTGCGCATCGCCCCCGAACTGGTCCGGCTGCCGCACCCGGTGCTCCTCGAAGACCTGGAGGAGCTGCGGGAGTTCGCCGTCGAACTCGGCGTCGAGCAGAAGGCGCAGCAGCTCTTCCGGGAGGTCTGGCACCGCCCGGCCGCGCTGGACGCGGAGGGCACCCAGATCGAGGAGTACGCGGGCGGGGTCTTCAAGGAGCTGCGGTTCCTGCACGGCAGGGCCACGCAGCTGGGGTACCGCGTGCGCGGCGGATACGCGGTGTGCTCCGTACTGGAGGAGGGCCGCGGGGCCGAGGCCCGGGTCTGGATCGGCGACTACGACAGCTACTTCGAGACCGAGACCGGCCCGCTGGCGTGGACCGATCCGGCGGGCCGGACGCTGAGGCTGGGTCAGGTCGGCCCGGTCGCCTGGTCGGAGGGGATGCGGATGGCGGCGGCGCTGTACGCGGGGCGGGACATCGAGGACGAGGAGCGGGCGGCATGACCACGTACGACGACACCACGGCCGCGCTGCTCGACGCCGGGGCGATCCTGCCCCCGGGCACGACCGCGCGGGAGGACGCCGACGTCCTGACCGCACGCACGTACACGCACCCCGCCCTGGACGGGCGGACGGTGGTCCGCCTGGTGCCGGGCACCCTCGGCGAGGCCGAGGACCTGGCGCTGGAATTCCTCGGCCTGGCCCGGGAGCCGGAGGCGCCCGAGGTCGGCCAGGTACGCAGGGAAACCTTGGGCTTCCCGGCCTGGGCGCTGGTGCACGACCCGGCCAACGGCCATCACGCGCTCGCCCTGGTCAAGGACGTCGAGCGGCTGGCCCGGCAGGCCAAGTCCAAGCCGGGCAACGCCAAGGAAGGCTTCGAGGCGCTCGGCGAACGGCTCGGCCGCGCGGTCCCGCACTTCCTGCCGACCTTCTACGAGCAGGCGGCGCGGGTCTTCCTGCAGCACGAGAACACGACCTACGCCGCCGCCTTCTTCGGCAAGGCCCGCGAGGCCGAGCGGGTGCACGCCCTGGCCGTGGACGAGGAGCGGCAGCGAGCGGTGTTCCTGGAGTTCGCGTTCGCCGGGGCGCTCACCGTCAAGGCGCTGAAGGAGTACGTGCGGGATCTCGCGCGGCGGCTCGAACCGGCCACCGCCTGGGCGCAGTTCCGGCAGCTGACGGTCGAGCGCTGTGCGGCCGGCATGCCGCCGTACGCCTCGCTGCCGCAGGACGCGCGCGGGCTGATCAAGGCGGCGGGGCTCGACCGGGTCACGGAGGAGTGCGCCCTGGTCGCCGACCTGCTCGCGTCCCCGGCCGCCGTGCGGGCGCCCGCCTCCTTCTGGAACGCCTACCGGAGCGTGCTGGCGGTCCTCGCCGAGCGGCGGCCCGGGATCCGGGTACGGCTGCTGGAGATCATGCCGGCCGGCCTCGGCCGGGAGGTGGCGGACGACGAGTTCTGGCTGGCGCTGCTGGCCGAGTGCGGGGCGGATCTGCTGCTCACCGAGGACGGCGAGGTCGACGCGGCGGACTGGCTCAGCCGTTGGGCCCAGCACCGCAAGCACGGGGCCGCGTACTCGCACCGCTCCCCCGCGACGCTGGCGCTGGTCGGGCGGATGGCGTCCCGGCTGCGGGCGGGCGACCGGCCCGTCGACCTCTTCACCGGGCGCTGGCAGGCGGGGGCCGACCTCGATCTGCTGGACCTGTGTGTGGCGGAGGGCATCGCGCTGGCGGTACCCGACACGGACGCGCATGTGCACCTGCCGCTGGCCGTCTGGCTGCGCGACAAGCGGCCCGGGGAGCGGGACCTGAAGGCCGTCGCCGCCGAATCCCGTTACCGGACGCTGCTGTTCGAGGCCGTCGAGGGGCTCGGGCGGGGGCAGGGACCGGCGGAACTGCCCAAGGTGGCCGCGCATCCGGTGCTCGGCGACGTGCTGCGCGAGTGGCTTCAGGAGGCGACCGCGGAGTTCGCCGCGTCCGCCGGCCTGCCGGGCGCCGACACGAGGCTGGAGCGGCTGCGCCCCTTCCGGGCGGTGGTGCAGGAGAGCCCGCAGGCCGTGCGCCGGCTCACGGAGTACGACATCGTCCCGGTCCTCGGCCGTACGCTGCGCGCCGGGATCCTGGACGAACTGGGCTGGCCCGCGCTGGAGGAGGCGCTGGAGACGCTCGACGCCGAGGTGCGCAGGAACCAGGACAACGCGCTGTCGGTGACCGAGGCGTGGCCCGCGCTGATCCTGGCGCGCGGCCACAAGGCGGTCGTCGTCGGCCCCGAGGGGATCCTGCTCACGCACGACCTGCGGCTGCCCACGGACCTGGACCGCTGGCAGCGCCCCCGGTTCCGGTACGCCGACGGCGAGTTGCTGGTGATGTGGCGGGACGGCTCGAAACAGTACGGCTACTGGTCGAACCGCCCGTCCGAGGTGGTCCCGTTCGGTGGTGAGCAGATTCCCAGCTGGTGGTCCGGCATGGACGCGGCCAACGCGTCGATCCCGCTGCCCGGTGGCGGCCGGGCCACCGGCGGCCGCACCCTGCACGCCGGGGACACGGTCCTGCCGCCGAGCCGCCCGGTCCTGGGCGACGGCACCACGTACTGGCGTCAGGGCAGGCAGGGACGGCAGTCGCTGTGGCTGGAGTACGACCCGGCGACCGGCGAGCACGGGCGTGCCTCGCTGCCCGCGCTGCTGGCGTCGGCCGTCCGCGAGGACGCCTCGCTGCTGCACGGTTCCTGCGAGGTGCTGCCGCTGCAACCCGGCCTGGAGCACAGCCCGTTCGGCACCGACGGCACGGTCCTCGGGCGGTGGGTGCGCACGGAGGGCGAGGGCACGGAGGCGCGGACGACCGCCGGTACGCCGGACGGGCGGACGGCGACCCTGCGGGCGGCCCGCAACGGCCGGGTGCCGGGGGTGCCGCTGGGCGCGCTGCGGCTGCCGGGCGGGGCCGCGCCGGTCGCCGCACAGCAGTACCAGAGCGTCGCCCTGCACGCGGACGACGGCACCGAGCTCGGGCGGGTGTCCTTCGGCGAGTCCGGCGGGGCGTACGCGGCCGGTACCCGGCTGGTGCCGCCGGTCGCGTTCTGGCACGCGCTGCGCCCCCGCGACGAGCGCGGGTCGGCCGTCCTGCGCGCCCTGACCGACGCGTCGGCCGGTGAGCTGATGCGGGCGGCGGCCACGGCGCTGGACGAACGGCAGCAGGCGCTGGCCCGGGCCGGGAAGGACGACAGGGCCAGGGCCGCCGTACCGACCGCCGACGAGGTCACCGTGGCCGCGGTGGCGCGGGCGCTGCCCGAACTGACCGACCGGCGGCTGCTGGCCGGTGTCGCCGCCCTCGTCCGCGCGGCACTGCGGTTCGCCGAGGTCGCCGCGACCCTGTCCAGGCCCGCGAAGGAGCGGTCGCGGCAGCCCCGGCAGCGGACCGAGGGGATGTTCGCCGACTACGCGCCGGAGCACGGCGGGGACCGGACGCTGTACGACGCCGCGGCCGGAGTCGTGACCCTGCAGAACGCGTGGCACGGCGGGTGGGCCGCGCTGCGCCAGATCCGCGCGGTGAACCACGTGCTGTCGGGCGGGCCGGCCGACGGCAAGCCGCTGCCGGAACGCGAGCGACTCGCCGCCGTCGGCACCGGCTGGCTGAGCGACGAGCACACCGTCCCCGGCATCGGCGCGGAGTGGACCCCGGTCCTGGGTGCCCTGCGCCCGCTCGCCTACCGCGCCGCCTCGCCGGCCCTGACCGACGCCCAGCGCGAGCCGCTGCTCCTGCTGTTCGAGGCGCTGACCGAGGGGCCGCTCCCGGGGCTGGGGGCCACGCTGCGCGTGGTCGTGCTGAGCGAGCCGCACGACAAGCAGCAGCGGGTGGGGCAGGTGCTGCGCCGGGACGGCCGGACGGTGGTGGTGCTCGGCTGCCAGAGCGTCGACGACCGGCTGGACACGGTCGAGTGGCTGGCGCTGGACCACGACCCGTCCGAGGCGTTCGGTGCCGTAGGGCACTTCACGCTGGTCCGGGAGAACCGGTACGACGCCGGGATCCCGGCGGACCGGCTGGCCGAACTGACCCGGCAGATCCGGCAGAAGGGCGCCGCGCCCTGGCGGCCCGAGGCCCCCGAGGCGCTGGTGACCGCGACGGACGGCGCGCTCGGCCCCCTGCAGGCCGCCGTGCTGCTGGCCGGCCATCCGCACGCCCCCACGGCCGAGGGACTCACCACCGTCGGCCTCAAGCCCCGTCAACGGAGCTTCGGCGCACAGCTGTTGAACTCGCTGGGCCAGGACGAGCAGCGGGCGCTCCTCGGCGCGCTCCTGCCCGACGACCCGGCCGGTCTGTGGACGGCCGGCCCCGACACGGCGGCCGCGGGCCGGCTGTGGGCGGAGCGCCTCGGCACCCTGGTACGCCTGCCGGAGGAGCTCAGCACCGATCTCGCCGGCATGGGCGTCGGTCAGGCCGAGGCCGTGCTCAACCCCGCCCGCACGCCCTGGCTCGCCCGCACCACCGTGTTCCGGACCGGCGAGGACGGCGACTTCGCACCCGCCGACCCGGCGGCGGTGCCCGGTCCGTACGTGCTGGCCGGGGCCGTGGAGAGCCTGGCCGCGCTGGCGTACGTGCTGCCGTACGGGCATCCGCTGCGGGCCGGGCTGACGGACGGGCTCGACGCGCTGCGCCGCCGGCTGGCCGACCCCGAGCTGCTGGTCGACCTGAACCTGGACTGGACGGAGAGGGGCGACCCGTCCTGCGGGCAGCTGCGCAAGGTCTTCGGCCTGCCGGAGACCGGCGGCGCCGACGCGAACGGGCTGACGAGGGCCGGTGATGCCCTGGTGCTGCGCCCCTGGTACTCGGACACGGAGCATGTGCTGCTCCGGCCGGGAGCCCTGAGCGGAGCCGACGACCCCGTCTTCGGGCTCCTGGAGGGCCTGCTCGGCGAGGGGCGTGCGCCCCGGCTGCGGGCCGTCCGGACGCTGCTCGGCGACGACCTCGCCCGTGCCCTCGCGGCCGAGGGGCCCGCCGGCTACGCCCAGGACCCCACGGTCGGCGTGCCCGCGCTGGTCGCGGAGGTCGCCGAGGCGCACGGACTCGGTGCGGACGCGGCGGCGCTCTACCTCCAGTTGCTGGCGCTGCCCGATCCGACCGACCGCAACTGCGCGCGCTGGACCGGCTGGAAGCCCGCCCGGATGAAGAAGGCGCGTACCGAGCTGGCGGCGACCGACCTGGTCGTCGAGGCGAAACGGCCGCGCGCCGGCCGCACCCTCTTCCTGCCCGGCGGCTGGCGTGACCTCAAGGCTCCGGCCCTGCCGGTGGAGACCTGGAAGGAAGCCCTCTACCCGGTCTCGGGCGGCAAGCGGACCCTCCCGCTGGTCCCGGTGCCGGAGCTGTTCGCCCGCGCCTGGGAGCGGGTACGCGCGGGGGACGCCCCCGGGTACGAGCAGCTGACCACGCGAGCCACCCGCGGCGGCCGCCGCCGATGACCACGATCCACGCCACCCCGCGCAGCACCACCGGCACCGCCACCCGTACCGCAGCTGAGGACGACCACCGATGACCGCCACCACCGCCCCTGCCACCACCGCCCCTGTCCGCCAGATCGTCCCGCCCGAGGACCGGTACGCCATCGAACTGGCCTTCCTCGCCGCGTACGACGCCGGTCCGCGCCCGCCCGCCTGGCGGCTCACGCCCCGGGCCGTCGTCACCTTCGTCATGGGCAGCGGCGGCCAGGCGCTGCGGCTGCCCGACGACGCCGAGGCACCGCAGGGGGTGCCGCGACGGCTCGTCGTGGAAGGCAAGTTCGTCGGCGACCGGGCCCTCGTCGAGCGGTGCGTGGTGACCCTCGCCGGGGAGCGCGGACTGCTGCTGGTCGGCGAGCCCGGCACCGCCAAGTCGATGCTGTCCGAGCTGCTGTCCGCCGCGGTGTGCGGCACCAGCGGCCTGGTCGTGCAGGGCACGGCGGGCACCACGGAGGACCAGCTCAAGTACGGCTGGAACTACGCCCTGTTGCTCGCCCAGGGCCCGAGCCGCCAGGCACTCGTGCCCTCCCCGGTCCTCACCGCGATGTCCCGGGGTGCCGTGGCACGCGTGGAGGAGGTCACCCGCTGCCTCCCCGAGGTACAGGACGCCCTGGTCTCACTGCTGTCCGAGCGGCGCATCGCCGTGCCCGAACTGGCGGGCACGGACGACGCGCTGGCGCATGCGGCACCCGGCTTCACCCTCATCGCCACGGCCAACCTGCGGGACAAGGGCGTCTCGGAGATGTCCGCGGCGCTCAAGCGGCGCTTCAACTTCGAGACCGTGGGCCCGATCCCGGACCTCGACGCCGAGACGGCGCTGGTGCGCGGCCAGGCCCGGGCGTCGGTGGAGCGGGCCGGGGCGCCCTTCCAGGTCGACGACACGGTCCTGGAGGCCCTGGTCACCGCCTTCCGCGACCTGCGCGAGGGACGGTCGGCGGAGGGCTGGGAGGTGGAACGCCCGTCCACGGTGATGAGTACGGCGGAGGCGGTGTCGGTGGCGGGCGCGCTGGCCCTGGCGGCGGCCTACTTCCCCGGGGACCGCGACGTCCTCGGCCTGCTCCCGGGCCATCTGCTGGGCGTCGTGCGCAAGGACGACCCCGCCGACGCGGCCCGGCTGCGCGGCTACTGGGACGGTCCGGTACGGCGGCGCGCCGAACAGGGCTCGGCGACCTGGCGCACGCTGTGGGACCTGCGCACGGTCCTGGAGGCGTGACCGGTGCCCGACTCCCCCGACTCCCCCGACTCCCCCGAGGCGGCCCTCGCCGCCCTCACCGACCCGGCGGGGCCGTACCTGATCGGCGTACGGCACCACGCGCCCTCGCTGGCCGCCGCCGTCCCGGCGCTGCTGGACGCGGCGAAACCGGACGTACTGCTCGTCGAACTGCCCGCGGAGCTGCAGGAGTGGCTGCCGTGGCTGGCCCACGAGCAGACCCGGGCCCCGGTCGCCCTCGCCGCGGCACCGGCCGACGGCAGCGGCGGCCCGGCGTTCTATCCGTTCGCCGACTTCTCCCCGGAACTGGCGGCGGTGCGGTGGGCGGCGCGGAGCGGGGTGCCGGTCGTGGCCTGCGATCTGCCGCTCGCCGATCGGGGGTGGCGGGAAGGGGAGCGTGCCGCGCAGGGGCCGGGTCGGCTGTCGGACGCCCTGCGTTCCCGGCTCACCGGGCGGCCGGGCGACGACCTCTGGGACCGACTGGTCGAGGCTGCCGCGCCCGGTTCGACACCGGAGGCACTCCGGCGAGCCGCACTGCTGACGGGGTGGGCGCTGCGGGCGGAGTCGGCCGTGTCGGAGGTGGATCTGCTGCGGGAGGAGTGCATGCGGTCCCGGCTGGCCGAGACGACGGCGAACGGGGAGCGAGCCGCCGCAGTGGTCGGTGCCTTCCACACTCCAGCACTGGTGCGCCCCCTTGGGGGCGCGGGGCTGTATTCGATGTGCGGCTACCGCCGCGTGGGCGCGGCCAGCCCCCACCGACCCCCACCCGAATGGACAACCTCTCTCATCCCTTACACCTACGCCCTCCTGGACGAGCGCTCCGGCTACCCGGCCGGCATCCGCGACCCCGAATGGCAGCACATGGTCCTGAACGCGGCGGGAGATCCCCTCGCTCTGGAACAAGCGCTGACCAGCGCGGCCGTCCGCATCTGCGCCGAACTCCGCAGTCTCGGCCACCCCTCCGGCCCCGCCGACGCCCGCGAGATCACCCGCCTCGCCGGAGACCTCGCCCGCCTCCGCAACCTCCCCGCCGCGGGCCGCGGCGAGCTGGTCGAGGCCGTCCAGACCGTACTCGCACAGGGCGAGCCCTATGGCAGGGGCCGGGCGGTCGCGAGGGCGATGGAGAACGTCCTGGTCGGCACCCGCGTCGGCCGTCCCGCGCCGGAGGCGCCCCGCAGTGGTCTCGCCCCGGCCGTGGAGACCGAGCTCACCGAACTCGGCCTCCCCGGCCCCGCGGACCGCGGCCCCGGCGCCACCCGGGACCTTCGGCTCGACCCCCTCCGCTCGGACCTCGACCGGCGCCGCGAACTGCTGCTGCGCCGCCTGACGTTGTGCTCCGTGCCGTACGGAGAGGCCAGGTCGGTGACCGGCACGGGCGGTGCCGACGCCCTCACCTCGCGCTGGGAGGTGCGCTGGACGCCGGCCACCGCCGCGATGCTGACGGCGGCCGGCGTCCGCGGGGTCACCCTCGCCCAGGCGGCCGAGGGCCTGCTGCGCGAGCGGAGCCGCACGGAGCGGGACGCCGGTGGCCCGACGGCGGCGCAGGTGCTCGACGGCCTGGAGCAGGCCGCGCACTGCGGCCTGCCCGGCCTCGTGGCGGAGCGGCTCGGCGACACCGCCGAGGTGCTCCCGGGCGCCGGTACCCTGCCTGAACTCCTCGCCGGACTGGCCCTGTTGGACCGGCTCGGGACGGGTCACATCGCGGGTCTCGACGCGGACGAGGACCGTACCGCCACGGCTGTCGCCGTCGCCGAGTTGCTGACCGCGGCCGCGGTGCGCCAGGTGGACGGCCTGACCGGTTCCGAGGATCCGGCCGACGCCCACGCCCTGCTCGAACTCGCGCACCGCGCCGACCTGTCGGGCGGGATCCGGCTCGCCGACGCCCTGGCCCGGCTGGCCGCCGACGGTTCCCCGTTGATGCGGGGCGCCGCCGGAGCCGTCCGCGTGCTGCTCGGCCAGGAGGAACCGGAGGCGTTCGGCGACCGGGTCGCCTCCTGGGTGGACGGGGCGGCCGACGCCGAGTCCCGGTCCGCGCTCACCGCCCGGCTGGCAGGCCTGCTGACGGCCGCCGGACGGCTGCTGGAGGCGGCCGCACCGGCGTTGGAACCCCTGGTCGACCGGGTGTCGGTCCTCTCCGACCAGGACTTCCTCGACCGGCTGCCGGCCCTGCGCGGCGGCTTCGACACCCTGAGCCCGGCCGATCGCGAGCGTCTGCTGACCGGGGTCGAGGAGCGTCTCGGCGTCGACCGGGTGGCCGACACCGGCGCGATCGACCCGGCCGCGCTCGCCACCTGGACCCGCGCGGACCTCACCGCCCGCGAAACCCTGCGGGCGCTCGGCCTGCTGCCCCCGCCACGGGCGCACCCGGAGCCGGTGCAGTCCGCCGCCGTGGCCGTGCCGGACCAGCACCGGCTGGCCCCCGCGGACCGCTGGCGTCTGCTGCTCGGCCGCCGCAGCGATCAACTCCCGAAGTCGGCGCGGCCCTTGGCCACCGCACTGGACGAGCTGTACGGGTGCGGGCGCGGCGAGGGCAGCCGGGGCGACCTCGGCGGCAGGGGCGGCGGACGTGAGGCGTCGTATCCCGGGGTCCGGGAGTGGTCGGAGGAACTGGCGGCGCTGTTCGGGCCGGGTGTCCGGGAGGAGGTGCTGGCGGCGGCCGCCGCGACGGGCCGGGCGGATGTGCTGGCCGAGCTGGATCCGGGCAGCGTGCGGCCCTCCGTGGACCTGCTGCGGTCGGTGCTCCGGCACGCGGGCGGGCTGCCCGAGGCCCGGCTGGCCGCGCTGCGCCCGCTGGTCCGGCGTCTGGTGGACGCGCTGACCCGGGAGCTGGCGACCAGGCTGCGCCCCGCACTGCACGGTACCGCCCTGCCCCGGCCGAGCCGGCGCCCGGGCGGCGGCCTGGACCTGCCGCGTACGCTGCGGGCCAACCTGGCCACCGCCCGCCGGACGGCCGACGGCACGGTCCGGGTGATCCCGGAGCGCCCGGTCTTCCGGACCCGGGCCCGGCGCGCCGCCGACTGGCGGCTGATCCTGGTCACGGACGTGTCCGGGTCGATGGAGGCGTCGACGATCTGGGCGGCGCTCACCGCCTCGGTGCTGGCCGGGGTACCGACCCTGTCCACGCACTTCCTGGCGTTCTCCACCGAGGTCGTCGACCTCACCGGGCACGTCGACGACCCGCTGTCGCTGCTGCTGGAGGTGAGCGTCGGCGGCGGCACCCACATCGCGGCCGGGCTGCGGCACGCGCGCGAACTCGTGACCGTGCCGTCCCGCACGCTCGTGGTCGTCGTCAGCGACTTCGAGGAGGGCTATCCGGTCGGCGGACTGCTCGCCGAGGTCAGGGCACTGGTCGGGGCGGGCTGTCAGGTCCTGGGCTGCGCGAGCCTCGACGACTCGGGGCGCCCCCGCTACTCCACCGGCATCGCGGGGCAGCTGGTCGCCGCCGGGATGCCGGTCGCCGCCCTCAGCCCGCTCGAACTCGCCCGCTGGGTAGGGGAGAAGATCGCATGAGCACGGAGCGCCTGAGCACGGAGCGTCTGAGCACGGAGCGTCCGAGCACGGAACGGGAACTGCCCGCCGTCGCCCCGGCCGTGACCGCCGAGCTGGTCGCGGCCCTCTCGCCCCGGTTGCGCAAGCGGCTGGACGCGGGCATCGCCAAACTGGCGGACCGGCCGGCCGTCCGGGACGGCGACACCATGCGCATCACCGTCGACGACGAGGGCTCCGAGCTGGAACTGCACGCTCCCGGTGGCGTCGTGGCCGACGCGGCGGCCATCCGCTGCGGCTGCCTGCTGGCCCCGGACTGCCTGCACCGCGCGGCGGCGGCTTCGGCGGCACCGGTGGCCGACATGGCGGGGACCGGCGAGAGGACGGAGCCCGCCCCCGCCTCGGAGGCCGCCCCGACCTCGGAGGCCGCTGAGCCGACCGAGCAGTCGGCGCCCGTCTCCGTCGCTCCCGGGGCACCCACCCCCGAAAAGTCCGCGACGCCCGTCTCCGTCGCCCCGGGGGCACCCGCCCCCGAAGAGTCCGCGACGCCCCCGCAACTCGGCGCGGCCCACGCCGTTTTCGACGCCGTGGCCGCCGTGCTGGACGCCGGTACGGACGGTTCCGGTGCCGTGCTGCAGGCGGAGTTGCTGCGTGCCGCGCACACCGCTCGCCTCGCGGGTCTGCCCCGGGCGTCCGCGGCGGCGGTCTCCGTGGTCACCGCGTTGCGTGCGGCCCGTGCGGCCGACCCGGCGTTCCGGCTCACCGCACTCGTCGGTGCCGTGTCGGAGACCCTGTTCGTGGCCCACCGGGTCCCGTTCGCCACGGGTGCCGAACTGGCAGAGCTGCGCGGCACGGTACGGCAGCCGTACACGCCGGACGGTTCGCTCCGGCTGTACGGCCTGTTCTCGGAGCCGGTGCTCACCGCTAGCGGCTATGCGGGCGCGGTCACCTGGACCGCCGACGCCGAGGGCCGGCTGTACACGGTCTCGGACGTGGCGCCGGGCGGCGCGGGCCGGGCGGTGGGCGCCGCCGACCGTGCCGTACGCGTCGGGGACACGGCGCTGACGCACCGGGAGCTGGCGCGGGCGGGCCTCGCGGTGTCTGGGGCGACGGTGTCGCCGACCGGCCGGCTGGGGGCGGGCGCGGGGGTACGGGCGGTGCGCGCGTCGGGTGCGGAGTGGCGGGCCACGCCGCTGGACCGGTTGTGGGCGGTGCCCATGGCCGAGCAGGTCGGGCGGGCGCTGAGCGGCGGCCACGATCTGCTGTTCCTGGAGGTGACGCTGGTCGGCGCGGTACGGGAGGCGGCAGGTGACTGTCTGCTGGCCGACTGCGGCGGTGTGCCGGTGCGGCTGACGGCGGCGCACGACGATCCGGCGCTCCCGCACCGCGGCAACCTGCGGCTGCTGGCCGCCGCGCGTGGCAGCCGGCTGCGGGTGATCGCACGTCTCGCCGCGGCACCGCACGCCCGCGCCCAGCTCCTCGCGGCCGAGCACCCCACGGACACCGGGAGCCGTGTCGACCTGGGACTGGACCGGCTCCAGCACGCGGATCTGCCGGCTCCGGCGTCGGTGCCCGCCCCCGCGTCGGAACCCGCGTCCGCGTCCGCGCCGGTCCACGCGGTGCTCGCGCCCGACGAGGCTCCTCTGCACCTGCTGCACCGGCGGGTCGGGCAGGGCGTTGCGGGCGGGCGGCGTGTGCTCGCCTTCCCGGGTGACTCCGCACCCGATGTCCGCCGTCTGCACCGGCACGGTCTGGGCACGGCCGGCGATATCCTCGACGAGCTGCTCGCCGCGGCGGCGGAGCGTTCACGCGACGCCTTCGGACGTCTCCTTCCGGCGGACACCGGCCGCTTCGCCCGGGCCTGGCTGACCGCGGCACGTTACACGGACGAGGTCGACCGTGTGCTGTGTGCCGCCGCCTGGGGCGGATGACCGGGCGGGGCGACCGGATGCGGGCCGCCGCTCCCCCGTGCCGGCGGCCCGCGTGACCGGAGTCGTCCCATCCGGTGCCGGTGCGTGGTTGAAGCATGCGGCACCCCGCCGTTGCGTGGGTATGCGTATAACTGCGTAGGGAACGACCGGAGAGGAACACGTGTCAGACGGGCTGGACAGGGCCTATGAACGCCTTGCCGAACTGGCCGTGGCCGCGCTCAACGAACGCGAGCCCGAACGGCTCTGGCCGCTGCTCGCCGACGCGGTGACCGCTCTGTGCGGCGGGGAGACGCTGATCTACAAACTGGACGACTGGAGCGAGGGCAAGGGCACCCTCGGGATGTCGCCCGCGGCCGCCGCCGCGCTGGGCAGGCTCGGCGACGAGTCACTGGGGGTGCTGCGCTCGGGCTACCCGTTCGCCCTCCACTACGCGGCCGGGCTCGGCCGTGCACCGGTCACGGCCCGTCGGCTCGCGGGCCGTGCCTGGCCGGTGAGCGAGACCGCGCGGGTGCTCGGTGACGGCCTGGACCTGGACCAGGTGCTGGCGCTCCCGCTGCCGGGTACGGTCGCGCCGATCACGGGCTGTCTCGTCTACCGCTCCGGCGCGGACTTCACCGACGACCAGGTGCGGATCGCCGAGCGCGCGCAACCGCTGCTGGCCGCCGTCGAGCAGCAGCGCCGGCTCCTGGAGCAGTGGCGCCGGCTGTCCGCGGCGGCCGGCGAGCCGGAGGCGAGCGCGGCGGAGTGTGCGCTGACGCCTCGGGAACTCACCGTCCTCCTCCTGCTGACCGATGCCCTGACCGCCGACGCGATCGGCCGCCGGCTGGGCATCTCGGCGCGCACGGTGCACAAGCACGTCGAGAACATCTACCGCAAGCTCGGCACCCGCGACCGCATCAGCACCGTGCTGCGCGCCCAGCGACTGGGCCTGGTGCCGACGCCCGACCAGGCGCGGGCAGGCATGGGACCGGAGGCCGACGGCCGGGAAAACCCGTGGACGGTGTCGTCGTACACCCGGCACAGTGACCGCTCGTGACGAGCAGTGAACTGTGGAGCCAGGCCGAAGCCGACCGCTACGACGCCGAGGAGAACGACATGTCCTCGGCCGCCGTACTCGGTCCGACCGTCGGCTTTCTCGCCGAACTCGCCGGAGACGGCCGTGCGTTGGAGTTCGCCATCGGTACCGGGCGGGTCGGTGTACCGCTCAGGGAGCGCGGGGTGCCCGTGGCGGGCATCGAGTTCTCCGAGCACATGGTGGCGGTCCTGCGGCGGAAGACCGACGAGGAGACCCTGCCGGTCGTGATCGGGGACATGGCGTCGGCCACCGTGCCCGGCGAGTTCGCCCTGGTCTATCTCGTCTACAACACGATCTCGAACCTGCTCACCCAGGACGAGCAGGTCGAGTGCTTCCGCAACGCGGCCCGGCATCTGTGCCCCGGCGGCCGGTTCGTGATCGAACTCGGCGTACCACCGCTGCGGTTGCTGCCCCCGGGTCAGGTCGCGGTGCCGTTCGACGTCTCCGAGGGGCACCTCGGCTTCGACACCTTCGACCTGGTCGAACAGATCCTCGTCTCGCACCATCTGACCCGCGAAGGCGATGACGGCCGCTACCGCCGGGACGCCTCCCGGCACCGGTACGCGTGGCCCGCGGAACTGGACCTGATGGCCCGGATCGCGGGCCTCGCGCTGGAGCGCCGGGTGGCCGACTGGGACGGCTCCCCGTTCACCCACGACTCCACGAAGCACATCTCGGTGTGGCGCAAACCCGCGTGACCCTCGCGACGGTGGAGACCTTGGTGACCGGTGCGGATGCCGGTGCCGGCACCGGCCTCTCCACCGGCACCGGCATCTTCACCGGTCAGCCGCTCGCCGGTGTCCACTGGATCCGCGTGCTGCACAGGGACACCACGACAGCCGCCGCCGCGACCACGCCGAGGCCCCACACCAGGCTGCTCGAACTCGCCACGAATCCGATGAGCGGCGGCCCGGCCAGCAGGCCCGTCGTGCCCATGGCCGCGACCAGCGCCAGCGCCTGCGAGCCCTGTTTCGCCGCGGCGACGTAGACGCACGGGGTCACGGCCGCACAGCCCAGTCCGACGCAGGCGAACCCGACCAGCGCCGCCGCCACTCCCCCGCTCAGCAGGGCGAAGGCCAGCCCGGCGGCGGCCAGGGCGCTGCCGAGCAGAACGACGCGCCCGTCGCCCCAGCGGCTGCGCCAGCCGTCGGCGAAGAGGCGGGCCAGCACCATCATGCCGGAGAACACGGCGATGCCCATAGGCGCCAACTCCGCCGTCGACTTGACGACTTCTCGCAGATAGAGGGCGGACCAGTCGTTCATGGCGCCCTCGGTCACCGTGCCGAACGCCATGGCGCAGCACATCCAGAGCGTCACCCGGGAGGGCAGGCTCCATCCGGCGCGGCTCCTGCTCGGCTTCTCCGCCGCAGGAGCCTCGTCCTCGAGCAGGCCGGAGCGGGCCAGTGCCGTCAACAGGACGAGGACGGCGGCGGCCACGCCGAAGTGCGCGGTGACGGAGGAGGTGGCCGCGTTCATGCCGGAGGCGACGAGCGCGGCGAGCAGGGAGCCGGCGCTGAACGTCGCGTGCAGTCTGGCCATGGTGTTGCGTGCGTACCGGGTCTCCAGGGCCGTGCCCTGGGCGTTCATGGCCACGTTCAGGCACCCCACGCACACGCCGTCCGCCACCATGACGAGCAGGGCGACCGGGTAGTCCGGGGCCAGGGCGAGGGCCAGGAGCAGCAGGGTCAGGCAGACGGCCGACAGCAGTGCCAGCCGGGCGGAGCCCAGCCGTTTCATGAGCACCGGCACCAGCGGGAACGACGCCACGGCGCCGATGCCGGCCGCCATCAGCAGTACCCCCACCTCGGCCGCGGTCAGCCCGAGGTCCGCCTTGATGGCGGGAATCCTCGCGGCCCAGGTGGCGTACTGGAAGCCGAGGGAGCAGAACAGTGCGGCGATGGCCAACTGGCTGCGGCGGAAGGGATCACGGAGGGAACCGCGGAGGGAATCACGGACAGGGAACACGCACATCATCTCGCTTCGTCGACTCGGCCGTCGCTCGGGACATGTAGACGGCGTTCGCGCCGTATCCGTCCGGGGAGATCCCCGGGTACGCGGTGAACCCGCGTGCCGACCAGAACGGCTCGCTGCGGCCGACGGCGATCAACGAGATCCGTTCGAATCCGCGTGAACCGGCGGTCAGGGTGAGGTGGTTGAGAAGCCGCTGCCCCAGTCCCCTGCCGCGCAGCCGTTCCGCGACCACGATGTCGTGCAGATGCAGATTGCGTGGGTGGCGCGCGAAGTCCGGGGACTCCTCGGCCCGTTCGAGGTCCGGGTATCCGAAGGGCGGGTACGGCAGCGCCAGCACGTACCCGGCCGGCTGCGGGCCGACGTCCAGGACGAAGCAGGTTTCCGGCGAGGCGTCCGCCCTGGACCTCAGGGCCGCGAGGTCCTCCGAGAGGCCGAGTTCCGCATAGGCCCGGGACTCCATCGCGGCGATGGCGTCCCAGTCGGCGTCGGTGATGTGGCGTACGCGTACGCCGTCGCCGCTCACGGACGGCCTCCGTCGACGCAGGTGTACGGGAGCGGGGCGAAGCCGTTGAAGCCCTGGGTCGTGTAGCTGATCGCGTAGGCGCCCGCGGCGAGCACCCAGACGGGATCGCCGGACGCCAGCTCCCGCGGGACCTGGACGAGGGCGTGTCCCTGGGGGTAGGCGTCGTCGCTGTCGCAGGTGGGACCCGCGACGACGGCGGGGACGTGGTCGGCGTCGGGGTGGGTGGGGAAGACGAGCGGGTACTGCAGCGCGTCCATCTCGTACAGGCCGTTGAACTTGCCGCAGCTGAGGTAGAGCCAGTGCTGCCGCTCGCCGTCCGGTCCGCGCCGCTCGGCGAGGCGGGTGACACGGGCACGGATGGCGCCGTGGTCGGCGACGAGGTGGCGCCCGGGCTCCATGACGAACGCGAGGTGCTCGCCGTGGACCTTCCTGAGGTGGCGCATGCCCTCGCGGATGACGGCGAAGATCTTGTCCAGCGGGGGTTCCAGGGGCAGGCCGTGCCGGTCGAGGTAGCCCAGGGCGGGCAGACCGCCGCCGAGGTTGACGTGGTCCAGGACGATGCCACGCCGGCCCAGGGCGGTCAGGACGTCCGCCAGACACTCGACGGCGCTGTGCCAGGCGTCGGCCGTCATCTGCTGGGAGCCGACGTGCACGGACAGACCGGAGGGCGTCAGGCCCGTCTCGCGGGCCGTCTCCAGGATCCGTACCGCGTCCGCGGGCGAGCAGCCGAACTTGTGGCTCAGTCCCCACAGCGCCCCGTCGCCGCTCGTCGCGAGCCTGCAGAACACGCGGGCTCCCGGGGCGTGGGCCGCGACCGCCGCCAGGTCCTCGAGGCTGTCGGTCGCGAAGTCCCGCACGCCGAGGCGGTGGGCGTCGGCGATGTCCCGGTCGGACTTGACGGTGTTGCCGTAGTGCGTCCTGCCGACCGGGACGCCCGCGCGCAGCGCCTGCTCCAGTTCGCGGGGGCTCGCCCCGTCGACGCCCGCGCCCTCGCTCGCGAGACAGGCGAGGATCTCGTCCACGGGGCAGGACTTCATGGCGAACCGGATGTCGACGCCGGGCAGTTCGCGCCGCAGGGTGTCGTAGCCGCGCCGGATCCCGGCCAGGTCGAAGAAGATCCCGTCCTCGGTGGCGCCCGCCAGCGCGGTGAGCAGGGGCCCGGAGGCATGGGCCGTGGCCGCCGTCACCGCCGTCACCGCTGCCGTCCGGGCGTCCGGGGTACGTAGGTGCGGCGGGCGGCGCCGACCAGTGGCTCCCATGCCTCGGTCAGCAGGGCGAAGTCCTCGATGTCGCCGCGCGCTTCGTCGAGGAGGCGTTCGCGGCGCCGTTCCAGGAGGTCGGCGAACTCGGCGTACCGCCCGCCGAGTTTGCGGTACGCGGCGTCGAGGACGTCCAGCCGGTGGACGTTCTCGCTCCGGTCGAGTCCCGCGCTCTCCCGCGCCAGCCGGGCCACGGCGGCCGCGCGCACCTGCCCCTGTTCGTCGAGCAAGGACGTACCCGCCCCGGCCATGCGGTCGTAGACGAAGTTGAAGTAGAGCATCGACAGCAGGAACTTGACGAAGCGCAGCTGGTACGCGACGAACCCGGAGTCGGTACGTCGTTCGCCGGTATAGAAGTTGACGATGTTCCGGTTGTGCAGGACGCCCGGCAGCGCGGCGTCGTGGACCAGGTGGAGGAGGAAGTAGTCGCTGCCGATCGTGTCGGTCGCCGGCGGCAGGGGCACGCGTTCGTGCACGCCGTGGAAGGCGATGTTGCACATGTCGACGCGCATGGGGTCGACCACGGTGAGTGTCGAGTGGTCCGCGGTGAAGGCGTCCGTGCCCGCGCCCCGGAAGGACTCCTCGACGAGTTCCCGCTTCTGCTCGGGCGACCAGTCCACGGGCGCCCACAGACCGACCATGTCGTGGTACACGCCGGGGTCGATCCGGAGTATCTCGCCGATGTCCACGGACAGTTCGCCGACGAAGGAGCTGCCGACCATCGCCACCCGCCGGTCCATGCGGTCGGCGGCGAGCGCGGTCTCGGTGACGTGCGGGGCGGCGTCGGCCGCGCGCCTGCCGAGTGACAGCAGTTCGTGGTGGACGGGGAAGACCGGCTCGCCGTCGACGGTCTGGTACCGGCTGTCGGAGTCCCTGCGGTGCACGGACTCGCAGCCGAGCGCGGCGGCGAGCAGGAAGGCGCGGTTGGTGCAGGCGCCGTAGGAGAGGCGGGCCGGGAGCATCAGCTCCAGCAGGAGGTCGGGCTTCGTGGCCGCGGACCGGTCGATCGCGCGCCGGAGGAAGTCCCGCTGCCGTACCTCGTCGAGGTGGTGTACGACGATCCGCGGGTCGTCCGGTATCCGGCGCACGGTCTCGGCGTGTTCCGCGTAGGCCGGTGCGGGGCAGGAGTCCAGGATCAGGAGGTGCACCTCGACGTCGAAGTGCCGGGCGGCGTAGGCCGCTTCCTCGGCCACGGCCGCGATCGTGGCCGTGCAGGGCCTGTTCGTCGGCAGGGTCAGGCAGATTCGGCGCATGTCTCTTCTCCGGCCGGCCACGCTGCACCGTCGAGGTCCGCCCCGCTCCAGGACGTGCGGCCCAGCAGCTTGGCGCCGAGGTCGTCGAGCGTGGCCCTCCCGTACCGCAGGGACTCGTGGCGGGTGGCGTCGCCCAGCAGCGTCGCGTTCCAGTCGGGCGTGGCGAGGGTGCGCCAGGACTCGACCCGGGAGCGCCGGAGCGTGTCGTGGGACTCCAGCGCCGGCATCATCGACAGGTACTGGACCGCGCGCACCGTCTGCTCGGAGGTGTTCGGTGCCACGCCGTGCGCCAGCAGCCCGTTGAAGATGAGCAGGTCGCCGGCTTGGAGCTGCGGCCGGACCACGGGGAACTCGGCGCGGTCGATCCGGGGCCGGATCGGGTCGCGGTCGTCCGGCTGGAACGCCTTCCACTGGTCGAAGCGCTTGAACAGCTCGGGGCAGCACTGGAAGCCGCCGAGCTCGGGCCGGGTGTCGGTCAGGGCGATGATCCCCTGGACCCGCTGCGGCAGTACGCCGAGCGTGGTGTCGACGTCCCAGTGCAGCTCGATGTCGAAGCCCTCTTCCGTGCCCGGGATCAGGGCCCGGTCGCGGTTCTTGATGTTGGGCGGGTTGAGGTTGAGCCGGTCGAGCGTCACCCAGAGTTCTTCGCAGTCCCAGACGTCGACGAACGCGTCGTAGACCCGGCGGTTCTGGCGGCTGTCCCAGATGAGCTGGTGGTGGTAGGCCTCGACGAAGCCGTAGATGTGCAGGTCGCGGTCGAGGTCGGAGCGGTACTCGCGCTCCTCGTACCAGGTCTCCGGGCGCTCGGGGTCCAGCCCCTGGAACTCCCAGGCGAAGTCCAGCAGTTCGCGGGCCGAGGCGGCGGGGATGGCCTGCTTCACCACCACGTAGCCGTACGTCTGCCAGTGGGCGAGGTCCTCCTCGGAGAGGACTCGCAGCGGGCGGGTCTTCGTCAGGTCCCGCAGGGGTGTCTGGGCGAGGTAGGTCTCGCCGTCCGAGCTGAAGTAGGGGATGTCCGAGGGGGCTCGATGGAGATAACGGTCAGTCGTGGGCATGCGGTGCTCCACACCTCGATCTCAGGTACCGGCGGCCCGACCGGGTCGCCAACTGCGCGGAGTGAGGGACGGGGACCGTTCCGGCAGGGTCACTGCACCACGGGCCACACCAGCCCCTCTTCGAACTCGCGTACCTCCAACTTGGACTAGACCAACTCATCCTGTCAAACACCGCAGTTGAGGGCGCGTTTCACCAACAGGGCACGATCCGGGCCCACTTGACACGGGTGGTTAGCTGACGGAGACGCATTGGTCTGTACCAACAGGAGGGTGCACGCTATGGTCTCCAGCAAGCACAGCGAGGAGTTGCGACGACTGGCGCGCTCCGTCCTGCAGCCGGGGTTCGTGGGTACCGAGGCCCCCGAGTGGGTGCTGCGCGAGATCGGGGACGGGCTGGCCTCGGTCGTGCTCTTCTCCCGCAACATCGCCACGCCCGAACAGGTCGCCCGTCTGACCGGGCAACTACGCGCGGAGAACCCCGAGTTGATCATCGCGATCGACGAGGAGGCGGGTGACGTCACCCGGATCGAGTCGGCGACCGGGTCCACCCGGCCGGGCAACTTCGCACTCGGAACCGTCGACGACACCGAACTCACCGAGGCCGTCGCCGCCGACCTGGGCCGCCAGCTGCGCGCGGCCGGTGTGAGCCTCGACTACGCACCCAGCGCGGACGTGAACTCCAACCCCGACAACCCGATCATCGGGGTCAGGTCCTTCGGCGTCGACGCCAAGGTGGTGGCGCGGCACACCGGGGCCTGGATCCGGGGACTCCAGTCGGCCGGCGTCGCCGCCTGCGCCAAGCACTTCCCCGGCCACGGCGACGTGGCCGTCGACTCCCACCACGGGCTGCCCGTCTACGACGCCGACCGCGACCGGATCGCCGAGCAGGCCCTGCCGCCGTTCCGGACCGCCCTCGACGCGGGCGTCCGTGCGGTGATGAGCGGCCACCTGCTGGTCCCCGCCTACGACCCCGACCTGCCCGCGACGCTGAGCCGGCGCATCCTGGACGAACTGCTGCGTCAGGAGCTCGGGTTCGACGGCATCATCGTCACCGACGCCATCGAGATGGGCGCCGTGACCAGCCGTTACGGGATCGGCGGGGCCACGGTCCGGGCCGTCGCCGCCGGTGCCGACGCCGTCTGTGTCGGCGGCGAGAACGCCGACGAGGCCACCGCAGGCCTGCTCGTGAACGCCCTCGCGGAGGCCGTCCTGGCGGGCGGCCTGCCGGAGGAGCGGCTCGCCGAAGCCGGCCTTCGCGTCCGGGAGTTCGCCGCCTGGTCGGCGGGTCTCACCCCGGCCCGCACCGCCGCCTGGGACGCCGACGGCATCGGCTTCGCGGCGGCCCGCCGCGCCATCCGGCTGACCGGAGCGGTCCGGCACGCCCTGCCCCTGGTCAACGCACCGCACGTGGTCGAACTGGTGCCCACCACCAACCTGGCCATCGGCAACGAGACCCCGTGGGGCGTGGCCGCCCCGCTGGGCGAACGGCTGCCCGGGACCACCTCCGTCCGGGTGGGCCGCGATGAACTGCTGTCGAGCGCCGGCACGCTGGAGGCTCGGGCGCTCGCACCCGCCTCGGGACGGCCCCTGGTCGTGGTGGTGCGCGACGCCGCCCGGCACGCGTGGATGGCGCAGGCCCTCGCGGAACTCGTCGCCGCCCGTCCCGACGCGATCGTCGTGGAGATGGGCCTGCCGGGCACCGTCGTCCCGTCGGCCGCCCAGATCTTCACGCACGGCGCCACGGCCGCCTCCGGGGTGGCCGCCGCCGAGGTGCTGGCGGGTGCCCTTTAGTGCAGACCTGAGTGCACATTGGTACGGACCTGAGTGCAACGTCCGTACCCGCGAGTGACGTTGACGCCTCCCTGCCCCTTCCCTACGTTCCGAGAGCGCTCTCACATCCGCCCCTCGAAGCAGGGAGGCCCCATGCCCTCCGTGCGCAGACCGAGCAGCCGCCCCCTTCTTCGCCGAACGGCGGCGGCACTCGCTCCGGCACTGTTCACCGTCCTCGCCCCCCTCACACCCCCGGCGGCCGCCGCCGACACCGGCGCGGCGGCCGTCATCTGCAATGTGTACTGCGACACCCGGGACCCCGCGCTCTCCCCGGGTGACCGCACTCCGGTCACGGCGGGCGTCTACTCCCGGTCGATCGTCCTGCACTTCGACGACGCCGACGCCATGGGCTGGGCCTCCATCGACAACGGCAGCCCGGGCGACGAGGTGTGGCTCGACCGCTCCTTCGACGGCGGCCGCACCTGGAGTTCGGGCAGCAAGCTCGGCGACACCAGCGTGCCCACCGGCCAACGCGGCTGGCGCACGCTCATGTACAACGTGGACGACTGGAACAACCTCGGCGTCGGCGCCCTGCGCGCCTGCGGAAAGGCCGGGGACCGCGCCGAGATCGCGTGCACCCCCTGGGCCCGCACCACCTGGAACGCGGGCGAGCCGCGCACGGCCGCCGCCACCGGCCTGATGACCTTCTACGACTACGGCACCGGCCTGTTCGACACCACCGGCTGGTGGAATTCCGCGAACGCCCTGACCGCCGTCATCGACAACATCCGCGTGACGGGCATGGGCAGTTACCGGTACGCGATCGCCCGCACCTACGACCTGAACATCAACGCCCAGGGCGGGCAGTTCCGCAACGACTACCTCGACGACACCGGCTGGTGGGGCCTCGCCTGGGTCGCCGCCTACGACCTGACCGGCGACAGCCGCTACCTGACCACGGCCCGCGCGGACGCCGACCACATGGCCGCCTACTGGGACTCCACCTGCGGCGGCGGGATCTGGTGGAGCACGGCGAGGACGTACAAGAACGCGATCGCCAACTCCCTCTACATCCAGCTCGACTCGGCTCTCCACAACCGCGTGCCCGGCGACACGGCATACCTCGACCGCGCCCGGGCCGGCTGGTCCTGGTTCCAGGGCACCGGCATGGTCAACGGCTCGCACCTGGTCAACGACGGCATCGACCTGTCCACCTGCGGCAACAACGGGCAGGCCGTCTGGTCGTACAACCAGGGCGTCCTCCTCGGCGCGCTCGCCGAGCTGTACCGGGCCACGGGCGACGGCCAACTGCTCACCACCGCACGGCAGATCGCCGACGCCGCCACCACGACCTCCCTGCTCCACACCTCCGACGGCATCCTGCGCGATCCGTGCGAGAGCGGCGACTGCGGAGCCGACGGCCCGTCCTTCAAGGGCGCCGACGTACGCGGCCTCGGCAAGCTCGACTCAGTTCTCCCGGACCACCCTTACACCGCCTACCTCAAGCGCCAGGCGGACCGCGCCCACGCGAGCGACCGCAACGCCCTCGACCAGTACGGGCTGCGCTGGTACGGGCCGCTCGACCAGGTGGACGCCGCCCGCCAGCAGAGCGCCCTCGATCTGCTGGACGCCGTGCCCTGACCCGGCGAGGCGGGCAGGTCAGGAGCCCCCGAGGAACGTGATCCGCACCTTTCGCTGCGGATTGTCCCTGTTCGTGTCGACCAGGCACACCGACTGCCAGGTGCCCAGTGCCAGGCGGCCGTCGATCACCGGGAGGGTGGCGTGCGGCGGGACGATCGCCGGGAGGACGTGGTCGCGGCCGTGGCCGGGGCTGCCGTGCCGGTGCTGCCAGCGGTCGTCGGCGGGGAGCAGGGTGTGCAGGGCGGCCAGCAGGTCGTCGTCGCTGCCCGCACCGGTCTCGATGACCGCGATGCCGGCCGTCGCGTGCGGGGTGAAGATGTTCAGCAGGCCGTCGCGGCCGGCCGCGGCCTCGCGGAGGAAGGCCTCGCAGTCGCCGGTCAGGTCGACGACCCGCTCCCGGCTACCGGTGGCGACATCGAGTTCTCGTGTGGTGAAGGCATCCGACATGCCCCCATCGTGGCCCATGCGCCGGGCAGGCAGGTCAGCGGCCGGGTCGGGAAGATCCACGGCCCTCCCCGCTGTTGGTGGAAGCGTGAACAATGTGCGTGAGGTCGAGGTGGTCGTCATCGGCGCTGGTCAGGCCGGTCTGTCCAGCGCCTATCATCTGCGGCGCACCGGCTTCGAGCCGGACCGCGACTTCGTGGTGCTCGACCACTCCCCCGCGCCGGGCGGTGCCTGGCAGTTCCGGTGGCCGTCCCTGACGTACGGCAAGGTGCACGGGATGCACGCGCTCCCGGGCATGGAGCTGACCGGGGCCGACCCGGTGCGGCCGTCCGCCGAGGTCATCGGCGAGTACTTCGCGGATTACGAGCGCACCTTCGACCTGCGGGTGCACCGGCCCGTCGACGTCCGCGCGGTGCGCGAGGGCGAGGGCGGGCGGCTGCTCGTGGAGACCGACCGGGGCGACTGGTCCACGCGGGCGCTGATCAACGCCACCGGCACCTGGGACCGGCCGTTCTGGCCGCGCTACCAGGGCCAGGAGACCTTCCGCGGGCGGCAGTTGCACACCGCGCAGTACGCCGGGCCCGAGGAGTTCGCCGGCCAGCGGGTCGTGGTCGTCGGCGGCGGGGCCTCCGGCACCCAGCACCTGCTGGAGCTCGCCCCGTACGCGGCCGCCACCACCTGGGTCACCCGGCGGCCGCCGGTCTTCCGCGAGGGCCCCTTCGACGAGAACGTGGGCCGGGCCGCGGTGGCGCTGGTGGAGGAGCGGGTACGGCAGGGACTGCCGCCGCGGAGTGTGGTCTCCGTCACCGGGCTCCCGCTCAACGACGCGATCCGGCAGGGCCTGAAGGACGGGGTCCTGGACCGGCAGCCGATGTTCGACCGTGTCACGCCCGACGGTGTGGCATGGAACGACGGGCGGCACGTCGACGCGGACGTCATCCTCTGGGCCACCGGTTTCCGGGCGGCCCTCGACCATCTGGCGCCGCTGCGGCTGCGCGAGCCGGGCGGCGGGATCAGGATCGACGGGACCCGCGCGGTCGCCGACCCGCGCGTCCACCTCGTCGGCTACGGCCCGTCGGCCAGCACCGTCGGCGCCAACCGCGCGGGGCGCGAGGCCGTGCGGGACATCAGGCGGCTGCTGGCCGGGGAACCGGCCGCCGCATGACGTACCGGCGGCTCAGCGCGGCGACTGTGAGGGCTGCGGCGACCGCCGGGTCTTGCTGTTCTGTACGGCGTTGAAGTCGGCGACATTGCGCTGGTGCTCGGCGTAGTCGGCGGTGAACCGCGTGTCCCCGGGCTTGACCGTGACGAAGTACAGCCAGTTGCCCGGCGCCGGGTTGAGCGCGGCATGCATCGCCTCCACGCCCGGGTTGTCGATCGGCGTGGGCGGCAGTCCCATGCGCTGGTAGGAGTTGTACGGGTTCTCGACGCGGGTGTCGCTCACCGTGGTGTTGAGGGTGCTGCGGTTGAGGGCGTAGTTGAGGGTGGAGTCCATCTGGAGCGGCATGCCGCGCTGCAGCCGGTTGAAGACGACCCGCGCCACCTTCGCCATGTCGGCCTTGCCGACGGCCTCGGCCTGGACGATGCTCGCGATGGTCACCGCCTGGTAGCCGTTCATCGCGTCGCGCTGCGCGCCGGCCGCGACGGGCGCCCCGCCGAACCGCCGGTTGGCGGTGTCGACCATGAACCGCAGCACCGACTGCGGGGTCGCGTCCTTCTCCAGGGGATAGGTGGCCGGGAAGAGGTAGCCCTCCGGGTTGCCCCCGGCGTCGCCGGGGAGTTTCAGTCCCGCGGTGCCGACGGAATTCTTGGTACTGCCGGCCGGGAGGGCGAGGGCCTTGTCGACCGCGTCGTAGATCTGCGACGCGCGCCAGCCCTCCGGGACGACCAGGGCGGCGGATGCGGCCGAGCGGCCGGCCAGGGACAGCAGGGGCACCGCCACCGCGGCGCCGGCGACGACGGCGCCGGTCACGCCGAGGACGATCCTGCCGCGGCGGGTCAGCCGGATCGCCTTCCCTCGCCTCGTCGTTCCGCGGCTCGAGACGCCTCGGCCCGCAGCCGTCCGTCGGCCGGGGTCCCGTGGCGGAGTGTTCATGTGCATGCGGGCACGTTAGCCCGCATAACGTCACAAACCCGACATATCTTCTGCTTGTCGACCTCGATTTGTCAGTTTTGATGGATCAACCGGGGTGGAGCAGCGTCCATCGGTGGGTCGGGCAGGCCCCGGTCGGCTTCGGCCGCGGGCCTCAGCTCGTCGGCGGTGTCGCGTGCCTGCGCCCTCGGTCGCCCCGCCTGCGCACGGGTCGCGGGGCCGCCTCCCACCGGGTCGCCTCGCCGTCGGTCGCGACCGGCTCGACCGACGGCTCCGCCGCCGTCTCCAGCCTGGCGTCCCGGCGTACCAGTGCCGCGTACCGGCCGTCGAGTTCCAGCAGTTCCTCGTGCGTGCCACGCTCGGCGACCTGCCCGGAGTCGAGGACGACGATCTGGTCGGCGCCCTGGATCGTGGACAGCCGGTGGGCGATGGTGATCGTCGTCCGGTTGGCCGACAGTGCGTCGATGGCGTCCTGGACCGCGTGTTCGGTGCGGGTGTCCAGGGCACTGGTCGCCTCGTCGAGGATGAGGACCGGCGGGTCGCGCAGGATGGTGCGCGCGATGGCCAGCCGCTGCTTCTCGCCGCCCGAGAAGCGGTGTCCGCGTTCGCCGACGACGGTGTCGTAGCCGTCGGGCAGCGAGGCGATGTGGTCGTGGATCTGGGCCGCGCGGGCGGCCGCGTGCAGTTCCTCGTCGGTGGCGTCCGGCTTGGCGAAGCGCAGGTTGTCGGCGACCGAGGCGTGGAAGAGGTACGTCTCCTGGGAGACGACGCCGACCGCGCGGGCGAGGGTGTCGAAGTCGAGGTCGCGGACGTCGACGCCGTCCAGGGTGACCCGGCCGCCGGTGACGTCGTAGAGCCGCGGCACCAGGTAGCCGAGCGTGGACTTGCCGGCGCCGGTCGGGCCGACGACCGCCAGGCCGGTGCCGGCGGGCACGGTAATGTCGATGCCGTCGAGGACGGCCCCGCCCTTGTCGTCGTAACGGAACTCGACGCCCTCGAAGCGGACCTCGCCCTTCACCCGGTCGAGGTGGACCGGCTCGTCCCGTTCGGTGATGTCGATGGGCAGGTCGAGGTACTCGAAGATGCGCTGGAAGAGCGCGAGGGAGGTCTGGATCTGGACGCCGGTCGCGAGCAGGCTCACGGCGGGGCGGAACAGGCCCTGCTGGAGGGAGACGAAGGCGACGATGGTGCCGAGCGAGATCTGCGGGCCGCCCATCTGGAGGGCCATGCCGGCGGTCCAGTAGATGACGGCGGGCATCGCGGCCATCACGATCGTGATCACGGCCATCCGCCAGCGGCCGGCCATGTTGGAGCGCACTTCCAGGTCGACCAGTTGCTCGGACTCGTCGGCGAAGGAGGCGGTCAGCGAGTCGGCGCGGCCCATGGTGCGGCCGAGCAGGATGCCGCTGACGGAGAGCGACTCGGTGACCGTGGCGGCCATCGCGGCCATCTGCTTCTGGCGCTGGGTGGTGATCTTCTTGCGCTCGTTGCCGACCCGGCGGCTGATCCACACGAAGAGCGGGAGCAGGACCATCGAGACGATGGTGAGCCGCCAGTCGAGGGCGATCATCGCGACGATGGTGGCGACGACGCTGGTCAGGTTGGAGACCAGGGAGGTGGCCGTCGAGGTGACGGTGGCCTGCATGCCGCCGATGTCGTTGGCGATGCGGGACTGCACCTCGCCGGTGCGGGTGCGGGTGAAGAAGGCGAGCGACATGCGCTGCAGGCGGCCGTAGACGGCGGTGCGCAGGTCGTGCATGACGCGCTGGCCGACGGTGGTGGATATCAGCGTCTGCAGGACACCGAAGACGCTGGTCAGGACGGCACTGAGGATCATGCCCAGCGCGAGCAGGCTGAGCAGTCCGGTGCGGCCCTGGGGGATCGCGGTGTCGAGGGTCGCCTTGAGGAGGAACGGGGTGGCGACCGAGACCAGTGACGCGGCGCCGACCAGCAGGCCGACGATCGCGAGCCGGCCGCGGTAGGGACGGAAGAGCTTGAGGATGCGGCGTACCTGGCGGGGCTGGTCTGCCGAGGCGCCGTCGGGGGTCCAGTTGATCTCGTCTCGGGGCATGGCTCCTGCGGATGGGTGTGGTGTGTACGGACTCACGGAGGATAGCTCACTGTTACCTATACTCACAATGAACATGGTCCTGATATTGTTCCCGTATGAGCACCCCCGACTCCGACGGCCCGCTCGCCGAGCAGTTGCTACGCCTCACGCGCCGGGTCTGGCGCATCCAGAAGCGCCATCTGGAAGCACACGAACTGGGCGTCACCCCGGCCCAGTCTCGGCTGCTGCGCACCCTCGCGCACTACGACGCTCCCCCGCGCATGGCCGACCTCGCCGCACGCCTGGAGGTGGTGCCGCGCGCGGTGACGACGCTCGTCGACGGCCTGGAGGCGAGCGGCAAGGTGTGCCGGGTGCCGGATCCGACGAACCGCAGGGTCACCCGGATCGAGATCACGGACGAGGGGCGCGAGACCCTGCGCGAGCTGCGGGCGGCGCGGAGGTCGGCGGCCGAGGAGATCCTGGCCCCGCTGTCGGAGGAGCAGCGGGAGGTACTGGGCGGCCTGCTGGACACCCTCATCGACGGGCCGGTGCCGGCGAAGCACTGCTGAGACATGCCGAAGCGGCTCCCTCCGCTGCGGAGGGAGCCGCTTCCCGCCTCACGGCCGGCTTCAGCTCTCGGACACCGGCTCCTTGGCCGGCGCCTCGGCGGCACCCTCCTGCACCGCCTCGGCGGCATCCTCCCGCTCCGCCTCGACGGCCTCCCCCCGCACCGCCTCTGTCGTGTCGCCCAGCACCTGCTTGGCCCGTGCCACGTCCAGTGCGCCCTCCCAGCGGGAGACCGCGAAGACGGCGACGCAGTTGCCGAGCAGGTTGGTGACGACGCGCATCGAGTCCATGATGCGGTCGACGCCGAGCAGCAGGGCGACGGCACCGGCGGGGATGGCCCCGAGCGAGGAGGCGGTCGCGGACAGCGCGAGGAAGGCCGAACCGGGGATGCCGGCCATGCCCTTGCTGGTGAGCATCAGCACCAGGACGACGGTGATCTGCTGACCGAGGCTCAGGTCGACGCCCACTGCCTGGGCGATGAACAGGGTGCCGATGGAGAGGTAGAGCGAGGCACCGTCGAGGTTGAAGGAGTAGCCGGTGGGCAGCACCAGGCCGACCGCGTCGTCCCGGGCACCCGCCTTGCGCAGCTTCTGCATGACGCGCGGCAGTACCGACTCCGTGGACGCGGTGCCCAGCGCGAGCAGCAGCTCCTCGCGGATGTAGCGGACGAACTTCCAGAGACTGAGCCCGGTCAGCGCCTTCAGGGCGACCGCCAGCAGGGCGACGAAGAGCGCGGCGGCCGCGTAGCACAGGACGATCAGCTTGGCGTAGGTCTCGATGACCCCGAGTCCGTACTGGCCGATCAGGACGGCCATCGCGCCGAAGACGGCGATCGGGGCGAGGCGCATCACGAAGCCGACGATCGCGAAGATGATCTCCTGGGCCTGCTCGATGGCCGGCAGCACCTGCGGCACCCTGGTGTTCCCGAGGTGGAGCAGCGCCGCGCCCACCAGGCAGGCCAGGACGAGCACCTGGAGCAGGGAGTTCTCGGCGAAGGCGCCTATGAAACTGGTGGGCAGGGCGTTGAGCACGAACTCGGTCGTCGAGGGCAGCGAGCCGCCGCCCGTCTTCGCGTCGACCGCCTTGGCGCTCAGGGTGGCCGGGTCGACGTGCATCCCGGAACCGGGCTGGACGACGTTGGCGGCGACGAGTCCGATGACCAGCGCGAGCGTGCTCGCCACCTCGAACCAGATCAGCGCCTTGAGCCCGATCCGCCCGAAGGCCTTCAGGTCACCGGCCTTGGCGATGCCGACGACGACCACGCAGAACACCAGCGGGGAGATGATCGTCTTGATGAGCCGGGTGAAACCGTCGCCGAGCGGCTGAAGGTCCGAGGCGAAACCGGGCCACAACCGCCCGACGACGATTCCGAGCACGAGCGCACAGGCGACCTGCGCGAAGAGAGAGGTACGCAGCATGCGTGCGACGCGTCGCGGCAGGGACGGGACGGACGGCGGCACGGGCACTCCTAGTGGGGGGAACCGATGCGCAGAAGCCGAGCGGGACTTCTGCGATGCGGAAATCAGCTTCCGCATCGATCACTCTGGAGGTCTTCTTGATCCCGTCCGAGACCGCGGTGTCACAGCCGTGTAAATCACGGGCCGAGTGACGCATCGCACACAACACGGCTCAGCAGCCGCTGCGATCCACCGTCAGCACCCCCTGCTCGGTGGCCAGCGAGCGGTCGTAGCAGCCGTCCGAGCCGTACAGCCGGTAGCGCTCGCTCGACGTGCCGACCGCGTGCCGCTGGTCGCGGGGCACGTTCAGGGTGTACGTCGCGTCGCCGCTGTAGGTGTCGTCGAGCCGTGACCAGCCGGTGCGCCGGCCGCCGCGCGTCTCGGTCACCGCCGCCCGGTCCCCGAGGGTGAGGACGGTGCGCAGCCGGTCGTCCGTGCCGACGGTGATGGCGCCGGCCATGGTGTACGTCCGGTCGGTACGGGTCGTCCGGGGCGCTCCGCCCGCCTTCACCGTGACGGTCTGGTCGTCGGTCCAGGTGGCGTCGAGCGCGTCGGTCGTCTCGCCGTCGTTCCAGCGGTGGACGGAGGTGTTGGCCAGCGTCCGGCCGACCGTGGTGGTCACCCGGCCGTGCGAGGTGTCGACGTATCCGGAGACGGTGAGCCGGTGCCCGGCGTCGGTGTCGACCCGGTACTCGCCGGAACCGGGCGTGTAGACCGAGGAGTTGGCCGGTTCGGAGGCCTTGACCTCGGTGACCTTCCCGGTCACGTGGGCCCGGTGGGCGTCCTGCCACACCAGGACGTTCACGGGGGCGCTCCAGCCGGACTGCCCCTCGGGCACGCCGGCGACCGAGACCTCGACGCTGTGCGGGCGGCCGTCGTTCAGGAGCCCGGCGAACGGCGTCAGGTCGTATTCGATCGGCTTGACGTCGAAGGCGCGTGGGGCCGGAACGACGTACCAGAGGAACGGGTTGGACCAGCCGCCGGTCCACACGTTCGGGAACGGCGCGGCGATCCCGGCCAGTTGGCCGTCGACCTTGATCTGCACCTCCCGGTAGGGCCCCTTGTCCGCCTTGCAGGAGTAGGACGCCGGGTCGGCCACGGTCAGGTACCAGAACTCCTCGCAGCCGCCGCCGGATCCGGTGGCGTACACCTCGGCGACGATGCGTTCGCTGTTGGTCGGGGTGGTGAGGGTGGTGCCGTCGCCGGCCAGGGTGAGCACCTTGTCGGGGACCGAGGCCTCGGGTCGTCCCGCGTAGAAGGTGAGGGTGGCCTTGACGTCGATGACGCCGGTGTAGGTGTCGTCGACAACGTTGCCGATGAGCATCTCGACGTCCTGGGTGGAGCGGAAGGTGTCGCTGTAGCGGGTGACGTCCTTCTCCACGTGCCACTCGATGCCGTCCGGCGAGGGCTCGGGGGTGGAGGTGCGCAGCACCTCGACGCCGCCGACGTGCAGATAGCCCAGTCGGTCGTACTGACGGCCCTTCACCTTGCCGTCCAGCCTGAGGACGACCTTGCTCCAGCGGCCGCCGCAGCCCTGCGGGGGCGTGTACGTTCCCCGATACGGGGTGAAGTCGCGGAACTGGGCCTCGGCCAGGGTGACTTGGCAGGACTTGGCGCCCTTGGGCACGGAGACCGGCGGGGCCGCGGTCACCGGGTCGTGCCAGTCGGTGCCGAACTCGGCCGGGACGTCGGCGGCGCGGGCGGCGGGAGCCCCCGTACCGAGGAGCGCGCTCGCCAGGAGGGTCGCTCCGGCGAGCATGGACATGACGATCCGTTTTCTCATGGCCGGTGTTCTACGGGGAGTTGACCACCGACCGCAATGGCCGGTCCGGTCGACGGCCGCCCGGTCGGCCACCCGACCGAGCGAGTGCGCACCAAACGACCACATGATGCTATAAGCGGATCAAGCCGTCACAGTGCAGTCATGGAGATCATGACCGCTCGTCACGCCCTGCGCGCCGCCCTCGCGCTCACGGGCGCCGTCGCGCTCACCGGCACCGGCTGCTCCGCCGGTGTTCCCCACCGGGGCCACGGCTCCGCCGCCCCCGGCGCCTCGGCGGCCGCGTCCGGCCCCGCCCCGTCCCCCGGCGCCCCCGGCATCGGCGACCCGCTCATGCCCCTGGACGGCAACGGCGGCTACACGGTCCGCCGTTACACGCTCGACCTCGACTGGCGGGCCCCCGGGACGCCCTTCCCGGCCGGCACCACCATCAGCGCCACCGCCACCCAGGCCCTGTCCCGCTTCGACCTGGACTTCGCCGGCAACACGCTGCACCGGGTCACCGTCGACGGCACGCCGGCCGCCGCCGTACGCGACGGCGACGAACTCGTCGTCACGCCCGCCCGGCCGATCCCGCGCGGCAGCACGTTCACCGTCCACGTCGCCTACACCGCCGACCCCACCCAGCGACGGCGGCGGAGCGACGCGATCCGCGAGTACGGCTGGGTGCCCACCCCCGACGGCACGCTGATCTGCGCTCAGCCCGACGGCGCCAAGATGGTCTTCCCGGTGGACGACCACCCCAGCCTGCGGGCCCCCGTCACCTTCCGCATCACCACCCCGCCGGGGCTGGGCGCGGTGGCCAACGGCCGGCTCGTCGACCGCGTCCGGCGGCCCGACGGACGGGTCCGGTGGACGTACGACTCCGAGGAGCCCATCGCGGCACAGTTGGTCCAGATGGCGATCGGGAAGTTCGCCTTCGTCGACGGCAAGGGGCCGCACGGCCTGCCCCTGCGGGACGTGGTCCCCGACGACCTGGTCACGGACACCGCGGCAGGCCGCTCGCTCACCCCGGTCCACCTGGCCTGGCTGGAACGGCGTCTCGGCCCGTATCCGTTCCGCCGCTACGGCGTGCTCGTCGGCGACACCGACCTGCCGGTGGCGCTGGAGACGCAGTCGCTGTCCGTCGTGCCGAAGGACGACCTGCTGGGCGACCGGGTCGACGCCGAACGCAACCTCGTGCACGAACTGACCCACCACTGGACGGGCGACAGCGTCGCCATCAGACGCTGGTCCGACCTGTGGCTGAGCGAAGGTCACGCCCGGTTCTACGAACGGCTGTACTCCGCCGAGCACGGCGGCGTGAGCATGGCGGACGCCATGCGGGCGGCCTACGAGCAGCACGACCAGTGGCGCCACGACGACGGGGCCCCGGCCGAGCCCACGGAGCCGACCCTGTTCAAGGTGATGCGGTACGACGGCTCGGCGCTGGTGCTGTACGCCCTGCGGGAGAAGGTCGGTGACGACACGTTCGACCGGATCGAGCGCACCTGGGTGACCCGGTACCGGGGGCGCGCCGCCGGTACCCAGGACTTCGTCGCGCTCGCCTCCGAGGTGGCGGGCGAGGACCTGACGCCCTTTCTGACGCCTTGGCTGTACGGGCCCGACACGCCGCCGATGCCGGGTCACCCCGACTGGCACGTGGACCCCGTCGAGGACTGAGCCCGCGCGGTGTGCGGCCGTCGCCGGATGCCGTGCCGGTGCCCGCCGACCGGGTGGCCTCTGCCGGAGCGCTGGGCCACCCGGTCGACGCTCGGCGCGCCGTGCCGCGCCGGGCACGGAAACGTACGAGGGGTGACGTGAAGGACAACCTCCTTGCCCTGGTTGCGACGAGCGTGCTTGGAGACCCTCAGCAAGCGGTTGGAGACCCTCTGGTATGAGAAGAACTGTCGCTCCACGTGTGCCCAATGCCCTCCGGACGTGCCGTCTGACGGCCTGCCTGATCGCGACGGCCGCGCTGCTGCCACCGCTGCTGATCCTCCCGGCCTCCGGCGCCGACGAGGCCGACGACCAGCGCCTGCAGAACGCCTTCACGGACGCCGCGCGCGAGTTCCACGTGCCGCGCAGCGTGCTCATGAGCGTGTCCTACATGCAGTCCCGCTGGGACACCCACCCGGGCACCCCGAGCGTCGCGGGAGGCTACGGTCCGATGCACCTGGTGGACACCAAGGGCGCCCACGCCCAGGCCCCCGCAGCGGGCCCGGCCGCGCCGGACGGCGGCAAGGCCGACCCGCTCACGGGGACGGCGTTCGCGGCGGGCGGCCATGCCGTGCAGCCGGCGGACCTGGAACGCGCCGCCCGGCTGATCCAGGTCCCCGCCGGACAGCTGCGCACGGACCCCGTCGCCAACGTCCGCGGTGGCGCGGCGCTGCTGGCCGCCGCCCAACGGCATCTCGGCAAGCCGCTCAGCGCCGACCCGGAGGCCTGGTGGCAGGCGGTGGAACGTTTCCCCGGTACCCGTGACGTCACCTCGGCGGCGACCTACGCCGACGACGTCTTCGGCCTGATCCGCCGGGGCGCGCACCGGACGACCGCGGAAGGACAGGAGGTCACCCTCCCCGCCAGCCCCCGTGTCAGGTCGCACGCCGGCCCGCAGGCCCCCAAACGGCCGAAGAACGTCGAGTGTCCGCCCGAACTGGCCTGCGACTGGCTCGCCGCGCCCTACGAGGAGATCGACGAGGACGGCGACTACGGCAACCACGACCTCGCCGACCGGCCCCGGGACCAGCGGATCGAGTACATCGTCATCCACGACACCGAGTCGACGCTCTCGAACATGTTCAAGACCGTGCAGGACCCGACCGAGGCGTCCTGGCACTACTCGATCCGCTCCAGCGACGGCCACATCACCCAGCACGTCCGGACGAAGGACGAGGCCTGGCACTCCGGCAGCAAGTTCGTGAACGCCCGCTCGATCGGCATCGAGCACGAGGGCTTCCTCACCCATCCGGGCACCTGGTACACGGAGCAGATGTACCGGTCCTCGGCCCGGCTGGTGCGCTACCTGGCGAAGAAGTACGGCATCCCGATGGACCGACAGCACATCTTCGGCCATGACAACGTGCCGTCCCCGACCGGCGACAGCATCCCCGAGATGCACGAGGACCCCGGCCCGTTCTGGGACTGGCGGCACTACTTCGACCTGCTCGGCGCACCGCTGAAGGCCACGGCCGGTGCGGACAGCCCCGTGGTGATGATCCTGCCGGACTACGCCACTCACAAGCCGCGGTACACGGGGTGCGACGGCCCCGGCGTGCCGTGCCGGCCGCACGGCTCCAGCGCGGTCCGGCTGTACACCCGGCCGGACGAGAGCGCTCCGCTGATCCAGGACCCGGGCCGCCGGCCGGACGGCGAGGACTCCACGGAGGACGTCAGCGACCTTGGTTCGCGGGTGTCCACCGGCCAGACCTTCGCCGTGGCCGACCGCAGCGGCGAGTGGACGGCGATCTGGTACCAGGGCAACAAGGCGTGGTTCAGGAACCCCGTGGTGCACCCGACGGCCGTCGGCGTGCACGGCCGCATGGTGACGCCGAAGGAGGGCCTGGACGAGATCCCGGTGTTCGGGCGGGCCCTCCCGGAGGAGGAGGCGTACCCGGAGGGAGTGGAGGAGGAAGAGGAGTCGCCGCTGCCGTACAGCCTGCGGGCCGGTCAGCGGTACGTGACGCAGTCGGGTGTCGGCGGCTCCTACGTCGACCGGTCCACCTTCTCCGACACGCCCCAGCCCGTGGTGCTGGGCCGGCAGCGGTACTACGAGATCCAGTTCGGCCACCGGCTCGCCTACGTACGGGCGGACGACGTGGACCTGGTGGACGCGGGCGGCGCCGCGGCGGGTCCGTCCGGCGGGGAGGCGGCCCCGGGCGGGCAGTGACACCGCCCCGGGCCCGGGGCGGCGCTAGGACCGCAGGCTCGGCCTGTCCCCCATCACCACGACGGGCTCGCGGGCCGGGTCCAGGGTGCGGAGCAGGTACTCCATGGCCTCCCTGGGAAGGCCGATGCACGCCGAGGTGCCGCTGCCGTGGTCGAGGTGCAACCAGATGCCGCCGCCCCTGCCGTCGCCCCAGGGGTGGGTGGTGTCGTGCGGCGGTGTGCCCCGCAGGCGGTTGTAGTCGATGGCGATGACGTAGTCGAAGTCGTGCCGGTACGCCGGGCTCCAGAAGTGCGGGGGCGTGTAGAGGTCCCGGCCCTGGGCGTAGGAGAGCCGGGTGCCGGGATCGGGGAGCACACCGCCGGCGTCGGTGACGGTGAACACGCCGATCGGGGTGCGTCCGTCGCCCGCGGAGTGGTCGGTGGTCCAGCCGGCCCGCCCGTTGTGGGCGGGCCAACCGGCCACCGGCTGCCAGCCGCCGGCCTGCCGGGTGTACAGCACGACCGTCGAGTCGGCCGAGTCCTTGTCCTCGCCGTACACGGCGACGACCTGGCCCGACTGGTCGGGGATCAGCGCCTGCCACTGCTCGCCGACACCGGGCAGCCGGCCCGGATCCCCGGCCGGCACGGGCCGGTCCGGCTGCCGGGCCGGGCCCGCCCCGGGGGCTCCGGCGGCTCTCGGGGGTCTGGTGTGCGGCCCCGGCAGGCCGTTCTTCGCGCCACCGCCCGGTGCCGCCTCGCAGGCGCTCAGCGTCACCAGGACGGCTCCGAGGACCGCCGCCGTGACGGTCGCCCGCCGGATGCTCTTGATCTGCACCCGCACATCCTGACATCACATACCGGTCAATTAACTAAATATTCCGACATTCAGCGCGTGTTGGGTGGCAGGGCGGCGCGTGTCGGGCGGCAGGGCCTGGCCGGAAGCGGGCGGATTTCGCCGGCCGGCAGGAAAAACCGTTTGATTTCGGCGACGCTCCGACGCGAACCTTTCACGGCTTGTCGCCACCCTCCCCCGACCCGAGCCGCTGGGACACCATGCAGATTCAAGATCTTCCGTATTCCGATCCGGGCGTGCCTGACGCGCGTTCGGGTCCTCGATTCCTGTGGTGGCTGGGGCGGAATCAGCTGGGCGGACAGCTCAAGGCACTGGCCTGGGGTCTGCTGCACTTCGTGTCCGTCTCCGCGCTCCCGTTCTGTGTGGGGCTCGCCGTCCAGGCCGTCGTCGACCGCTCCGGCACCCGGCTGGCCCTGACGGGCGGTCTGCTGGTGCTCTGCGGCACGGCGATCGCCGTCGGCGACACCTTCCTGCACCGGGCCGCCGTCACCAACTGGATCACCGCCGCGGCCCGGGTCCAGCAGCTGCTCGCCCGCAAGGCCACCCAGCTGGGCTCCGCGCTGACCCGGCGGGTGGCGGCCGGCGAGGTGGTGGCCGTCTCCACCGGTGACGTCGAGAAGATCGGCTGGTTCGTGGAGGCGGTCTCCCGCTTCACCGCCGCCGCGCTGACGGTCGTCGCGGTCGGCGTCGCCCTGCTCTTCTACCAGCCGGCCCTCGGCTGGGTCGTCGCCGCCGGTCTGCCCCTGGTCGCCCTGTCCGTGCTGCCGCTGCTGCCCCGGGCCACCCGGCGCGCCGACTTCCAGCGCGCCAAGGCCGGGCGGGCCACGGAGCTGGCCTCGGACACCGTCGCGGGCCTGCGCGTGCTGCGCGGCATCGGCGGCGAGGACCTCTTCCTCGACCGCTACCGCCGCGCCTCCCAGGAGGTCCGGCACGCCGCCGTGCGCAGCGCCCGGATGTGGTCGCTGATCTCCGCGATCCAGGTGCTGCTGCCCGGGCTGCTGCTGATCGCGGTCGTCTGGCACGGCGTCAACCTGGCCCGGCAGGGCCGCGTCACCGTCGGCGAACTCGTCACCGTCTACAGCGCGGTCATGATCCTCAACTACCCGTTGCAGCACTTCACCGAGATCGCCATGGCCTACTCCTTCTCACGCCCGTCGGCGAAACGGGCCGCACGGGTGCTCTCCCTGGAGCGGGCCACGGACACCGGCGGTTCGCGCGCGGCCACCGTGCCGGCCGGCGACCTGTACGACCCCGCCACCGGTCTGCTGGCTCCCGCGGGCCGGCTGACCGCCGTGGTCTGCGGCGACCCCGACGCGGCCGGACTCCTCGCCGAACGGCTGGGCGGCCACCCCGCCGAGGCCGGCACCTCCGTCCTGCTCGGCGGCGTACCGCTCGACGAACTCCCCCTGGAGGCCGCCCGCACCGCGGTGCTCGTCCAGGACAAGGACCCGGTGCTGCTCTCCGGCTCACTGCGCGAACTGCTCGACGTGCCGGCCTCCGACACCGTGCGGGCCGAGGACGCGCTGGCCGCCGCCCAGTGCGCGGACGTCCTGGACGCCCTGGTCCAGGGCTCGCTGGACGTCACCGACCCGCTGGACGCCCGGATCACCGAGCGGGGCCGGTCCCTGTCGGGCGGGCAGCGCCAGCGGCTCGCGCTGGCCCGGTCGCTGATCACCGACCCCGGGGTGCTCGTCCTGGACGAACCCACCTCCGCCGTCGACTCGCACACCGAGGCCCGGATCGCGGAGGGAATCCACGCGCTGCGCTCCGGCCGTACGACCGTCGTGTTCACCTCCTCGCCACTGCTGCTCGACCGGGCCGACCGGGTGGTCCTGGTGCTCGACGGCGAGGTCGTGGCGGTCGGCGTGCACCGCGAACTGGTGCGCACCGAGCGGCGGTACCGGTCGGTCGTGACACGCGAGACGGACGACGAGGCCGCGCTGCAGGGCGCGGCACTCGAAGAGTCCGAAGTCGCGCTCCGCACCAGGGCACTGGAAGAGTCCGAAGTCGCGCTGCGAGGCAGGGCGCTGGAAGAGACCGACGTCGCGCTGCGAGGCAGGGCGCTGGAAGAGATCGAGGAGAGCGCATGATCGGCGTCGCGCCACCGGCGTACGACCCGGCGGCCCCGACGACGGCCACCACCCTGCCCGTCGGCGCCACCGCGACCGTCCGGGCCTACGTGGCCGAACTGCTCCGCCGGCACCGCCGGGCCTTCTCCCTCCTGATCGCCGTCAACACGGTGGCCGTGGTCGCGTCCATGGTCGGCCCCTACCTGCTGGGCGGACTCGTCGAGCGGGTCTCCGACGGCGCCCGCGAACTCCATCTGGGCCTGACCATCGGCCTGTTCGTGGTCGCACTCGCCGTCCAGGCCGTCTTCGTGCGCGAGGTGCGGCTGCGGGGTGCCGTGCTCGGCGAGCGGATGCTGGCCGACCTGCGCGAGGACTTCCTCGTCCGGTCGGTCGGGCTGCCGCCGGGCGTCCTGGAGCGGGCGGGCACGGGCGACCTGCTGTCCCGGATCACCACCGACATCGACCGGCTCGCCAACGCCATGCGGGAGGCCGTGCCGCAGCTGTCGATCGGCGTGGTGTGGGTCGTGCTGCTGATCGGCGGGCTCGTCGTCACGGCGCCGCCGCTGGCCGCCACCGTGCTGCTCGCCCTGCCGGTCCTGGTGGTCGTCTGCCGCTGGTACTTCCGGCGGGCGCCGGCCGGCTACCGCTCCGAGGCCGCCGGCTACGCGGCCGTGGCCGCCGCCCTCGCGGAGTCCGTGGACGCCGGGCACACCATCGAGGCGCACCGGCTCGGCGCCCGCCGGATCGCCCTGTCCGAGCGCCGGGTCAAGGAGTGGACGGCGTGGGAGCGCTACACCCTGTGGCTGCGGTCGGTGCTGTTCCCGGCGGTCAACGCCACCCACACCACCGTCCTCGGCTCGGTGCTGATGATCGGCGGGGTCTTCGTCCTGAAGGGCTGGATCGACGTCGGCCAGCTGACGACGGGCGCGCTCATCGCCCAGATGCTCGTCGAGCCGGTGAACCTGATCCTGCGCTGGTACGACGAGGTCCAGGTCGCCCAGGTGTCGCTGGCCCGGCTGGTCGGCGTCCGGGACATCGAGCCGGACGCCGGGGACGCGGCGCTGGCCCCAGCCGGCCGGGAGGTGCACGCGGACGAGGTGCGCTTCGGCTACCTGCAGGGCGTCGACGTGCTGCGCGAGGTCTCCCTGGAGGTCGCGCCCGGCACCCGGCTGGCCCTGGTCGGCCCCTCGGGCGCGGGCAAGTCCACCCTCGGCAGGCTGCTCGCAGGGATCTACGCGCCGCGAGGCGGCCGGATCACCCTGGGCGGCGCGGAACTGTCCCGGATGACCGCCGAGCGGGTCCGTTCCCATGTCGCCCTCGTCAACCAGGAGCACCACGTCTTCGTGGGCTCCCTGCGCGACAACCTGCTGCTCGCCCGGACCGGCGCCGAGGACGCCGAGCTGTGGGCGGCCCTCGGCGCGGTCGACGCGGACGGCTGGGCACGGGCCCTGGAGGAGGGCCTGGACACCGAGGTCGGCTCCGGCGGGGTCGCCCTGACCCCGGCGCAGGCCCAGCAGATCGCGCTGGCGCGGCTGGTGCTGGCCGACCCGCACACGCTGGTCCTGGACGAGGCGACCTCGCTCCTGGACCCGCGCGCCGCCCGCCATCTGGAACGGTCTCTGGCCCGGGTCCTGGACGGCCGCACGGTGGTCGCCATCGCCCACCGGCTGCACACCGCCCATGACGCGGACGTCATCGCCGTGGTCGAGAACGGCCGGATCAGCGAGCTCGGGAGCCACGACGCGCTGGTGGCGGCCGACGGCGCCTACGCGGCGCTGTGGCGGTCGTGGCACGGGTGACAGGCCGTGGCACGGGGTGCGGCGCGGGATGCACACCGCAGGTCGCGCCCCGTGCCGTTGCGCGGGTGCGAGCAGGGGTGGAAGGCTGGAGAGCGGCACCGGTTCGGGGGCCGGCCGTGAACCGTGCGGTTCACGCCGCGCACCTGTGCCGAGCGTGCACGCGGCCCGCCCCGCGGACCGCGTCCTCACCCCCTGGAGGTAGCCGTGACCACCGCCGATGGATGGGGGGACGACGTCTACCAGCCCGACGGATCCGAGATCCGTGAGGACACGGGGCTGCTCGACGTGGAGGACACGCTGGAGTCCGACGGCGTCAGCGATCCCCTGGACCGTGGCTGGTCCCCGCCCGAGCGGCCGTGGGCGGTGGAGCACACCGGGGTGACCGCGGCGGAGCGCCGCCGGGGCGAGACCCTGGACCAGCGGCTCGCCGAGGAGCTGCCCGATCCGGCCGTTCCCGACGGCGACGGCATCGGCGACTGCCAGGGCAGCGACGGCGAACTTCTGGACAACGAGGTCGGCGACCTGCGCTCCGGCCGCCTCGTGGCCCCGAACGAGGGGGCGCACGAGGACGACGAGAACGGCCTCGTCGCCACCGACGTCGGCATCGACGGCGCCGGGGCCTCCGCCGAGGAGGCCGCGATGCACATCGTCGACGAGGACACCGCCTACGGCTGAGCCCGCCCGCCCCTGCCCGCCCGCCCCGTCCTTCGAGGAGCCGCCATGCAGCAGGACAAGCACCCCGACTACCACCCCGTGGTCTTCCGCGACCGCGCCGCCGGATACGCCTTCCTGACCCGGTCCACCGCGACCAGCGACCAGACCATCGAGTGGGACGACGGCCAGACCTACCCGGTGGTCGACGTGGAGATCTCCTCCGAGAGCCACCCCTTCTACACGGGCAAGGCCCGCACGGTGGACTCCGAGGGCCGCGTCGCCGCGTTCGAGCGCCGGTACGGTGGTGGCTCGGGGACGGCGGGCTGACCCTCGCCGATCGGCAGACCGGGTCAGATCACGTTCAGGGCGGCCGCGCAGCCTATGCCGCCCAGCACCATGAACACCGGCATGAGCACCTTCAGCTCGACCCAGCTGCCGGCGCGGAAGCGCATCGCCTTCGGCGGGCCGATCGGGTACCAGCGCCTGCGGCCGATCGGGATGGGCCACAGGACCGGGCAGCCGGAGACGGTCAGCGCGTCCCCGATGTCGTGCACCAGCGCCCCCAGCACCACCGGCAGCCCCAGCCACAGGTACTCCTGGCCGGGCTGGGTGAACAGCCAGTCCGAGCCGTTGCCCGGTTTGTCCAGGGTGCCGGCCAGGATCCAGGCGCTGGTCGCCGCCAGCAGCCACACCAGGATGTCGCTGCTGGAGCCGCGCGCCGCCCGCCACAGCAGGCCCTCGATCGCCAGCACCATGTGCGCGAAGAGGATCGCCAGCACCGCCCAGCGGCCGCCGAGGATCGCCGCGGCCGAGCAGCTCCCGCCGATCATCGCCGCCCAGACCCAGGTGTGCGTCAGCGTCCGGTGGCCGCCGTTGCGGCGCGGGTCGCCCGCCATCCTGGTCGCCTTGTAGACGGCGTAGGAGAGCTTGTCCACGATCTCGCAGACCCAGCGCGACAGGGGTCCGAAGGCCCGCGAGATGGTCGCCGCCTTGTGGTCGAGGTCGGGGGCGAGCGCGGCGCCCGCGCAGATCAGCGCCCCTACCAGGAGCACCGGCCAGGGCATCGTATGCCCGGTCGCTGCCGCCGCGGCTCCTACGCCGAGCCAGGCGGCGGCTCCCGACAGTGAGTGTGCTGGTCCCATCATGGCCGTTCCCCGCCCCATTCCTCGTATGCCGCTGTCCAGTTGACCGGGTGCGTTGACGCTCCGTCGGCGACACAGCGTAGCGGCCGTGATCTTCGTGCTCGAAGCCGATTCCCCCCTGAGCGGGTGGGCCAGGCAAGATGGGGGCGTGACCCTCATCGATCAGCTGCCGCCGACCGCCGACCCCGACGCCTTGTACGAGGCCTTCGAGGCATGGGCGCAGGAGCGCGGTCTCACGCTCTACCCCCACCAGGAGGAGGCGCTGATCGAGGCGGTCTCCGGGGCGAACGTGATCGTGTCGACGCCGACCGGCTCGGGCAAGAGCATGATCGCCGCGGGTGCGCACTTCGCCGCGCTGGCCCGGGACGAGGTCACCTTCTACACGGCCCCGATCAAGGCGCTGGTGTCGGAGAAGTTCTTCGAGCTGTGCAAGCTCTTCGGCACCGAGAACGTCGGCATGCTCACCGGCGACGCCTCCGTGAACTCCGACGCGCCCGTCATCTGCTGCACCGCCGAGGTGCTCGCCTCCATCGCGCTGCGCGACGGCAAGCAGGCGGACGTCGGCCAGGTCGTCATGGACGAGTTCCACTTCTACGCCGAGGGCGACCGCGGCTGGGCCTGGCAGATCCCGCTCCTCGAACTGCCCCAGGCGCAGTTCATCCTCATGTCGGCCACCCTCGGCGACGTCTCCTTCTTCGAGAAGGACCTGACCCGCCGCACCGGCCGCCCCACCGCGGTGGTCCGCTCGGCGACCCGCCCGGTGCCGCTCTCCTACGAGTACCAGCTCACCCCGATGACCGAGACGCTCACCGAGCTCCTGGAGAGCAGGCAGGCGCCGGTGTACATCGTGCACTTCACGCAGGCGCAGGCGGTGGAGCGGGCGCAGGCGCTGATGAGCATCAACATGTCCTCGAAGGAGGAGAAGGAGCAGATCGCCGAGCTGATCGGCAACTTCCGCTTCACCACCAAGTTCGGCCAGAACCTGTCCCGGTACGTCCGGCACGGCATCGGCGTGCACCACGCCGGCATGCTGCCCAAGTACCGGCGCCTGGTGGAGAAGCTCGCGCAGGCCGGTCTGCTGAAGGTCATCTGCGGCACCGACACCCTGGGTGTGGGTGTCAACGTGCCCATCCGCACGGTGCTGTTCACCGCCCTCACCAAGTACGACGGCAACCGGGTGCGCACCCTGCGCGCCCGCGAGTTCCACCAGATCGCCGGGCGTGCGGGCCGGGCCGGCTTCGACACCGCCGGTCTGGTCGTCGCGCAGGCCCCCGAGCACGTCATCGAGAACGAGAAGGCGCTGGCCAAGGCGGGCGACGACCCGAAGAAGCGGCGCAAGGTGGTGCGCAAGAAGGCGCCGGAGGGCTTCGTCGGCTGGACGGAGAACACGTTCGAGAAGCTGATCGCGTCCGAGCCGGAGCCGCTGACCTCGCGGTTCCGGGTGACGCACACGATGCTGCTGTCGGTGATCGCGCGCCCGGGCAACGCCTTCGAGGCGATGCGCCACCTTCTGGAGGACAACCACGAGCCGCGCAAGCAGCAGCTGCGGCACATCCGCCGGGCGATCGCGATCTACCGCTCGCTGCTCGACGGCGGCATCGTCGAGAAGCTCGACGAGCCCGACGCCACCGGCCGTATCGTCCGGCTCACGGTCGACCTCCAGCAGGACTTCGCGCTCAACCAGCCGCTGTCGACCTTCGCCCTGGCCGCGTTCGAGCTCCTCGACCCCGAATCGCCGTCCTACGCCCTCGACATGGTGTCCGTCGTCGAGTCCACCCTGGACGACCCGCGCCAGATCCTGGCCGCCCAGATGAACAAGGCGAGGGGCGAGGCCGTCGCCGCGATGAAGGCGGACGGCGTCGAGTACGAGGAGCGCATGGAGCGCCTCCAGGACGTCACGTACCCGAAGCCCCTGGAAGAGCTGCTCTTCCACGCCTACAACACCTACCGCAAGAGCCACCCCTGGGTCGGCGACCATCCGCTGTCGCCGAAGTCGGTCATCCGGGACATGTACGAACGGGCGCTGACCTTCACGGAGTTGGTGTCGGTCTACGAGCTGGCCCGCACCGAGGGGATCGTGCTGCGCTACCTCGCGAGCGCGTACAAGGCCCTCGACCACAACATCCCGGACGACCTGAAGTCCGAGGACCTGCAGGACCTGATCGAGTGGCTGGGCGAGATGGTCCGGCAGGTCGACTCCAGCCTGCTGGACGAGTGGGAGCAGCTCGCCAACCCGGAGGAGATGACCGCCGAGGAGGCCCAGGAGAAGGCCGACGAGGTCAAGCCGGTCACAGCCAACGCGCGGGCCTTCCGGGTGCTGGTGCGCAACGCGATGTTCCGGCGCGTGGAGCTCGCCGCCCTGGACCGGGTGGACGAACTGGGCGAGATGGACGCGGACGCCGGCTGGGACGCCGACGCCTGGGGCGAGGCGATGGACAAGTACTGGGACGAGTACGAGGACCTGGGCACCGGTCCCGACGCCCGCGGTCCCAAGCTGCTCGTGATCCAGGAGGAGCCGCAGAACGCGCTCTGGCGCGTCCGCCAGATCTTCGACGACCCGAACGACGACCACGACTGGGGCATCAGCGCGGAGATCGACCTGACGGCCTCCGACACCGAGGGCCGCGCCGTCGTCCGCGTCACCGATGTCGGCCAGCTCTGAGCACAGGTCCCGGAACAGGTTCGAGTACAGGCCCCGGCACAGGAGAATCCACCCCATGACCAACCCGGCCGAGAGACTGGTCGACCTGCTCGACCTGGAGCAGATCGAGGTCAACATCTTCCGTGGCCGCAGCCCCCAGGAGTCCCTCCAGCGGGTCTTCGGCGGCCAGGTGGCCGGCCAGGCGCTGGTCGCAGCCAGCCGCACCACGGAGGGCGACCGGCCGGTGCACTCGCTGCACGCGTACTTCCTGCGCCCGGGCCGGCCGGGCGTGCCGATCGTGTACCAGGTCGAACGGGTCCGGGACGGGCGGTCGTTCACGACGCGCCGGGTCACCGCCGTGCAGCAGGGCCGCACGATCTTCAATCTGACCGCCTCCTTCCACAAGCCTGAGGTGGGAGCCTTCGAGCACCAGCTGCCGCAGTTCCGCGAGGTGCCGCACCCGGAGTCGCTGCCGACGCTCGCCGAGGAGATCCGCAAGCATCTGGGCGAGCTGCCCGAGCAGCTGGAGCGGATGGCGCGCCGCCAGCCCTTCGACATCCGCTATGTCGACCGACTGCGCTGGCACCCCGAGGAGATAGCGGGCTCCGAGCCGCGCAGCGCCGTGTGGATGCGCGCGGTCGGCCCGCTGGGCGATGATCCGCTGGTGCACACCTGCGCGCTGACCTACGCCAGCGACATGACGCTTCTGGACGCCGTCCGTGTCCCCGTCGAACCGCTGTGGGGGCCGCGGAACTTCGACATCGCCTCACTGGACCACGCCATGTGGTTCCACCGGCCGTTCCGCGCGGACGAGTGGTTCCTGTACGAGCAGGAGTCCCCCATCGCCACGGGCGGGCTGGGCCTGGCCCGCGGGCGGGTCTACGACCTCGAGGGGCGGCTGCTGGTGTCCGTCGTCCAGGAGGGGCTGTTCCGCGCGCTGTAGCCGAGGCGGACGCCGGTGCGGTCCGGGCCGCCGGTCAGTGGGCGGGGCGCGGGTTTCTGCGCAGCAGCCAGCCGCGCAGGCCTCGGGAGAGTTTCGGCCGGTCGAGCGCCGGATGCCGGGACGGTGCGGCGGGGCGGAGCACCGGCCGGTGCGTGCGGGCTTGCGCGACTTCCCGGGCCAGGTCGTGCCGGAACCAGTCGATCTCGTCCGGGTCGGCCGCCGTCATGAGCTCCTCGGCGAGCTGCGCGGCGGGCGAGCCCGGTGCGCCGTGGGCGGGCGGGGCCGGCCGCAAGGCCGTGACGTGGGCGCGTTCCTGAGGGTCCGTGAGCACGTCGTCGATCTCACCGGGGTCCAGGAAGCCGGCCACCACCCCGGCCCGCTCCCACGGCCCGTCCGCCTGCCGCAGCAGGAAACCACAGTGCCGTCCGCGCCAGTTGCGGGCCCGCTGGTCCGCGCCCGCCCGCAGCCGGTCGCTCAGCTCCGCGGGCGTACGGCCGGTGAGCAGCCGGGTGTTCTTCTCGTCGGCGGCGAACTGCCGCAGCTCCTCGGCGAGATAGAGCCAGACCACGGCCCGGTACCGATTCGGGTACCACTTGACCGGAGTCACCAGGCCGAGTTTCGCGAAGCGGGTGAACCTGCCCGCCGGGACGGCCATCAAGGCCGCCCCCTCGGTCGTCCCCACGGCCCGCACGCTCTCGCGGAGGGCTTCGGCCCGGCCCTGGAGCCGGTCGATCTCGGTCCGTGGGACGCGGCGGCCTCCGCCGCCTCCCTCGTCGGGTACGGTGCGGATCCGTCCGAGGTGTACCGCGAGGTCGAACTCACCCCGTTTGAGGCCCAGTTCTCGGGCGGCGCGGCTCGGCGCGCAAGTGAGCGGGCGGGACTGGGTGAGGATGGTGCCGGACATCGTCGTACTCCCCCGTGGAGTGGGTGGCTCGCACCCGGTGCGCTTGCCGTGGATACGACCGTAGCCGGTTCGGCGAGACTCGTGGCAGGCCTGTGGATAACTCCGCCACGGGGGATGAATCCGCAGGTCAGAGGTCTACCGTGGAGGACCGCTCCGGTTGCCTGGCGTCCACTGCGAGGTGCTCGCCGACACGGTTGACCAGGAGGGTCATCTCGTAGGCGATCTGGCCGATGTCGGCCTCCGCACCGCTGAGCACGCACAGGCAGCTGCCGGTTCCGGCCGCGGTGACGAACAGGACCGCCTCGTCGTACTCGATCATCGTCTGGCGGACCTGGCCCGCGCCGAAGTGGCGTCCGGAGCCCTTGGCAAGGCTGTGCAGCCCGGAGGCGACGGCGGCCAGATGCTCCGCGTCCTCCCGGCGTAGGCCCGTGCTCGCTCCTGTGACCAGTCCGTCGTTCGACAGGACCAGCGCGTGCCGCACGTGCTCCACACGCTCGGTCAGGTCGTCGAGCAGCCAGCCGAGTCCCTGGTTCTGCGCCATGTCGTAGCGTCTCCCCGTGTAGCGTCTCCCCCTGGCTGGAGGATCTACCCGCCAGCCTTCCCCACCACCGGCGTCCGGGCAAGGAGGATGGGGACATGGCAGAGAAGATGACCGACGAGGAATGGCGGGCGTTCGTCTCGCACGGCACCCGCACCGGCAAACTGTCCACCGTAAACGCCGATGGCAGCCCGCATGTGGCCCCCATCTGGTTCCTGCTGGACGGGGACGAGCTGGTCTTCAACACCGGTAAGGACACCGTGAAAGGGCGCAATCTCGCCCGTGACGGGCGTGTCGCCCTCTGTGTGGACGACGACCGGCCCCCCTTCCACTTCGTGGTGCTGAACGGGCGTGCCCGGCTCTCGGAGGACCTGGACGAACTCCGTGATTCGGCCACCCGGATCTCGGCCCGCTACATGGGGGCGGAGCGCGCGGAGGAGTTCGGCGCCCGCAACGGCGTCCCCGGCGAGCTGCTGGTCCGGGTCACCGTGGAGAAGGTGGTGGCGCTCAAGGACCTCACGGGCTGAGGCTCAGCCCACCGAGTCGAGGAGCCGGGCGGTGTGCATCCGTCCGGCGTACTCGACGAGCCGGATCAGCACCTCCTTGCCGGAGTCCCGCTCCCGGGCGTCGCACAGGACCACGGGCGTGCCCTGGTCCAGGTCGAGGGCCCGGGAGACGTCGTGGGCGCCGTAGCTCCGGGCACCGGTGAAGCAGTTGACGGCGACGACGAACGGGATGTGCCGGTGCTCGAAGTAGTCGACCGCCGGGAAGCAGTCCTCCAGGCGGCGGGTGTCGGCGAGGACGACTGCGCCGAGTGCTCCTTGCGACAGCTCGTCCCAGAGGAACCAGAAGCGGTCCTGGCCCGGGGTGCCGAAGAGGTACAGGGAGAGGCCGGAGCGGATGGTGATGCGGCCGAAGTCCATGGCGACGGTGGTGGTGACCTTCTGGTCCACGCCGTCCGTGTCGTCCACCAACTGGCCGGCTTCGCTGAGCATTTCCTCGGTGCGCAGCGGCCGGATCTCGCTGACGGCGCCTACCAGGGTCGTCTTTCCGACGCCGAAGCCGCCGGCGACCAATATCTTGAGCGCCATGGCCGACGCGTCGTCGGCGGTGGACTCGGAGTGCTCGGAGACCATGATCACTTCTCTCGGGAGGGCTCTCGGGAGGGTCTTGGAGGGCCGGGAGGACCTGCTGCGGTGGACGTCGGGACACCCGCGACGCGGCACGGGATGGTGCGAAGCCAGCATCATGACAACTGCCGTCCCGTCGCGGACGGTTGGACCGGAACACGTCTGTTCTGACCGGCTCGCGCCCGGTTGGTTCCGGATGCTCGTCTACAGTGCCCGCAATCCCTCGATGACCTCGCGCAGAATCCGTTCGTCGGGCAGCTGGGCCGGTGGCACCGGGCGGCTCACCGTGACCCGGCCCAGTTCCAGCAGGTCGCCCAGGAGCACCCGGACCACGCCCACGGGGAGGTCGGCGCCGGCGGCGAGTTCGGCGACGGACTGCGTCTCCAGCCGGCACAGGTCGACCAGTGCGCGGTGTTCGGGGCCGAGCGCGGTGTCGTCGTCGGTGCCGGCCGCGCCCGGGTCGAGCGTGACCAGGGCGATCAGGTCGAACTTCACGCCGGTGGGGCCGGGTCTGGTGCGGCCCCCGGTCATGGCGTAGGGGCGGACCAACGGTCCGGCCTCGCTGTCGTACCACTGGCTGCCCGGCTCGATCGGGACGCCGGTCGTGTACTCGGTCATCGGTGGCGGACTTCCGGCTCAGCCGGCGGCGGGCGGCCGGGCGGCGACGCGCGGCGCGGTGTAGAGGTGCTCGCCGACGCGTTTGACCAGGCGGGCCATCTCGTAGGCGACCAGGCCGATGTCGGCGGTCACGTCGGTGAGCAGGGCGAGGCAGGAGCCGTCGCCCGCGGCGGCCACGAAGAGGAAGGCGTCGTCCATCTCGACCATGGTCTGGCGCACCCCGCCCGCTCCGAAGTGCCGTCCGGCGCCCTTGGCGAGGCTGTTGAAGCCGGAGGCCACGGCGGCGAGGTGCTCGGCGTCCTCGCGTTCGAGGCCCGTCGACGCGCCGACGGCGAGTCCGTCGTTGGACAGTACGACGGCGTGCCGTACCTCGCTGACGCGCAGCACCAGGTCGTCCAGCAGCCAGTCGAGTTCGCCGGAGCGCCGGTCTGCCCTCGTGCTCGGGTCCTGGATCATGGGCGGTCTCCTTCGGTGCTGTCGTTGCCCTCTTCGGATTCCGGGGCGGCTCCGCGGCCGGGCTGTCTGCCTCCGCCGCGCGTCCAGCCGTCGCGGTAGGCGGTCATGCGGTCGCGGACGAGTTCGGGGGTGCGCTCGTCCCCACCGCGGGCGGGCGCGGGCTCCTCGGCGCGAGGATCGCGCAGTTGGGGGGCGAGGCTCGCCTGCCGTACCCGGCGTGGAAGGTCGTCGTCGGCGGGCTCGGAGTCGTGCGGTGGGCGGTGCGGCCTCAAGGTGGTGACTCCGGGGGGCGGGGGTTCGGGCGCCGGGCGCGGTGCGGTGCGGGTGGCGGCGAGGGCGGGCCGGCCGGCGGGGGCCGGCTCCGGGAGAGCTGCGGCGCGGGGCACGCGCGCGTGGGCACGTGGCGGTGCCTGTCCGGTGTCGGCCACCGGACCGGTGGAACGTTCCGCCGAGCCGCCGTGCAGCAGGGCCTTCGGCAGCAGGACCACCGCGGTGGTGCCGCCGTACGGGGACGTGCGCAGATGCACCTTGATGCCGTGGCGGGCCGCGAGCCTGCTCACCACGAAGAGGCCGAGCCGGTCGCTGTCGAACAGGTCGAGGGCCTCGGACTGCTCGATGCGCCGGTTGGCCTCGGCGAGGGTCTCCTGGCCCATGCCGAGCCCGCGGTCCTCGACCTCCAGGGCGTAGCCGTTGCCGACGGGCTCTCCGACGATGCGCACGCGGGTGTGCGGCGGCGAGAACTGGGCGGCGTTCTCCACCACCTCGGCGAGCAGGTGGGTGAGGTCGGCGACGGCCGCGCCGACGACGGCCGCCTCGGGGAGCTGTCGTACTTCCACGCGCGCGTAGTCCTCGACTTCGGACACGGCGGCCCGTACCACGTTGGTCAGGGACACGGGCATCCGCCAGGCACGGCCGGGGGCGGCTCCGGAGAGGATGATCAGGCTCTCCGCGTGGCGGCGCATCCGGGTGGTGAGGTGGTCGAGGCGGAAGAGGTCGCTCAGTTCCCCGGGGTCGTCGGAGCGGCGCTCCATGCTGTCCAGCAGGCTCAGCTGGCGGTGGACCAGGATCTGGCTGCGGCGGGCGAGGTTGACGAAGACTCCCGAAATGCCGCTGGCGAGTTCGGCGCGTTCCACGGCGGCGCGCAGGGCGGCGCGGTGCACGGTGCCGAGGGCCTCGGCGACCTGTCCGGTCTCGTCCTCGGCGGGCGGTCCCGGGGGCGCCTCCGCGCGTACGTCGATCTCCTCGCCGGCCCGCAGCCTGTGCATCGCCTCGGGGAGTTTGCGGCGGGCGATCTCCAGGGCGCTGTTGCGCAGGCTCACCAGCTCGACGACGAGACCGCGCCCGATGCGGACGGAGATGACGAGCGAGGCGACCACGGCGAGGAGACCGAACAGGACGGCGGCGCCGGCAGGGGTGAGCAGGCCGCGGGCGAAGGGGTCGGCCCGGCCCGCGACCGTGCGTGCCGTGTCGGCCTGCATCTTCCGCATGCCGTCCTGCACGCGTGTGTGCGCGGTGTCCCAGGTGGCTTCCGGGGCGGCGCCGACCGCCTTGGCTCCGGGTGAGCTCGCGAGGATCCTGTCCTCGGCGGCGGTCAGCGCGGTGTAGTCGTCGCCGTCGGCGAGCCGCTGCCACGCGGTGCGCCGGGCCCCCGGCAGATCGGCGACGGCCGTGTCGGTGAGGACGCGGCGGGTGTCGACGGCGCCGGTGAACAGCCGCAGCCGCCGGCCGTCGAGGCCACCGGCCAGCCGGGCGCCGCCGAGGACGGCGTCCTCCTGGGCCAGCGCCTCGCCCGCACGGGAGAACTCGAGCAGCACGCGCGCGTCGGAGCCCATGTCGTCGGCCTGGATGCCGGTGAGGGCGCCGTCCACGGCGAAGCCCGAGGCGATGGTCTGCGTGTACTGCCCGTAGGCCGCGTCCCAGCCGGTGCCGCGGTTCTGCACCGCCCGCCGCAGCGCGCGCAGTTGCTCGGCGCCGGTGACGAAGGCCTTCAGTCTCTGGGCCACGCCGGAGGGCAGCTCCTCGCTGTCGGCGACGGTGCTGTCCTTGCCGAGCCGTAGTGCGGCCACGGCCTGATCGGTACGGGCGCCGAGCCTCTTGAGGTCGGCGATCTGTTCGGCGGCGGGGTCGGTCGCGTACCGGACCGCTGCGGCCCGCTCGGCCTGGAGCGCGGTGACGGCGGCGGCGACCGGGGTGCGCAGCGCGGCGTCGACGCGCTGCGACTGGCGCAGCCGGGAGACGTCCTGTGCCGTGGTGACCGTGGCGTACGCCCACAGGGCGAGCAGGGACATGACCGGCACCATGAGCAGGCAGACGACCTTGGCCCGCACGGTCCGCGGGCGCAGCCGCCAGCCCCCGGGCCGCGTGGGCGCGTTGTCCGCCGCGGTGCCGGGCAGGTCGTCGACCGGTTCGTCGGCAGGTGGTCCGGCGTGTGCGCGACGGCCGCGCTGCGGCTGCGCCGACGGTGTCTCCGGGCCTGCTGTGGGGGTCCTACGGGGTGTACGCATGGCCTCCTCGCTCGGGAAAGGTGGGTCGGCGCCGGGTCAGGGTGCGGCGCTCGTGACGGGCCGTTGGGCCGAGGCGGACGCCTCGCGCTCCCCTGCCGTGGGCGAGAGCGCGACGAAGGCGGAGGTGAGGAACAGATAGGACCCGAGGCCGACGGCGAGGGGGAAGATGAACTGCATCGCCGTGGCCCCGGGCAGCGGGCTGCCGGAGGGCGTGACGTGCACGCTGACCGCGAACATCCCGGTGTAGTGCATGCTGCTGACGGCCGCTCCCATGACCAGGGAGGCGGCGGTGACCGCGACGGGCGACCTGATGTTGAGCGCCGCCCACAGGGCCGCGGTCGCGGCGACCACGGCGATGAGGACGGAGAGCCCGACGAGCATCGGGTCGTAGCGCACGGCGCCGTGCAGTCGGACGGCCGCCATGCCGAGGTAGTGCATGCTGGCGACGCCCAGGCCGGTGGTGAGTCCGCCCAGCAGGAGCGCCCGGTTGCGGTCGCGGCTGTAGCCGACGGCGAAGACGCCGGCGCTGACGACGACCACGGCGACGAGCAGGCTGAGGACGGTCAGCGGTACGTCGTAGCGGATGTCGGTGCCGCTGACGCTGAAGCCGAGCATGGCCACGAAGTGCATGGTCCAGATGCCGGTGCCGATCGCGGAGGCCGCGGTGAGCAGCCAGTTGCGGCGCGAGCGGCCGGTGCTGCCGAGCGCGCGGACGGTGCAGCGCAGCCCCAGTGCGGCGCCTATGCAGGCCATGACGTACGACAGCGCGGGGGTCAGCCAGCCGAAGGTGGCGTGGTCCAGATGTCCCATGGCTCAGGGACGCTAGGGGGGCATGGGCGCACAAAGGGGGCGCATTTCGAAAGGTGTTGCAATATGACTCAGAGATGTGCCGGAACGATCGCGTCCCGCTCGAACGTGCGCGCAGGGTAGTCCTCCGTGACGGTGAGGGATCATACGGACCATGAGCGATGACCACACGCACGTCCGGGAGTTCTTCACCGCGCGAGCGGCCGGCTGGGACGACAAGTTCCCCGACGACGGTCCCGCCTACGCGGCCGCGGTCGCCGATCTGGGGCTGCGCACGGGCGACCGGGTGCTCGACGCGGGGTGCGGCACCGGGCGCGCCCTGCCGCCGCTCCGCCGGGCCGTGGGACCCACCGGCGCGGTCCTCGGGATGGATCTCACCCCGGCGATGCTCCAGGCCGCCCGGCGGGCCGGCCGGGACCGTGACGGACGCTTGCTGCTCGCCGACGTCGCCGCGCTGCCGATGCGGCCGGAGTCCCTGGACGCCGTGTTCGCCGCGGGCCTGATAGCCCATCTGCCCCGTCCGGCGGAGAACCTGCGGGAGCTGGCGCGCGTGGTCCGCCCCGGCGGCTGCCTGGCCCTGTTCCACCCCATCGGCCGGTCCGCCCTGGCGGCCCGCCAGGGCCGGCAGATCACACCGGACGACCTGCGCGCGGAGGCCAACCTCGGCCCGCTGCTCGCCGGTGCGGGCTGGCGCCTGACGTCGTACGTGGACGAGGACGCGCGGTTCCTGGCGCTGGCGGTCCGCGGACGTTAGCCGGCGACCGCCGCGGCGAAGCCCTCGGGACGGCCCGGTCGGCCGTCCTGCGCCGGCGACTGGCCTTCCTGGAGGAGCCCGCGAGCTTCTTCTACGACGGCGACCGGCCGCTGCGCGCCGAGGAGGTGGACGACCCGTTCCGCCGCGGCATCCTGACCGTCGCCCGCGCCACGAGCCGTGCGGAACCGGCCTGGCTGCGCGCCCCCATCGCCTCGCCGGAAGCCGAGGCCGGCTGAGGCGACCGGGCGGGGCCCTCTTCTGTTGCCGGGGCTTCAACTCTACGTTCGACAGAGGAAGCCACGTGTTCGCAGGCGACAGCCGACCGGGGAAAGGAGCCCGCGTGTTCGACCGGATCCGCAGGTACGCAGGCAGATTTCGAGGCGTCGAGGGCACGGACGTGCCGGAACGGCGTGCGAGCCGTGAGCGGCGTGCACACAACTTGTTCGAGGCGGCGGCCGTCTATGTCGCCGCCCGAGCGGAGGACGACCAGGAGCGAATGGAGGAGGCGGCCGGCTGGGTGTCGCCGGAGGCCCTGTCGTTCGGGGTGAGCGAGCTGGCCTGCCGGGCCGTGATCACCCTGGCACGGGAGCGCGACGAGTCGCCGGCGACGGTGGCTCGCGACCTCCTCGGGCTGCCCGTGGCCTGACCCTCGGTACCGCCGGGATCGCCGCTCTTCCGCGCCGCCGAGGTCGTTTCGTCCGGTCCCGGTGGAAAACTGCAGCTCGCGTGTGGAGGCCGGTCGTGACAACAGCCTTCCCGTCCCACTAGGGTGCGCGCCGTTGGACGAACCACTGGGGAGGCAGGGATGGCCGGGACCGACGAGGGGGCCGTCGCCGCGGACGAGGCACTGTACGTGCTCACGGCGGTGCTGCTGACGCCGGCGAAGTTTCCGAGCGTGCTGGGCGACGACTATCCGGAGGCATGCGCGGCGCTGGCGCTGGCACCGCGCGCCGACGGGTACGGCCTGGTGCTCGGCCAGGACGGCGAAGGGGCGCGCTGGACGGTCGTCATCGACGACGTGTCGCTGGTCGCCGTAGCGATCGCGTCCTGGGACTGCGGCATGGAGTACGACCTGTCGCCGGACGAACGCACGGTGGTCGCCGCCCTGCCCGGCTGGCCGCTGGCGGTCGCCGTGGCGGCTCCCAACGTCCCCGCGCCGCACGACCCCGGCCCGGAGGTGGCGGACCAGGCTCCGCTGACCCCGCCGGACACCAGCACCTGGGGTCCGGCACAGCGACGGCTGGGCGCGGACGAGATCGCCCTCCAGTGGGCGATCTGGCGGGAGCAGATCAGCGACGACCTCTTCCCGGCACTCCCGGCACCGGCGGCGGCCGAGGAAGCCCCGGAAGCCTCCGGGGAGGCCCCGCAGGACGCCGAGGAGGCCCCGCAGGGTCACGTCGGAGTCCGGCGGGTCCTGGCCGAGGCGTGGGCCTACGTGGACACGCCTCCGCCGCTGGGCCGGGTCCGCTCCTCCTTCGCCCCGGGCGACGCCCGTACGCTGCGCGCCGACGGGCCCGGCTGGTCGCTGGTGGCCCGCACCGACGACATCGCCTTCGTGCTCCTCGACGAGGAACCCGGCGAGGTCCTGCCGGTCGGCCGGGGCCCCGAGCTCCCCGGCCTCCTGGAAGCCCTCGACAAGATGGCCGTACGGCCCCTGTGAGCCCTCCCGGTCCGCATCCCGCCGCGGGTGCGGCGGGTCACGCGGCCCCGGGCGGGCGGCTCAGCGGCCGATCTCCTTGCGCGTGACCCGGCGCAGCCTGCGCCGCTGCGAGGGGTCGAGGGCGAGGTACGCGGCCACCGGGACGCCCACCACGATCAGGAACGTCACCCACCAGGGCAGCCATATCAGCAGGATGAGCCCGACCGCCACACCCCCTGCGGCGATCTTCGCGTTCTTCGACATCAGCGTCGCCTCCTTCGCGGCCGTTGCCGCTCTCTGATCTGAAAACGGGCCCGCGCCTCCCTCGGTTCCGGACCGCGACCCTGAGACATCCCTGACGTGGGACCCCTACTGGCCCCTGAGTACCGGCGAGTGCCGACGCGTGCCGAGTCGAACAGATCGTGGAGCAGCCCCGCTCTCAGCGTAACCACTGCGGACGGGTTGCCGCGGCGGACGTTCAGGGGGCGACTCGGCCCTGCAGAAAACCCTGCGGAAACCGCACGAGAAATCCTGCGAGGAACCCTCCGAGGCGCCCTGCGAGGAACCCTGCGGAAAACCCCACCCCCACAGGCCGGTTGGCCGGATGGCCGGTGGCTGCGGGGATTCGTACGGTCACGGTATGAAGCGAATGAGCAGGATACTGGCGATCTCGGCGGTGTCGGCCGCGCTGACGGCGAGCAGCGCGACGGCCGTGGTCGCGCAGCGATCGGGCGCGACGGCGGCTGCCGCCGTCGCCCCGGTGGGGACACACGGGTCACGGGGCGCGGTGGTGTCCGTGGAGCACCTGCGGACGCCGACCGCCCGGCAGGTCGCGGCCGAACTGGCGGGGGACGAGGGGGGTGCCTGGGACACCGGCGCCGTGCGCCACGGCCTGGACACCTTCCGGATCGTGTACCGCACGGTGGATCCGCACGGCCGGCCCACCACCGCCAGCGGGCTGCTGGCCCTGCCGCGCAGTGGTGAACGACGGTTGCAGGCGGTGTCGTTCACCCACGGCACCGAGCTGTACAAGGGCGACGTCGCGTCCGTCTCGGACGAGGTCTGGGACCAGGCCCCCGCCCTGACCTACGCGTCCGCAGGATTCGCCGCGGTGCTCCCCGACTACCTCGGAATGGGTCTGGGGCCCGGCCCCCACCCCTGGATGGACGTGCCTTCGGAGACGACGGCGGCCCTGGACATGCTGCGGGCGTCCCGCACCGTCGCGGCACAGCAGGGCCGGGAGCTGCGCCGTGGGGTGCTGGTCACCGGCTTCTCCCAGGGCGCCTCGGCGGCCCTGGGGCTGGCCCGGTCACTGCAGGAGGGGGCCGACGACTGGTTCCGGCTCCGCGCGGTGGCACCGGTCAGCGGCGCCTACGCGTTCCGGGACGCGGCGCTACCGGCGCTGCTGGCCGGGCGGACGGACCCGAAGGCGAGCGTGATCTACACGGCTCTGTTCCTGGTCGCCTTCAACCGCCTGCACCACCTGTACGACACGCCGGCCCAGGTCTTCCGGACGCCGTACGACCGCACCATCGAGGGCCTGCTGGACGGCACCCACACCGGTCAGGAGGTCGTGGCCCGCACCCCGGACTCCCTCGACGCGCTGCTCACCGCGCGGGGCCGGGCGATGCTGGCCCACCCCACCGGACGGCTGGCGGCGGCTCTGCGCGTCACGGACAGCGTGTGCACCGACTGGACGCCGCGCGCTCCGGTGAGGCTCTACTACGCCGACGGGGACGAACAGGCCGTCAACACGAACACGGCGTACTGCCACGCCGCTCTGCGCGCCCACGGCGTCGACGCCCCGCTGGTCGACCTCGGCACCCCGGACTACGACGGTTCCCGCCACCTCGGCTCCCAGCAGGCGGCGACCGCCGCCGTGGTGCGGTGGTTCCGGACGCTGCGGTAGGCGCTACCGGAGCGCGGACTCCGCGCCGGCGGAGCGGCCGGGAGGCGCGTGCGGGCCGCGGAATCCGACGGTCCGCCGCTGAAGAGCCGAAAACCGGTGATCCGCCGAGTGGCGGTCGCCCTCCGTTCACCGACCGGTCGAACAGCGTTCCCTCTGGGGCCCAACTCTGGCCGCTGTCAACGAACTTGCCACCAGGAGGCCTGATGTCCCCGCACGCCACCGGCAGACGCCGCGTCCACCGTTCTGCCGCGACGGGTCTGCCCCTGGCTCTCGCCGCCGCCCTCGTGGCGGCGGGCACGGCCGAGGCCTCCTCGTCCGGCGCGGCGCACGTCACCCGCACCGCCACCCTCGGTGACATCCCCCTCGGCACCTTCAGCAACACGCTGCTCCCGGGCACCGTGGACAACGACCGGGGCGTGGACCTCGGCGGCATCGGCAGCGACATCTACCCGGCCGGCCGCAGGGGCGAATACTGGACGATCACCGACCGCGGCCCCAACGGCCAGATCAAGGTGGACGGCAAGAAGCGCCGGACCTTCCCGGTGCCCGGTTTCGACCCGGCGATCGTGAAGATCCGCGTCTCCGGCGACGCCGTCGAGGTGATCGACGCGATCCCGATCACCACGTCCTCCGGCAAGGCCGTGACCGGGCTGTCCAACCAGGCGAGCCGGGACGAGGCACCGTACTCCTACGACGCGAAGACGCCGCTGTCGTACAACCCGAACGGCCTGGACACCGAGGGCATCGTGCGCGCGGCGGACGGCACCTTCTGGCTCGTCGACGAGTACGGCCCGTCGCTGGTCCACGTCTCCGCGCGCGGGAAGGTGCTCACCCGGTACGTGCCCAAGGGGCTGAACCTCACCGGCACCGACTACCCGGTGGTCGAGGCCCTGCCGTCCGTCTTCCTGCACCGGAAGGTCAACCGTGGCTTCGAGGGGCTGGCCCTGCTGCCCGACGGGGACCTCGTGCTGGCCCTGCAGAGCCCTCTCTCCCTGCCCGACGGGGACGCCGGGGACGCCTCTCGCACGACCCGCCTGCTGCGCTTCTCGCCCCGGAAGAAGGCGGTCACGGCCGAGTACGCCTACCGGTTCGACCCGGTGAACGTGGTGGACCCGAGCGAGGACGACACCTCCGAGCTGAAGATCTCGTCGATCGTTGCCGTCGGCGGCGACCGGCTGCTGGTCGAGGAGCGCACCGACAAGGCCGCGCGGCTGGAAGAGGTGAAGCTGGACCGCAGGTCGGACATCCTCGGCGGCGCCTACGACGACGACACCACGTCCCCGTCGCTGGAGCAGCTGGACGACCCGGCGGCCGCCGGCGTCCCGGTGCTCGGCAAGCGGCTCGTGGTCGACCTGAACACGGTGACCGGGGTGCCGTTGAAGATCGAGGGCATCGCGCGCGTGAACCACCACACGCTCGCTCTGATCAACGACAACGACTTCGGGATGACCGACGGCGCGGGCGCGTTCGACGCACAGGGCCGCCTCGTCGACAGCGGCATCGAGACGACCCTGGTGTACGTCCGGCTACCCAAGGGGCTGTGAGCCGGGCGGCTGCGACTAGCCCAGGAGTGAGGGCAGGAGGGAGTCCAGGCCGCTCGGCAGCTCACTGGGCAGCTCCGAGGGCCACTGGGAGGGGAACTCGCTCGGCAGGCTCGACGGGAGGCTGCTGGGCAGTTCGGTCGGCAGGCTGAACGAGGGGCGGGGCGAGCCGGACGGGGTCGTACTGCTCGCGGTGGGCTTCTGGTCGGCCGGGTCGTCGCCGTCGGACCTCATCAGGACGACGGCGGCGACGGCCACCGCGGCCACCAGCAGGACCAGTACGGCGAACAGCGGGCCCCTGCGCCGGCGAGGCGGCCTCGGCGGCGGTGGGGGCATCCAACCGACGGCGGTGGGCGGATCCTCGGCGCCGGGTGGGGCGCCGAAACCGGCGTGCGGGGACCGGTCGGACATGTCGTCCGGCGGCGGGCCGAAACCCCCGGCGGAGGACGTGGCGAAGCCGTCGTCCGGGGGCGGTCCGAAACCCCCGTGCGGAGGCGGGTCGTAGCCTCCGCCGGAAGGCGGGGTGCCATCCGGCGGGCCGGGCGGTCGAGGCGGTACGGGCGGCATGGCCATACCGCCAAGAGTCACCGCGTTCCGGTCATCGCGCGAGCCCCGCACCGGAGTTGGCACGGACTCATGCCATGGACCGCATGATTCCGGAGCATTTCCGGTGCGAACCGGCCGTGCGCGCACAGGTGACGACACGCGCGCGCGGGCGTCCGCTCCGCATCGGCCCGCACGCGCGCGTGCGTGGGTCAGCCCCGGGCGCCCAGCAGGTGGTCCATCGCCAGCTGGTCGAGCCGCTCGAAGGCCATCCCGCGTGCGGCGGTGGCGTCCGCGTCGAACTCCTCGAAGGCCGTGCGGTCGGCGAGGAGCGACTGGAGACCGTCCGCGGCGGTCGGCAGGGCCAGCTGGTCCAGGCGGGAGGCGCGCAGGGCCTCCTGGACCTCCGGGTCCGCGCGGAAGGCGGCCGCGCGCTCCTTGAGGATCAGGTAGTTGCGCATGCAGCCGGCAGCCGACGCCCACACACCGTCGAGGTCCTCGGTCCGCGGCGGCTTGAAGTCGAAGTGCTTCGGGCCGGCGTAGCCCGCGCTCTCCAGGAGGTCGACCAGCCAGAAGGCGGCACGCAGGTCGCCGGCGCCGAACCGCAGGTCCTGGTCGTACTTGATGCCGGACTGGCCGTTGAGGTCAATGTGGAAGAGCTTGCCCGCCCACAGGGCCTGGGCGATGCCGTGCGGGAAGTTCAGGCCGGCCATCTGCTCGTGGCCCACCTCGGGGTTGACCCCGTACAGCTCGGGGCGCTCCAGGCGCTCGATGAACGCGAGGGCGTGGCCGACGGTGGGGAGCAGGATGTCGCCGCGGGGCTCGTTCGGCTTGGGCTCGATGGCGAAGCGCAGGTCGTAGCCCTGGGAGGTGACGTACTCGCCGAGGAGGTCGAAGGCCTCCTTCATGCGGTCGAGGGCGACCCGCACGTCCTTGGCGGCGCCGGACTCGGCCCCCTCGCGGCCGCCCCAGGCGACGTACGTCTCGGCGCCCAGTTCGACGGCCAGGTCGATGTTGCGGATGGTCTTGCGCAGCGCGTAGCGGCGCACCTCACGGTCGTTCGCGGTGAACGCGCCGTCCTTGAAGACCGGGTGGGTGAAGAGGTTGGTGGTGGCCATCGGCACCTTCATGCCGGTGGCGTCGAGGGCCTGGCGGAAGCGCTTGATGTGCGACTCGCGCTCGCTGTCGGAGGACCCGAAGGGGATCAGGTCGTCGTCGTGGAACGTCACACCGTGGGCGCCCAGTTCGGACAGGCGCTGGACCGTCTCGACGGGGTCGAGGGCGCGGCGGGTGGCGTCGCCGAACGGGTCCCTTCCCTGCCAGCCGACGGTCCACAGGCCGAAGGTGAACCTGTCCTCGGGGGTGGGCTGGAAGCTCATGCCGCGGCTCCTTGCTCGGGGGCTGTGCTCGATGACTGCGGTGGATGACGGGTGGATGACTGTCGTGCCGACTATTTCGTCATCGCGGTTTACAAATTAGTATGCCGACGCGTCCCTGGGAAGGGTCACCCTGTCCCCGAAGGACGAAAACCGGGTCGCGACACCCCGACGAACCGGGAAAATTGCAGGTCAGGTACACCGCGAGCCGCGGAAAAAGGGAGAGCCCGATGTCAGCAGCCGAGGGTCCGCTCGTCGTCGGCGTGGACACGTCCACCCAGTCCACCAAGGCGCTGGTCGTCGACGCCTCCACCGGCGAGGTGGTGGCGAGCGGCCAGGCGCCGCACACCGTGACCACCGGGGCGGGCCGGGAGAGCGATCCGCGCCAGTGGTGGGACGCGCTGTGCGAGGCGCTGCGCCAGTGCGGGGACGCAGCGCACGAGGCGGCGGCCGTGTCGATCGGCGGGCAGCAGCACGGTCTGGTCACTCTGGACGAGCACGGCGAGCCGGTGCGGCCCGCACTGCTCTGGAACGACGTGCGTTCGGCGCCGCAGGCCCAGCGGCTGATCGAGGAGCTGGGCGGCCCGAAGGCCTGGGCGGAGCGCACCGGGAGCGTGCCGGGCGCGTCGTTCACGGTCACCAAGTGGGCCTGGCTGGCCGAGCACGAGCCGGAGGCGGTCCGCGCGACCAGGGCCGTACGGCTCCCCCACGACTACCTCACCGAGCGGCTGACCGGGCTGGGCACGACCGACCGCGGCGACGCCTCCGGCACCGGCTGGTGGGCGTCGGCGACCGAGGCGTACGACGCGGAGACCCTGGCCCATGTGGGCCTGGACCCGGCCTTCCTGCCCCGGGTGGTCCGGCCCGGCGAGGTCGCCGGCACCGTCCGGGACAGTCACGACCTGCCGTTCTCCAAGGGCACCCTGGTGGCGCCCGGCACCGGTGACAACGCGGCGGCCGCGCTGGGGCTCGGACTGCGTCCGGGCACCCCCGTGCTGAGCCTCGGCACCTCGGGCACGGTGTACGCGGTCTCCAAGCACCGGCCCGCCGACCCGACCGGCACGGTGGCGGGCTTCGCGGACGCGCACGGCGACTGGCTGCCGCTCGCCTGCACCCTGAACTGCACCCTCGCCGTCGACCGGGTCGCGGCCCTGCTCGGCCTGGACCGCGAGGCCGTCGAGCCCGGCACCTCGGTGACCCTGCTGCCCTACCTGGACGGCGAGCGCACCCCGAACCTGCCGCACGCCTCCGGGCTGCTGCACGGCCTGCGCCACGACACCACCGCGGGCCAGCTCCTGCAGGCCGCCTACGACGGTGCCGTGCACGCCCTGCTGGGCGCCCTGGACCTGGTCCTCGACGAGGACGCGGACCGGACCACCCCGTTGCTGCTGATCGGCGGCGGCGCCCGGGGCCGGGCCTGGCAGGAGACCGTACGGCGGCTCTCGGGGCGGCCGGTGCAGGTGCCGGAGGCGAAGGAACTGGTCGCCCTCGGCGCCGCCGCACAGGCGGCCGGGCTGCTGACCGGCGAGGACCCGGCCGCGGTGGCGCGGCGCTGGAACACGGCCGCGGGGCCGGTGCTGGACGCGGTGGAGCGGGACGCGGCGACGCTGGCCAGGATCTCCGGGGTACTCTCCGACGCGGCCCCGCTGCTGGAGCGGGCGCCGGAGAACCGCTGACCGGCAGGGGACTGTCCAGAGGATCCCAGAGGGTTGATGGAGGCATGACCGCACCGCTGCACGAGGCCCGCCCGACGGCTCCCGGCCGTGCCCTGCCGGACACCCAGCAGGGCATGCGCCGGCGCAACCTCGCGCGCGTGATGCACGCGGTCAGCGCGGAGGGTTCGCTGTCGCGGGCCGCGGTCGCCTCACGCATCGGCCTCACCAGAGCGGCCGTGTCGACCCTCGTCGACGAGCTGATCCGCTGGGAGCTCCTGGAGGAACTGGGCCCCGAGCGGCCCAGCCGGGTCGGGCGGCCGGGTTCGGCGCTCGCGGTGAGCGGGCACGGCCCGGCCGGTATCGGGGCGGAGGTCGGGGTCGACCACCTCGCCGTGTGCGCGGTGGACCTGCGCGGCGAGGTACGCGCGCGTGCCGTGCGGCACGGCGCGAACCGGGGCCGGGATCCGCGCCCGGTGCTGGCGGAGCTCACCGGGCTGGTCCGGCGGGTCGTGGCGGACGCGGAACGGGAGGGTCTGTGGCCCGCCGGTCTCGCGGTCGCCGTCCCCGGCCTGGTGGCCCGTGACGGGCACACGGTCGTGCACGCCCCGAACCTCGACTGGCACGGCACCGACCTCGGCGCGCTGCTGCCCGCCGGCCTCCCGCTGACGGTGGACAACGAGGCCAACTTCGGCGCCCTGGCCGAGCTGTGGCTCGGTGAAGCCACGCCGCGCGACTTCCTGCACGTGTCCGCGGAGATCGGTATCGGTGCCGCCGTCGTCGTGGACGGGCAACTGCTGCGCGGCAGACGCGGTTTCGCGGGCGAACTCGGCCATGTGCCGGTCCACCCCGACGGGCCGCGCTGCGCCTGTGGCGGGCGCGGCTGCCTGGAGCAGTACGCGGGCGAGGAGGCGGTGCTGCGCGCGGCCGGCCTCGAATCCCGGCAGGACGCGGTGGGCCTGCTCGCGCAGCAGGCGGGCGCGGACCACGAGGGCGTCCGCCGCGCCCTGCAGGACGCCGGTACGGCCCTGGGCATCGCCCTGACCGGCGCCGTCAACCTCCTCGACCCCGAGTCCGTGGTCCTCGGCGGCGCCCTGGCCGGCCTCGCCCCCTGGCTCCTCCCGTCCCTGGAGGCCGAGCTGGCCGACCGGACGACGGGCCCCGCCTGCCCGGTCTCCGTCTCCCGCCTGGGCCCCGAGGGCCCCCTCCTGGGCGCGGCCCACTCGGTGGTCCGGGCCGTCCTGGACGATCCGGCGAGGGTGGCGAAGCGGGTCTGACCGAGGCGCCCCGGACGGCCTGACCATGCCGCCCCCGGACGGCCGGAAGGTGTCGCTTCCTCCGCCGCCTTCGCACCCGGTGGTTCGGGACGCCCCCGCCGTGGGGAGTCACCCTGAGGTTCCGTAGGACTCCGGGAGGTTGGCGTGGCCGAGTGGGTTCCCCGCGCGGAATGGATCAGGACCCAGCCTCAGGCACTCATCGCCGCATGCGTGTTCGTGCGGGACGAACACGATCGTGTCCTGCTGCTGCGCTACGGCCCCGGCCAGCCGGTGGCGGGCGAGTGGTGGCTGCCGGGCGGGATGCTCGACCACGGCGAGGATCCCCTGACCGCGGCCAGGCGGGAGATGCTGGAGGAGACCGGCATCGTTCTCGGTCCGGCGCTCAGGTTCCTCGGTATCGACCATCGGGCCGATGTGGACGGCACCGGCCCCGTGCTGGACTGCTTCTTCGACGGCGGGATCCTCGCCGAGGAGACGGCGGTACGGCTCAGCGACGAGCACGACCGACATGCGCTGGTCTCCGTACAGGAGTTGGCGGCCACGCCCCTTGTCGCCTCTCCTGCGACTCTCGTCGCACTCCACTCGGCGGCAAGCTCGGGCTCGTGCGCCTATCTGCGCGAGGGGGCACCCGTGTGAGGCCCCCGCTCCCCTTCCACCGTCTTCACCCGTCCGAGTGAGGAAGTTGTCCACTGTCCCCGCGCCGTCCACAGAACCACCGGGCGCCCTTCTGCCCAACCCGCGGGCGCCGTACCGTGATTCACGCGAGGCAACCGCCGGAACGAGGGCACCACTCACGTCGGAGGCAGTCTTCGGCTCCGTGACGAAGCCGACCGCCCCGGTCTCGTACGGCGGTCCGGTGGCCGCCGTCCGGATGGCGATCGGGGTGGTCCTGCTCCTGGTGCTGATCCGGCGTCACCCCGAGCGCATGGCCGAGACCGCGCGGGTCCACCTCGACGAGGACACCACAGGCACCGTCGCCGCACAGAACGGAGCAACACCGCAATGACCGACCCCCGGATCCTCACCGTCCGCCCCGGACCGGACGAGTACGCCTGGACGTTCGGCGGGGCGCCGCCGGTGGCGCGGATCGCGCCCGGCACGGTCCTCGACCTGTACACGGAGGACTGCTTCGCCGGACGGGTGCGGTCCGAGAAGGACCTGGTGTCCGAGGTGTGCGAGTTCCCGTTCCTCAACCCGCAGACCGGGCCCTTCCACGTCGAGGGCGCGGAGCCGGGCGACACCGTCGCGGTGCACTTCGTGTCGATCGAACCCGCGCGGGACTGGGCGGCGTCGACGACGGTCCCCCTGTTCGGCGCGCTCACCTCCACGCACACCACGGCGACCCTCCAGCCGCCGCTGCCGGAGAAGGTGTGGATCTGGCAGCTGGACCGCGCCCGGCGCACGGCCCTGTTCCGGGCGCACGAGGGCGACATCGAGCTGGAGCTGCCGCTGGACCCGATGCACGGCACGGTCGGGGTGGCCCCCGCCAATCTGGAGGTGCGCTCGGCCCTGGTGCCGGACGCGCACGGCGGGAACATGGACACGCCCGAGATGCGGGCCGGCGTCACCTGCTACCTCGGGGTCAACGTCGAGGGCGCACTGCTCAGCCTCGGCGACGGGCACGCCCGGCAGGGCGAGGGCGAGACCTGCGGGGTGGCAGTGGAGTGCGCGATGAACACCGTGGTGATCGTCGAGCTGCTGAAGGGGATCGCGACGCCGTGGCCCCGCCTGGAGTCGGACACGCACATCGTCTCGACGGGCTCGGCGCGTCCGCTGGAGGACGCCTTCCGGATATCGCAGCTCGACCTGGTGCAGTGGCTGGTGCGCGACTACGGCTTCGGCGAACTCGACGCGTACCAGTACGCAACCCAGACGGTGGAATCGCCGTTGGCCAACGTGTGCGACACCAACTACACGTGCGTGGCCAAGCTCCGCAAGGAGTGGCTGCCCGCGCGCGAGACTTACCGCGGACTGCATGCGCGACTGCGCGAGACGGCGGCGACCCTGCGCCGCTGACCACCCCTCGACTCCCCGTGCTTCGAGCACGCTTGCGAAAGGCACCCCATCCATGGACCGGGCACGACCGCTCCTCGGCAGGCGACGGCTCCTGAAGGGCGCGGCGCTCGCCGTCGTCCCGTACGCGCTGCTCCCCGCGGGCCGGGCGGGCGCGCAGACCGGGGTCGTCGACTATCCGTCGGCGGAGTGGCAGGCGGCGAGCGGCGAGAACCGGACGCCGGCCAACCGCCCCGACGACTACGCCGTCGACCGGGTGATCATCCATGTCACTCAGCAGTCGTACGCGGGCACGCTGTCCATCTTCCAGAACCCGAAGAAGCGGGTGTCCGCGCACTACCTGGTGCGCTCGGCCGACGGGCATGTCGCGCAGTGCGTGCGGGAGTCGGACGTGGCCTGGCACGCGGGGAACTGGGACTACAACACGCGGAGCGTCGGCATCGAGCACGAGGGCTGGGTGGACAAGCCGGAGTACTTCACCGACGCCCTGTACCGGGAGTCGGCGCGGCTGACGGCGTCCATCTGTGACAGATTCGGCATCCCGAAAGACCGGGACCACGTCATCGGCCACGTCGAGGTACCGGGGACCGACCACACCGATCCGGGCAAGCACTGGGACTGGGTGCGCTACATGAAACTGGTCGTCCAGTCGGAGTGAGCCGGTGCGGCTGTCGTCTCGGTGAGGCCGGTCGAAACGGTTGTCGGCGCGGACACCGCGAGTGACGATGTCCGCAGCCGCATCGCCGTCGGGAGGCCGAGTTGACCGATCCCTGGGTGGCCCTGGAGCCGGGGGCCGACCCTGCCGAGCGCGTCCGGGTGCTGCGCCGGGCGCACGAGACGTTCACCACGGCGGGCACCGTGCCGCGTCCGGTGCGGTCCGTGGTTGCCGAGTCGTGGCGGCGTTCCGCGCGGGCCGGGGTGGGGCCGGACGGCGCGGCGCGCGTGGAACTGACGGACGGTGACCTCGGGGCGTACCGGGCGGAGCATCCGCTGGCCCGGGTGATGCCGCTGTTCCGGGAGCTGATGGGCACCTTCGCGGCGGACGGCGAGCATCTGCTGGCGGTGTGCGACGCGGACGGCAGGCTGCTGTGGGTCGAGGGGCATCCGGCGACCCGGCGGCGGGCGGACCGGATGAACTTCGTGCCGGGCGCCCGCTGGTCGGAGACCGCGGTCGGGACCAACGCGCCGGGCACGGCGGTGGCCGTGGACCGGCCGGTGCAGGTGTTCGCCGCGGAGCACTTCATCCGCCGGGTGCAGCCGTGGACCTGCGCGGCGGCGCCGGTGCACGATCCGCGCACCGGGCGGGTGCTGGGCGCCGTCGACATCACCGGCGGCGACCGGCTGGCGCATCCGCACAGCCTGGGCTTCGTCCAGGCGGTGGCGCGGGCCGCCGAGTCGCAGCTGGCGCTGCTCGATCCGCCGGTGCCCGCCGACGAGGCGCCGGCGCTGACGGCGCTCGGCCGGGACGAGGCCGAACTGCGGCTGGACGGCCGTCGGCTGCGGCTCGGACGCCGGCACAGCGAACTGCTGGTGCTGCTCTCCCGCCACCCGGAGGGGCTGACCGGCGACGAACTGCTCTGCGCGCTCTACGAGGACGAGTCGGTGACGCCGGTGACGCTGCGGGCGGAACTGGTCCGGCTGCGCCGGCTGCTGGGCCCGGGGCTGCTCGCGTCCCGGCCGTACCGGCTGACCGCGCCGGTCGAGTCGGACGCGACCGTGGTGGAGCGGCGGCTGGAGACGGGCGCGGTGGCGGCGGCCGCGGGGGCGTACACGGGGCCCTTGCTGCCGGGTTCGCAGGCACCCGCGGTCGTACGGCTCAGGCAGCGGCTGGCCAACGGGCTCCGGGCCGCGCTGATCGGGTGTCAGGATCCCGACCTGCTGGCGGACTGGGCGCACGCGCCGTGGGGCGAGGACGACGTGGAGGTGTGGCGGGCGCTGGCGGCGGTGCGGCCGACGGCGGTCGTGCGGTCCCGGCTGGCGGCCCTGGAGGCGGAGCTCGCGGCACCGGTCGGCTGACCTGCGGCGCAACGTGTTCGCAACGTCCGCTCCTCTAGCCTCCGCGCCGAGAGCTGCCCAACGGCGGGCAGCGCATCTGCAAGGAGGCAGGCCACCATGACCCGTTTCGCGGCGCCCGGCACCGAGGGCGCGATCGTCTCCTACCAGGCGCGCTACGACCACTTCATCGGCGGCGAGTGGGTGCCGCCGGCCCGCGGTCAGTACTTCGAGAACCCGTCGCCGGTGAACGGGCAGCCGTTCACCGAGATCGCGCGGGGCACCGCCGAGGACGTGGAGCGGGCGCTGGACGCGGCGCACGCGGCCGCGCCGGGCTGGGGCCGTACGTCGGTGACGGAACGCTCCGACATCCTCCTGAAGATCGCCGACCGGATGGAGGCCCACCTCGAACAGCTCGCGGTCGCCGAGAGCTGGGAGAACGGCAAGCCGGTGCGCGAGACACTGGCCGCCGACATCCCCCTCGCCATCGACCACTTCCGCTACTTCGCGGGGGCGATCCGCGCGCAGGAGGGTTCACTGGGCGAGGTCGACGACGACACGGTGGCGTACCACTTCCACGAGCCGCTCGGCGTCGTCGCGCAGATCATCCCGTGGAACTTCCCCATCCTGATGGCGACCTGGAAGCTGGCGCCCGCGCTGGCCGCCGGCAACGCGGTCGTCATCAAGCCGGCCGAGCAGACACCCGCCTCCATCCACTACTGGATGAGCCTGATCGCCGATCTGCTGCCGCCGGGCGTGGTGAACATCGTCAACGGGTTCGGCGTGGAGGCGGGCAAGCCGCTCGCGTCCAGCCCGCGGGTGGCGAAGGTCGCCTTCACCGGTGAGACCACCACGGGGCGGCTGATCATGCAGTACGCCTCGGAGAACATCAAGCCGGTCACGCTCGAACTGGGCGGCAAGTCCCCGAACATCTTCTTCGACGACGTCTGGGCGCACGACGACGACTTCCGCGACAAGGCCCTCGAAGGGTTCACGATGTTCGCGCTCAACCAGGGCGAGGTCTGCACCTGCCCGTCCCGGGCCCTCGTCCAGCGGGGCCACTACGCCGAGTTCATGGAGGCGGCGGTCGCCCGCACCCGCCTGATCAAGCCGGGTCACCCGCTCGACACCGACACGATGATCGGCGCCCAGGCCTCCAACGACCAGCTGGAGAAGATCCTCTCCTACCTGGACATCGGCCGGCAGGAGGGGGCGAGGGTCCTCACCGGCGGCGAACGCATCGACTACGACGGAGAGTTGAAGGGCGGCTACTACGTCCAGCCGACCATCTTCGAGGGCGACAACCGGATGCGGATCTTCCAGGAGGAGATCTTCGGCCCGGTCGTCTCGGTGACGTCCTTCGACGACTTCGACGACGCGATCAAGATGGCCAACGACACGCTGTACGGCCTCGGCGCGGGCGTCTGGACCCGCGACATCAACACCGCGTACCGCGCGGGCCGCTCGATCCAGGCGGGCCGGGTGTGGACCAACTGCTACCACGCGTATCCGGCGCACGCGGCGTTCGGCGGCTACAAGCAGTCGGGGATCGGCCGCGAGACCCACAAGATGATGCTGGAGCACTACCAGCAGACGAAGAACATTCTTTGTTCTTACAGCCCTCAGAAGCTTGGCTTCTTCTAGAGCCTGAAGTCGGTTGCCTGGAGGCTTCGTTACGCTCCAGGCGATCCGACACGGGAGACACCCTGCGCAATCAACTCAATGCCTTACGTCAGTGTTCGAACTGCCAGTGAACCCGTCCCGGACCAGCCGCGGACCAAACGGCGTCCCCACTACCAAACGCGCAGGCAGATCCCGCCACGGCACCCCGGTCCGGGTCCGGTGCAGGATCCCGTTGATGATCCTGCGATGACTGCCCCAACGTCCCTCACGGAGCCCGGACTTCGGCAGATGCGGCTTCAGCCGAACCCATTCACCTCTTGTGAGATCTCCCCGCCCCATGCGCATGCCAACGAACCAAGACGGAGACGGTCACAAGATCCGCCGGACAGCCCCTAGGGACATCACCGCGCGAGCCGCCGCTGCCCCGAAGCTGATCACCGACCGGACGCGCAGTGATCACGTCCGTCGCGAAACCCCCACCCGCGACAGTCCCGACACGGCACTGCCCGACGAGACCGACTCTCTCCTGGACTCCCTCGACGTGGCCCCTCTCCTGCGCGACCTGTCCCCGGAACACCGGGAAGCGTTCGTCCTCATCTACCTCCGGACGTACGGCGAACGAGGTGTCACACATCCTGGAACGGCTGACACCGGTAGCCCGGCCGTCACCAGCGGACCGGCAGCTCCTCCAAGCCGCCGACCAGAATCCCTGACCTACGCTTCAACTGCGCGGCCGGTAACGCGAGTTCGAGCGTCGGAAGCCTCTTGAGCAGGGTGGCCAGAACGGTCCTCAGTTCGGTGCGGGCGAATTCACGGCCCACGCAGATCTGGGGACCGTATCCGAAGGTGAGATGAGGGTTGGGGGCGCGCCGCAGATCCATCCGGTCCGGGTGCGGGAAGACGGTCCCGTCACGGTTGGCCGCAGCGATCTCGGCCATGACGGTGCAGCCGCGGGTGAGGGTGGTGCCGCCGAACTCCATGTCGGCGGAGAGGTAGCGCGGCAATGCGAAGCCGTGGTTGGCGTCGAAGCGCAGCGCTTCCTCCACCGCGGTGGGTACGAGCCCGGGGTCGGCCAGCAGTTCGCGCCAGCGGTCGGGATCGGCGAGCAGCATCGCGGTCATCTTGCCGATCATCTGGGAGGTGGTCTCGTGTCCGGCGACGAGCAGACCGATTCCCGCGCTCGCGAGCTCGGGTTCGTTGAAGCGTCCGTCGTCCGCGTCGACGATCGCGGCGAGTTCGCTGATGACGTCGTCGCCGGGGGCGGCGCGCCGGCTCTCTATGTGCGCGATCATGTAGTCGTAGAAATCGCCTCCGGCCTGGTCCATCTCGCCCTGTGTGTGGCGGGTGAGGCTGAGCAGGACCGTCGACCATTGCAGAATCCGGTCGTGGTCCTGGTGCGGGATGGCGAGGGCTTCGCAGATCACCCACAGGGGCAGCGGCCTCGCGAGGGCACTGATCAGATCGGCGGGACCCGGACGCGCGGTCATGGCGTCGATGAGCTCGTCGGCCTTCGCGGCGATACGGGGGCGCAGTTCGTCGAGCCGCCGCCCGGTCAGGGCCCGGGTGAGGACGGCACGCCAGCGGGTGTGCTCGAATCGCTCGTCGCGGCCGGCGTCCGCTAAACCGTCTCCGCCGGCATCGGGGTTGTAGAACAGTGCGCCGTCCTCGGTGTCGCCCAGCCGGGAGGTGTCCTCCGCGGCCAGGTTCCGGCGGAATCTGCGGTCGGCGAACAGCTTGCGGACGTCTTCGTAGCGGGTCAGCAGCGCGGTCTCGTCACCGCCGGGTGTGCGTACCCATGTCACGGGGCACTTCTCGCGCAGCCCGGCCCACTGGGCGGGTGGTTCGAGGGCGGTGGCGCTCACGAACGGGTAGTCCTGCGGGTCTTCGTCATCGTGGCCGGCGGCCGAGGTCATGTCGTAGTCCTGCCTTCGTAGGTGTGGCAACTTCCATCACTGGTGGAAGCGGCTGACGCGAATTCCTGGTCCAGAAGACCGGGCTCCTGGGCCCCAGTCCCTGTCCGTGCCAGGAGTCAGTTTTGGTTCCGTCCGGCCGCAGGGACTGTCTCGCCCCGGTCGCTCTTGGGGATGCCGGCCTTGATCGCGAACCACACTCCGTTGGCCCCCTGGCCGTTCGTGTCGCCGGGTGCTTTGTCTCCGTCGAAGGTGTAGGCGGGCCAGCAGTTGAACGATTCCTGGTCGGTTCCACCTGGTGTGCTGAACGTGAAGAGGACCTCCGGGCTGAGACCCGCGGCCTCGGCATCAGCAGCGGTGACCGGGGCGCTCGGCGTCCACTTCTGGAGACACTTGGCATCGCAGGCTGTGGTCATCGGCCACGGGGTGTCCTTGGTGAAGAGGTAGAGCGTGCGTCCGTTCCTGTCCTGGAGGACCCGGCCCAGCTTCGGGCTGTCGAGGACGCCCAGAGCCGGCCTGCCGGCACCCGTCTTGGCGCCGTCCACGGCTGCGGCGTACCACGCCTTCTGATACCCCTGCCCCTTGGTGTCGCCCGGTTCGTGGGCGCATTCCGCGACGCAGTTCGACTTGCCCGGAGTCGCCTCGTCCCTTTCGAAAACGTAGACGGTCTTGCCGCTCCCGTCGACCACTACGGACTTGAGTTCGTCGTCGACCCGCACGGTCACGGTCGTGGGAGTGGCTGGTTCGACGCCCCCTTGCGGAACGTTCAAGGAGGGATCACTGGTCGGGATCAGGCTGACCTGCTGTGTCTTACTCGGCTGGGTTCCCTCCGCAGAGCCGCACGCGGACAGGAGGAAGGAAAGTACAACTGCCCCCGCTGCGATCCGCATCCCTTGTTCAAGCCTTGTCACGACAGTCCTCATGCTCGGTACTGCCAGTTCTGACGTGACAGCATCGCCATACACACGTTGCGGGCATGCCGAAGCGTTCGACGTGGCAGGCATTCGACAGCGAAGACGCCCGGCTCGCAGGCCGGATCGGGGTCGACGCAAGGAGGCGGCGCGATTACCTCGCGCCCGGCTCGGGCTCGGCGCTTCAGCGAGGGCTGTGCCGAGGACTTCGCCTTGGTCCGCGCAGCGGCTGCCCGCCGGACTGGTCCGAAGAGCAGGCGGACAGCGGCGGCGTCAACGCGGCGGGTCCTACAGCCAGAGCGACTCCTCGGCTGTGCTTGTTCATGAGGAGTCACGCCACAGCGATCCGGCCCGCAGCGCCTGACAGTCTGTCAACGAGGTGGCGGAGGGGCGTGGCCTACCGATTGGTGGTCGGGGTCGATTCGCCGTCGTGCTCCGTGAGTCCGTACTCGCGGTGGAGCACTTCGTTCGGTATGTCATTGGCTGCCGCCGCCCGGCGCACCAACTCCGGTGCGAGCAGTGTGGCCGGGTGGGCGGTCATGAAGCCGACGGCCCGGAAGGCGGTGGCTGTCCGAACGTCTCGGTTGGCCGCGGCCATCACTTGTTGCATGGCCCACGCGTAGCGACGTTCCTGCACAGTGGTCGGGTTCCTGGCGACTCCCAGCCGGACGGAGTCGGCGGCCGTGGAGGTCTGCCACGCGGCCTGGACCATGACCCTCTGCAGGTCGAAGAAGTACCGCGCCGGAGCGTCGAGGTCCGGCGCGGAGCGCAGGTACTCCGACAGGCACGACGCGTGGAGCGCGGCGGAGGACATGCCCTGCCCGTAGACGGGGTTGAACGACGCCACGGCATCGCCGATGACTGCGAGGCGGGCGGGAAAGCGGTCGAGTTCCTCGAAGTGGCGCCACCTGCTGTCGGGGTGGCGGTAGGAGACCACCTCACCGATCAGCTCGCCGGCAGCCGCCTCTTGGTAGATCGGTTGCAGCTCGCGGCAGCGGGCGAGGAAGTCCTCGGTGCCCACGTGCTCGCTCTCGCTCCCGAAGTAGGCGAGCATGACTGCCCACCGGTGGCCCTCGATGGCGTTGACCGCTGCCACAGCCAGTCCTTTCGACGGGAAGTGCGGGCTGTAGCGGCTGATGCCGCTGGAGGGGCCGGACCAGTCGGGGGAGCGGGTGAAGCGGGCGGTGAAGTAGCGGATGTCGACTTTCAGCCGCTCCAGGTCAGGACGGGGCCAGCCTCCCTCGTCCAGCCAGGTGGAGAGCCTGCTGCCGCGGCCGGTGGCGTCGACGACGAAGTCCGTGGTGGCGACGGTCTCCTTGCCGTCCGTCGTGTAGCGCACCGCGTCGACGGCCCCGCGCGCGTAGTTCAGACCCGTCACGCGGCCGATGGCCACGTCGACGTTCGGCAGGCTGAGGGTGTGACTCTGGATCAGCGCTTCGAGGAAGGGGCGGCTGCTGGTGACGAGCTCGGTGTTGGGTGTGGTGATCTGCTCCACGCCGTCGAGGTAGGCCGCGGCGTCCTGCGGACTGGACAGAACCGCGCCCCCGTCGAGGGCCCGCTGGATGATCCCGGGGTACCAGCGTTCGAGCTGCGCACGGCCGCCCGGCAAGAGCGTGTGGACCTGGTAGCCCTGCGGCACACCTGGGCGGGGCTCCCCCTTGGCTCCCGCCTCCGCCCTGTCGGGCTCGACAATCACGACGTGCTCGGCGTGGTCAGCGAGCACCCGCGCGGCGAGGAGCCCGCCGATCCCCCCGCCCAGGACGTGCACGGTACGGAAGAGGACTTGAGGGTCCTTCGGTGTGGTGAGAGCGCTGAGTCGCTCGAAGATCGAGACAGGAGAATCCGGCATGTGAGCCTCCAAGGCGAAGTGTGTAGATGCTTCAACTCGCTTGAAACACGAGGCGGTTGCTCACGGAGTTCATCCGGGCCTCAGCACCAGGTGACCGTCCGTCGTGGCATGGCCGTCGCGAGCGATTTGTTCTTCGGCGGCCTGTCACTGCCCGAGACTCCGTACGGCGGCACGGGTGAGGACGGGATACCGGTCGGTGAATTCGAATCCCCGGAAGGCGAGGACGCCCCTTTCCGTCCCGGCGAATCCGTTCTGGCCTGCCAGGGGCGGCCGCGGACGAAGCCGACAGTGGTGTGGCGGCCGGTGCCGACGCGGACTTCGACCAGGAGCAGCGGCTGGACGGGATGGACGGGCCGTGTTCGTGGTCGGTCGCATGGTTGCCGGTGAAGGCGCCACCGCAGACGACGGGAGTCCCTGCGTCGAGCCGCGACACCCACGCGAGGCCTCGGTCTCCTGCGCGTGGACGGGCGGTTCCGCCTCGTTGGCGTACTCGGCTCCGGTGTCCGGTGGCTCAGCCCATCCCCACCGGACGCGGGCGGCGGAATCCGTACGCGGAGGGGATCACCGACGGCTCGTCGCACGATCACCTTCCGGCTCTCCGGACGCCGAACGTACCCAAACCGCGGTGAAAGCACTCTCACCCACCAAGATCCGGACCAGGAGCGGACCAACTTCGCCTCACGTCAGGCAATCTCACTCATTCCTGCAGCTCAGGATCAGTTGGACTCGTGTACCACCAGCGGACCAAGAACATCCTCACCTCGTACAGCCCGAAGAAGCTCGGGTTCTTCCAGAGCCGCCTCAGGTCGGGTTGCCTGGAGGCATCGCCGCTCTTCGGGCAACCCGACACCGCAGGTACTCACCGCAGTCGCTTCGGTCCTTCGGGTTACTGTCCTGCCCGGCGACCACGCCCGGCAGGCGGCGTGCGAGGCGCTGACGGCCGGGACCGGTTCGGCCCGGTGAGTCAGGTTCACGTAGGCGGCCGCGGCGGAGCGCCCCACAGGGACGGCCCGCACCAATGAGGAGTCGCCGGTGCGCACTCCTTGTCGCCCTCATTGCAGGAACCTAGACTCTGGCCATGGACTGAAGTTAGTTCAGTTCAGGCATTCCGGCGGAAGGGAGTGGGTCATGGACGGTTCCCTCAAGGGCAAGGTCGCTCTCGTCACCGGGGCGGGCCGGGGCATCGGGCGGGCCATCGCGGTGGAGTTGGCCCGGCAGGGCGCCTCGGCCGTGGTCGTCGCCGATCTCGACGAGGCGGGCGTCGGCGAGAGCGCCGACATGGTGCGTGCCGAGGGGGCGAAGGCCGAGGCGGTCGGGTGTGATCTGCGGGTGCGCGACGACATCGAGGCCATGGTGACAGGGTGTGCTGACCGCTTCGGCGGCCTCGATGTGCTGGTCAACAACGCCGGAGTGATCGACACCGCGTTCACGACCGGCCAGGACCACGGTGTCGGTTCGCTCCCCGAGGAGGTCTGGGACGCCGTCTACGAGGTCAACCTCAAGGCCGTCTGGCTGACGACCAAGTTCGCGGCACCGTACCTCCGCAGCTCCGCCCGCGGCCCGGCCATCGTCAACACCGCCTCCGTCTCCGGCCTGGTCGGCTTCCCCAACTGCCCCGCCTACGGCGTCACCAAGGCCGGTGTCATCCATCTGACCAAGGTCACCGCGGTCGACCTGGCCCCGGTGCGCTGCAACTGTCTCTGTCCCGGCGTCATCGACACACAGCTGACGCGGGAGTACTCCGCCGCGGCCGGGGACCGCGAGGCGATGGCACGGGAACTGGTGGCCCCGCAGCTGGTGGAACGGCTGGGCCGGCCGGAGGAGGTGGCGCGGCTCGCCTGCTTCCTGGCTTCGGACAGCGCGGCGTTCATCACGGGCGCCGCCCATGTGATCGACGGCGGCGCGCTGGCCTGGCGCGGCGTCAAGGGCTGAGGGACCGAAGGAGGGACGGGTGTGATGGAGGCGAGGCTGGGCGGCCGGGTGGTCCTGGTGACCGGCGCGACCGGAGGCATCGGCGACGCCGTCGTACGACGGCTCGCGGCCGAGGGCGCCACGGTGGTGGTGACGGACGTCGACGGGGAGGGCTGCGAGAAGCTCGCCGACGAGGTCGGCGGCGGGGCCGTCGGGCTGGCGCTGGACGTGAGCGACGAGTCGGCCTGGGAGGCTGTCGTGGACCGGGTGACCGGTCGGTTCGGCTCGTTGTCCGTGCTGGTGAACAACGCCGGTATCGCCGCGATGCGCACCGTCGAGACGGAGACCCGGGAGTCCTGGGACCAGGTGATCGGGGTGACCCAGACCGGGGTCTGGCTCGGTATGAAGCACGGCGGCGCGGCCATCGAGCGTTCGGGGGGCGGCTCCGTCGTCAACGTCGCGTCGATCTTCGGTACGGTCGGCGGTTTCGGCTCCCAGTTCTCCTACCACGCGGCCAAGGGCGCCGTGCGTCTCATGACGAAGAACGCCGCGTTGCACTGGGCGCGGCGCGGTGTCCGGGTCAACTCCCTGCATCCCGGTTTCATCGAGACGCCCCGGTCCCGTGAACTGTGGCGGGGCACACCACGGCTGGCGGCGATGCTCGACGGCACACCGCTCGGCCGGCTCGGGACGCCCGAGGAGGTCGCGGCGGCCGTGGCGTTCCTGGCCTCCGACGACGCCAGCTTCATGACCGGCTCGGAGCTGTATGTCGACGGAGGCTGGACGGCACGCTAGGCGAGAGCGGTCGGCGTCCGAGGGGGCGCGGTGTAGTGGTCGACGCCGTCGGCCGACCGGGTGCGCCGGACGTGACCGCGGGCCACCAGTACGTCGAGGTGGGCCGCGGTCTCGTTGACCGCGAGCATCTGGTTGAAGGCGTTCAGGTCGGTGAAGGGCACCTTGCGCCGCGTCCACCCCAACTCCCCCGCCACGTCGTGGGCGTTGAGAGTACGGTCGCCGAGGACCGCCTGGGTCTGGGCGAGCCGGTCGTCGTGATGGGCCAGCAGCTCCCCGACCCTGCCGTGCACGCTGTCGCCCACCGGGCCGTGCGCGGGCAGCAGCCGGGCGTCCGCGAGCGTCGTCAGCATCCGCAGCGAGTCGAGGTAGTCCCCCAACGGCAGTTCGGCAGGGCCGAGTTCGAAGCCGATCGACGGAGTGATGTGCGGCAGGACGTGGTCCCCGGAGAACAGCAGGCCCCGGGCCCGGTCCAGGTAGACGACGTGTCCCCGGGTGTGGCCCGGGGTCGGGACGACCTGCAACCGCGCGTCGCCGAACCGGAGTTCCTCCGCCTCCAGCCAGCGGTCCGGGGCCTCCCACACACCCGGGTCGAAGTCGCCGTGGTCCATCGCGGCCACGCGCTCGGCGAGTTCGCCCGCGCCGGACCGCGTCAGTGTCTCCAGCGAACCGGCCGGCCGCGTCGTGCGCAGTGCTCCGAGCAGTTCCAGGCCCCGGCGTTCGCCGGCGCCCAGGTAGACCCGGGAGCCGAGCAGTCTGCGCAGCGTCACGGCCTGGGTGTAGTGGTCGCGGTGGATGTGGGTGACCAGGATGTGGCTGATCTCGCCGAGGTCGTGGCCGAGGGCGGCGAGCGCCTCCTCCAGTGCCTTGCGGGACTCGGGGATCGACCAGCCCCCGTCGATCAGGACCAGCCCGTCCACGAGGCCTTCCAACGCGTACACGTTGACCGCCCGCAGTCCGTCGTCCGGCAGCGGGAGCGGGATGCGGTGGACGCCGGGCCGTACGGTCTCGGCTCCCGCCTCCGCCCACCGGCCGCGGTCGAAGCGGGAGGTGCGGGTCGTGGGGGTGGTCATGCGTCTCCTTGCCGATGCGGTTGCCGGTGCGGTTGCGGGGCCGGCTCCGGGGAGAGCCGGGTGTGCAGTTCGTGGGCGAGTCTGCGGGCTCCGGAGCGGTCGAGCTTGCCCACCGTGGTCTGGGGCAACTCGGCCACGGTGAAGGCGAATTCGGGCCACTTGGCCTTGGACAGACCGGTACGGTCGAGGTGTGCGGTGATGTCGTCGAGGCCGATGCCTTCGTGGCCGTCCTCCGTGACCACGAGCACGGCCGCCCGTTCGCCGAGCAGCGGGTCCGGTACGGGCACCACACAGGCGCGGGCGATGCCCGGGTGGGCGGCGACGGCGCGTTCGATCTCCGTGATGTCGAGGTTGCGGCCGCCCCGGATGATGACGTCCTTCTCCCGGCCCATGACGGTGACCGTCCCGTCGTCGCCGGTCACCAGCAGGTCCCCGGTGGGGAAGAAGCCGTCCGGGGTGAGAGCGGGCGGCTCGACCTTGCCGTCCCTGGCGTACCCCAGGAACAGAGAGGGGCCGCGGACCTCGGCCCGGCCGGTCCGGCCGGGGCCCAGGACGGTGCCGTCGGCGCCGACCGCGCGCAACTCGGTGCCGGGGAAAGGGCGTCCGTCCCGGCCCAGCCGGATCTCCTCGGGGTCGTCGGGTCGCGGGGAGGTGTGCCCGAGGCATTCGGACATGCCGAAGACACGCAGGATCCGGGTCCCGAGCGAGCGTTCGGCACGGGCGAGGGCGCCGCGGTCCATGGGACCGCCGCCGACCGTGATCGAGCGGACGCCTGCCAGAGCCCGTGATCCCGCGGCCGCCGAGCCCATCTGGAGTGCCATGGTGGGCACGCACATGGTCCATCGGACGTCGTTCGCGGACATCCGCGTCAGCGCCTCCTCGCGGTCCCACCGGCCGCTGAGGACGAGCGGGCCGCCCAGCATCAGTGCCATGCACACGCCGAAGCAGTACGCCGCGGTCGAGGAGAGCGGCACGATCGCGGCCACCGCGTCGCCGTCGCGCAGTCCGTTGACCTCCGCGGTGCGGGCGCATGCGTAGCGCAGGGCGCTCTCGGACTGGACCACCCCCTTGGGCCGCCCGGTGGAGCCGGAGGTGAGGCCGACGAGCGTGCCGCCGGACCAGCGGGAGACATCGCGCGGGCCGTGGCCGGCGAGCACCTCCCAGCCGTCGAGGGCGTCGGCCGTCCACGCACCCGACACACCTTCCCCGGCATCCGCGACGCCCTCCCGCGCCCGCCATGCCTCGGCCGCGGACGGTTCGGCGATGACGACGTCGGGGCGGATGTCCTCCAGGGCCGCCGCGAACTCGGCCTCGGTCGTGTGCCGGTTGACCAGCGCCAGGACCCCGCCGGTCAGCCCCACGGCGAGAGTCGCGGCGACGGTGCGCCAGGAGTTGTCGGCCTGGAGCAGGACGGTCCCGCCGGGCGTTCCGTCCGGTGCCATGGCGTCGGCCAGTTCGGCCGCGCGCGCCAGCAGGTCACGCGCGCCGTGCCGGCCGAAGTCGTCGACGACGGCTGTGAAGTCGGCGCTCTCCGCGCGTTCCTGGAACTCCCGCACTGTCTGTCGCATCCGCTGCTTCCTCGCCTCTTCGCGTGAAAGGTGGTGGGTGACCGTCCGTCCCGGACGGGCGTGATCAGCCCGGGTACAGCTCCGTCTCGCCGCCCATGACGGCGATCCGCCGGCCCCGCATGTCCCCGACCTGGGCGACCGCGGCCGCCCACTCGGGACTGGCGAGCGCCTTGCGCAGGTCCTCGGCGGTGTCGAAGCCCAGGACGGAGACCCCGTCCCAGCCCTCGGAGCGCGGTTCGAGGGCCGTGTCGATGTCGGTGTGCCGCCAGGAGCGCAGCCCGGGCAGGACGCGGGTGAGTTCGGCGTGTTCGCCGCGCCACCAGCCGATGAACCGCTCGTGGGTCCACTCGGGCGGCCGGGCGGCCAGCAGGATCAGGTTGTACACGGCGCCCTCCTCGGGCTTCTCAGGTGAACGGCACCTCGGGCGAGCGTCCGATCATCAGGCGGCGCAGCCGGCCGGTGTCGTCGAGGCGGGCGCCTGCCACGAAGGTGGCCTCCGGCACCCCGGAGCGCCGTACCTCGCCGAGGAACAGTTCGTCCCGGCCGACGGTGCCCGCGGTGAGCAGGTGGTGCGTGCGGACGCCCACCTCGCGCTGGGCGAGGTAGCCCTCCAGCTCGGCCCGGCCGCCATGGAAGTCGGTCGCGCCGCCGCCTCCGGTCGAGAAGAGGATGGAGAAGGAGAAGTCGTCGCTGATCAGGTCCAGGATGCGGTCGGCGTCCTCGCTGTCGAGGAGGGCGAACCACCGGGTCAGGAACGCCGCGGTGGACTGCGTGGCCGGGGCGGTCACGGCCGGTCCACCAGGTCGAAGTCGGTGGTGAAGAAGGACTGGTAGCGGGCCATCAGCCCGGCGGGCGAGATCTGGGCGGCGGAGAGGAACGCCCCCGTGGTGACACCCTTCTCGACGACGAAGCCGTACGCCGTCTCGACATCGCCGTCGACCGCGAACCTCTTGATCTCATGGGTACGGTCCACGGCCCGGCGCCCCGCTATGTACGCGGCGAACTCCGCACGCGAGGTCCCGCTCCGCTCGCCGCCGGGCAGGGCGATGAGGAACCGGAATCCGGGCTCCACCAACTCCAGTGCCTTCTCCGGATCCTGGCCGTCCATACGGGCCATGTACTCGCGCAGCACCATTGCCGATCGTTCTCCCTCGCACCCCTTGGAACAACCTGAGTTCAGTTCAGTTTGACTGTAGGACGGCCGCCCTGACCCCGACAAGAGGCGGGACGGATCCGGAGACTACTCGGCGACCATGCGCACCACGCATCCCTCGATCATCTCGCTGATCTCGGCCAGGGGGATCGCTCCGGTCGGGCGGTACCAGCGCCAGACGCTGACGATCATGCCGAGCACGGACAGGCCGAGGGTGTGGGCGTCACGCAGCGGGAAGGCGCCCTTGGACATGCCCCGCATCAGCAGGTTCGTCCAGTCCCGCTCGACCATCTGCACCAGCTGGCGGGCCGCGACCCGCTCGGTCTCCTCCCGCTTGGACTTGCGGGGGTTGGCCAGCAGGGACATGTTGGCCTGGAGGATGCGCATCTGGCGGATCTCCTGCTCGCTGACCGCGAAGGCGGCGCGTACCGCCGCGCGCACCTCCTCGACCGGCTCCGTCACGTCCTTCGTGGCCTCGACGAACTGGTCGTGGGAGCGCTGCAGCTCCAGGCGCATGATGGTGAGCAGGCAGTGGGCCTTCGACTCAAAGTAGTGGTAGAGCGCGGTCTGCCCGATGCCGACCCGGTCGGCCACCTCGGACCACTTGGTGCTCTCGTAGCCGTCCTCCCCGAACCGCTCCACCGCGGCCACCAGGATGGCCGCCCGCTTCGACCTGGGCCCCTCCTCCGGATCCACGATCCGCGCCCTTGCCATCGCCGCTCCCTCTGCTCCACGGCCGGTTCCGATCACCGTCCGGTCGTCCGAGAGTAGACCCAAGTTCAGGTTGGCTTCGAATCGACGGGACGCAGCCCGCCGGTGCCCCGCCCCACCGTGCTTCCGCCCGTCACCGTGCTTCCGCCCGTCACCCTGCTTCCGCACGCACGAAGTCCGGCCGTCGCCGGCCGAGGAACGCGGCCAGGCCCTCCCGCCCCTCCCCGGACACCGCGGCGGCGGCCAGCCGGCGGGCCTCCGCGTCGAGCTGTTCGTCCAGCCCGGCCGAGAACGCGCCGGCGACCAGCCGCCGCGTCACGCCGTACGCCTCGGTGGCCCCGCGCGCCAGTGTCCTCGCGGCGCCCGCGGCCTCCTCCCGGAGCCGCTCGGGTGCGACGACCCTGCTCACGAGCCCGATCTCCAGCGCTTCCCCGGCGGACACCCGCCGGTTGGTCAGCAACAGGTCCAGCGCCCGCCTGGGGCCGACGAGGCGGGGCAGCAGCCAGCTCACCCCGGCGTCCGGCGAGTACCCGACCGCGGTGTACGCGGCCATGAAACCGGCGTCGTCGGCGGCGAACGCCAGGTCGGCGGCCATGGCGAGCCCGAGTCCGGCCCCGGCGACGGCTCCCTGCACCGCCGCGACCAGCGGCGCGTCCAGCCCTGCGAAGATGCGCAGCGCCCCGTGCAGGGCGTCGGTGACATCGGTGAGATGCCCCGCCAGCAGTTCCCCCGGCAGCGCGCCGAACTCCTTCAGGTCGCCGCCCACGCAGAAGGAGCTCCCCCGCCCGGTGAGCAACACCGCCCGCACCCGGGCCGCCTCGCACTCCCGCGCCGCCTCCAGCAGCCCCCTGGCCATCGCGAGGTCGATCGCGTTGCCCGAACCCCGGCACATCTCGACAAGGGCCACCCCGTCGTCGTCGATCCCGACCGTGACCCTCATCGCGCCGTCCACCCGCCGTCCACGGTGAGCACCTGCCCGGTGCAGTACGAGGACGCGTCCGAGGCCAGATAGAGCAGCGCGCCGTCGAGTTCGCCCGGTGCGCCGCCGCGCCCGAGCATCGTGCCGCGCTCCACCCAGCGCCGGGAGCGCTCGTCGGCGAACAGCGCGTCGGTCATCTCGGAGCGGAACCAGCCGGGGGCGAGGGCGTTCACCCGTACCCCCGCCCCTCCCCACTGCCCGGCCAGCTCGCGTGTCAGCCCGAGGAGCCCGGCCTTGGAAGCGGCGTAGGCGGCCCCGCCGAGCGGGGCACCGGAGACGAGCCCGAGGACGGACGAGACGTTGACGACCGAACTCGTACGGTCGTGATCGCGCCGTGCCTCGGCGAGCAGCCGGGCCAGGTGGAACGGCGCCACGAGGTTGACGGCCAGGACGTCCGCGAAGTCGCCGGGGCTCTCGTCCTCGGCCCGTACGGCACCGGACGCCCCCGCGTTGTTGACCAGCACGTCGAGCCTGCCGGTGTGCTCGAAGGCGGTCCCGGCCAGCCGGACGCGGTCCGCCTCCTTCGCCACGTCGCAGACGACGGGGTGGATGCGGGGGTCGGCGTCGGCCAGTTCCTTCAGCCGGTCCGGTCGTCTGGCGGCCGCGAAGACGGTGGCCCCGGCTGCCGCGAGCACCGTGGCGAACCGCGCGCCCAGTCCTGACGAGGCCCCGGTGACCACGGCCGTCCGGCCTTCGAGCGAGAACAGGTGCGCGCCCGCGCCGGTCACCCTTCCACCCCGATCGGCAGCGCGGTCGCCCCGCCGTCCAGGACGAGCGTCTGGCCGGTCATCCAGGAGGAGGCCCCGGATGCGAGGAACACGGCCGCGTTCGCCACGTCCTCGACCGTTCCCAGTCGGCGCAGAGGGAGCTTCGCGGTCAGGATCGGCTCCCGCGGTTCCCATACGGCCCGCGCCAGTTCGGTCTTGATCAGACCGGGCGCGATGGCGTTGACGCGGGCGTGCGGCCCCAGTTCATAGGCGAGTTGCCGGGTCAGGTGGAGCATCGCCGCCTTGGTGGCGTTGTACCAGCCGATGTGCGGATCGACGACCAGGCCTCCGACGGAGGCGATGTTGACGACGGCTCCCCCGTGCTCCCGCATCCATGCCCGCCAGGCGCACCGGGTCCAGACGACCGGGCCGTACTGGTTGACCTCCACGGTCTTGTGGGCGCGCGACGGGTCGAGGTCGAGGAGGGGGCCCATGTACGGGTTGGTGGCCGCGTTGTTGACGAGCACGTCGAGTCGGCCGAACCGGTCCATGGTCTCCTCGGCACACCGTTCGGCGTCCTCCGGCCGGCCCGCGTGGGCGACCGTCCGGTGCACCTCGCCGTCGCCCTTGACCCGCAGCAACTCCTCGCGGGCGGCGGCCAGTCCGTCCGGTTTGCGGGCGGCGATCACCACATGGGCGCCCGCCTCCCGGTACGCCTTCGCGATGCCGAGACCGATCCCCCGGGAGCCGCCGGTGATGACGGCCACCCGTCCGTCCAGCGGCAGCACATTGAGTGGTTGTGCGTTCAATGCCTGTGCGTTCATGCCGACTCCTCGGGATACCTGGCCAGTTCGCGTCGTGCGACGGTGCGCAGATGCACCTCGTCCGGCCCGTCCGCGATCCGCAGCGCCCGGGTGATGGCGTACAGGCGCGCCAGTACGGTGTCGTCGCTGACCCCGGCCGCCCCGTGCGCCTGGACCGCGCGGTCGACCACCCGGTGGGCCACCTCCAGTGCGGCCACCTTGATCGCGGCGACTTCGGTGCGGGCGGCCGCGTTGCCGGAGGTGTCCATCAGCCAGGCCGACTTCAGGACGAGCAGGCGCAGTTGCTCGATCTCGATGCGGCTGCGGGCGATCCACTCGCGCACGACGCCCTGTTCGGCGAGCGGCCCGCCGAAGGCGCTCCGGGTCAGGGTCCGGCGGCACATCAGCTCCAGGGCGCGTTCGGCGAATCCGACCGCGCGCATGGCGTAGTGCATACGGCCGGGCCCCAGCCGCCCCTGCGCCAGGGCGAATCCCTCGCCCTCGCCGCCGAGCAGCGCGGACGCGGGCACGCGTACGTCCTCGAAGAGCACGTCGCCGTGGCCGCAGCGGTCGGTGTAGCCGAACATCGGCAGGTCGCGCAGGACTTTGATGCCGGGGGTGTCGCGCGGGATCAGCAGCATGCTCTGCTGCCGGTAGGTGGGAGCGTCGGGGTCGGAGACCCCCATCAGGATGATCAGCCGGCAGTCCGGGTCGAGGATCCCCGAGGTGTACCACTTGTGCCCGTCGACGACGTACTCGTCGCCGTCCCGGGTGATGCGGGTGCGGATGTTGCGTGCGTCGGAGCTGGCCACCTCGGGTTCGGTCATGGCGAAGCAGGAGCGGATCTCGGCGGCCAGCAGCGGTCGCAACCAGCGGTCCTGCTGTTCCGGTGTGCCGAAGAGGGCGAGGAGTTCCATGTTGCCGGTGTCCGGTGCGGAGCAGTTGAAGACCTCGGGGCCGATGACGGAGCGGCCCGCCAGCTCGGCGAGCGGCGCGTACTCCAGGTTGGTGAGGCCGGCGCCCCAGTCGCCGTGGGCGAGGAAGAGGTTCCACAGCCCCTCGGCGCGCGCCTTCTCCTTCAGCTCCCGCATGACCGGGGGGAGTCGGTGCGGGTCGTCCGCCTCGGCGAGCTGGCGGTCGTGGACGGGCTCGGCGGGCAGGACGTACTCCGCCATGAACGCGGCCATGCGCGAACGGAGTTCCTCGGCCCTCGGCGAGAGTCCGAAATCCATGGTGCGGCTCCTTCAAGGCCGTGGGGACCGTCGGGACCGTTGGGTCCTTCGGGATCGCTGGGCGAGGATGTCGCCGGCCGTGCGGATCATCGCCGCGATGGTCGGGGGCAGCCGTTCCTGGTCGGGGTCGTGGTGCTTGCCCTCGCGGTGTCTGCGCAGGTTGTGACCCATGATCGCGGCCATCTTGGTGCGGGCCAGGGCGCGGAACCAGTCGAGGGCGGGTGGTTCGGGACGGCCGTCGAGGTAGGCGGTGAGCAGCTCTTCCTCGGTGGGCAGCCCGGGGACCGGGTGGCCGAGGCGGGGGAAGTTGCGGTGGTCGGTGAAGAGGAGGAACCACGCGAGGTCGATGCGCGGATCGCCGTACCCCCAGATCTCCCAGTCGACGACGGCCGTGGGCCGTTCCCCGCGGCACAGGACGTTGCCGAGGCGGAAGTCGCCGTGGGTGAGGGTGGGTGCCGTGCCGTCGGGGATGTGTGCGGCCAGGGTGCTCAGCAGTTCCTCGGCGCCGGGGCGGAGTTCGGGCGGGACCGCCCGCATGGTGTGGCTCCATCGCGCCAACTCCGCGACCGGGGTCAGGGGTTCGGGATCCGACGGGACGGCGGTCCGATGCAGATCCCGCAGCACGTCGGCCAGGGCCAGCATGCGGGTCCGGCACAGTGCGGGTTCCGGACCGTGCTCGTCGAGGACCGGTTCGACGGCCTCGCCGTCCACGAACTCCATGGCGAACCAGGCGGGTTCGCTCTCGTCCACGGCCACGACGGCCGGGACGGGCACCGGTGACCCGGCGAGCGCGCGCAGGATCCGGGCCTGCCGCAGGACGTCGTTGCGGCCTACGGCACGCTGTCCGGGTGGCACCGCCTTCACGACGTACGAGACCGCTCCCGCCGTGAGCGAGTAGGTGAGGCCCGAGTGTCCGCCGGGCAGCGTCCGCAGGTCGCCCGGCGTCTCGTGCGGGTGCCGGTCGGCGAGCCGCTCGCGGACCCGGCGGCCGAGTTCGGCCACTTCGGTCGACGTACTCAACTCCCCACCCCTTTGGGTTCCTTGGGCAGCCGGAGCACGCGCTCGGCCAGGATGTTGCGCTGGATCTCGTCGCTGCCGCCGGCGATGCGGTAGCCGGGGGCGCCGAGCAGGTGCTCGGTCCAGGCGAACGTGCCCCACTCCCCCGTGTCGGCGGCCAGCCGTGGTCCGAGGAGCTGCTGGACGAGATCGGTGGTGGCGCGCATGGTCGCGGTGGCGTGCAGCTTGCCGACCGAGGCCTCGGCGCCCGGTTCGCGGCCGGCCGCCAGGGCGGCCGTCACCCGGAGTCCGGTGAGCCGTTGGACGAGGCTGCGGACGTACAGGTCGGCCGCCTGCTGCTGTTCTGCGCCGGTGAGCGGGCGGGGCAGCCGCCGGGCGAGGTCGAGGGCGCGTTCGGCGTTGTCCAGGCCGAGGCCGCCGGAGTCGAGGCGTTCGGCGGCGAGCACGGTGAGGGTGACCCGCCAGCCCTCACCGACCGGACCGAGCCGGTCGGTGTCGGGCACGAACACGTCGTCGAGATAGACCTCGTTGAAGCTGGCGCCGCCGGTCATCTGGCGGATGGGCCGTACGGTCACGCCGGGCGCGTCCATCCGGACCAGGAAAACGGTGATGCCCGCGTGCCTGGGGGCGTCGGGGTCGGTGCGGCAGACGGCCACGCCCCAGGTGGCGACCCGGGCGCCGGACGTCCAGACCTTGTGGCCGCGCACCACCCAGCCGTCGCCTTCCCGTACGGCGCGGGTACGGACGCCGGCCAGGTCGGAACCGGCCTCGGTCTCCGAGAAGAGCTGGCAGGCGAGTTCGTCGGTGCGCAGCATGGGGCGCAGCCAGCGCCGCTTCTGTTCGTCGGTGCCCCAGACGCGGACGGCGGGGGCGACGAGCTGCTGGGTGACCGGGAAGACCTCGGTACGCCGCGGCACGTCGAAGGCCGCCTCCTCCGCGCGGTACAACTGCTCGTAGTAGGAGGGCAGTTCGCGGCCCCCGTACTCCGGTGGCCAGTCGAGGGCGCCCCAGCCGTGGTCGTACCGGGTGCGTTCCCACTGCCGTATGAGGTCGGTGTGGGCACGCTCCTCGGACTCGGTCCGGTTCTCGAAGACCGCAACCGAGTCGTCGCCCCGGCCCCAGTCCCGTTGCGCGGTGCGTTCCTTCGCCACACCGGTCAGCCAGTTGCGGGCCTCGGCGCGGAACTCCGCGGGCTCGGGAATGCCGCTCATGGTGCTCCGCCCTCCCTTCTTCTTCTCGATTCCGCGATCGGGTCAGCAGACAGCGGACAGCGGTCAGCCGTCAGCGGGTCAGCACGGTGCAGGCGCTGACGCCCGGCGCGCCGTACACGTGGGTGAAGCCGGCCGTCGGATCACCCGGCACCTGGCGCTCGCCCGCCCGGCCGCGCAACTGCTGGACGACCTCGTGGACCTGGCGCAGCCCGGAGGCCCCGACGGGTTCACCGTTGGCGATGCAGCCGCCGTCGGTGTTGACCGGCAGTGAGCCGCCGATCCCGGTCGCCCCGAACGGGATGAGCGACTCCTGTTCGCCGTGTGCGCAGAACCCGCACTCGGCCAGGTGCATCACCTCGGCGCCGCTCTCGGTGTCCTGGAGCTGGCACACCTCGATGTCGGCCGGTCCCAACCCGGCTTCCTCGAAGGCCTGTTGCGCGGCGTCGGTGCTCACGCTCGTCGGGATCCCGGGCGGCGCCCAGGGGCTGAACACCTCGAAGGAGCCGAACCTGCGGGTCCGTACGACGGCCGCCCGCAGGGTGACCGGTGTGCCGCCGAGTTCGCGTGCCACGGCCCGGCTGCACAGCACCAGGGCGACCGCGCCCTGGCCGGGCGAGCAGAACATGTAGCGGGTCAGCGGGTCGTTGACCATGCCGGACGCGAGGATCTCGTCGGCGTCGAGCGGCTTGCGCCGCCAGGCGAGCGGGTTGAGCGCGCCGTTGGCGTACGCCTTCTCGGCGACCAGGGCGAGGGTGCGGGGGCTGATGCCGTGGTCGTGCATGTACCGCTGGATCTTCAGGGCGAAGAACTGGGTGGTGACCATCAGCCCGTCGCGGCCGTAGGCCTCGTCGAGTCCCCAGTCGGCGGGACGTGGGTCGAAGGCGCCACGCGGGTGTTTGTCGAAGCCGACGGCGAGGGCCACGTCCGCCGCCCCTGACCGGATCGCGTGGACAGCGGACACCAGTGCGCTGCCGCCGGTCGCGCAGCCGTTGCGGACGTTGGTGAACGGCACCCCGGTCAGGCCGAGTTCGGAGACGAGTGTGTCGGCGTTGCCGGCGGCGTCGCTGCCGCCGTACGCGGCCCGCACCCGCGACCAGGGCAGTCCGGCGTCTTCGAGAGCGGCGCGTACGGCCCGCACGGCCAGCTCCCGGCCGGTCGCCTCCGTCCGGGCGAAGGAGGTGATCCCGGCACCGCAGACGAGTACGTCCTCGCCGCTCATACGACGGCTCCCACGCCCCTGGGCACGCCGTCCCCCGCCGTCACCGTGACCGGCATGCCGATCTCGGCGTCCTCGGGCCGGATGTCGAGGGCGGCCAGCACCCGTACGCCTTCGGGGAGTTCGACGTATCCGACGGTGTAGGGGGTGAATCCGGCGGCGGGCGGGACGTACGGCGGCGACTTGGGCGGGTACCGCTGCACGGTCCAGGTCCACAGCGTGCCCGTGGCGGAGAGCAGGACCGGTTCGGCCGGCCCCCCGCAGCGCGGGCACCCGGGGCGGGCCGGGTAGGCGGCCACCGCGCAGCCGGCGCACCGGGAGCCACGCAGCAGGCTCCCGGTCCCCGCCGCGGCGCTCAGCGGCCCTTCCACTGCGGCTCCCGCTTCTCCAGGAAGGCCGCCACGCCCTCCGCCGCGTCCTCGGAGTTGAGCATCACGCCGACGGCGAGGTGTTCCATGACCATCAGGGACTGGATGTCCGCGTCGAGACTCCGGTCGATGGTCATCTTGGTGATCCACATGGTGAACGGGCTCTTGTCGACGAGCTGGTCGGCGAACTCCTCGACGGTGGCGTCGAGTTTGTCCGCGGGCGCCGAGGAGTTGATGAGCCCGAACTCGGCGGCCTCGACCCCGGTGAGCAGCTTGCCGGTGAGCATGAGCTCCTTGGTCTTGCGGACGCCGATCATGCGCGGCACCCGGTAGATCGGTCCCGCTCCGCCGAACAGGGCGCGGCGGATGTGGAAGTCGCCGATCAGGGCGTCGTCCGCGGCGATCGCGAAGTCGCAGGAGATCATCAGCTCGAAGCCGCCGGCGGTGACATGCCCTTCGAGGACGGCGATCGACGGGGTCTTCATCGAGTACAGCCGGTCGCAGACCTTGGCCGACAGCACGGCGACGTCGATCGCGTTGGACCTGCCGACGAAGTCGGCCTTGAGGCTGTCCAGGTCGAACCCGGAGCAGAAGGTGTTGCCGCGACCGCGCAGCACCAGCACGCGCAGTTCGGGGTCCGCGTCGACCTCGGTGATGATCTCGTCGAGGCGGTTGAGGATCGGCACGGTCACGCAGTTCTTCTTGTGCGGGCGGTTCAGCCAGACCCGCGCCACCTGCCCGTCCCGCTCGAACTGGATCTCGTCTTCGACTGCCATGAGCCCCTCCAAACTGAACTGAATTGAGTTCGATTTTGGGGGCGGTAGATGCCCCTGTCAATGGTCTGGAACGTGACCGGCCGGCGAGTGACCGCGCGTGCTCAGCCGCTGCGACCGGCGAGGCCGAGCAGCCCGGCCAGCCGCAGGGCATGGTCGTCCGCCGCGCCGAACAGCGCCTCGTCGGCCCTGGCGCGACGCACGTAGAGGTGGGCCGGATGCTCCCAGGTGAAGCCGATTCCGCCGTGGAGCTGGACGTATTCGGTGGTGGCCAGGCGATACGCACGGGTGCAGGCGACCGCCGCGGCGCTCGCGGCGACGGGCAGCTCCGGCCGTCGCACAGCCAGGCAGGCACTCGCGTACGACGACGCCGAGCGGGCGCCCTCGATCGCGACGAGGAGGTCGGCCAGCCGGTGCTTGATCGCCTGGAACGAGCCGATGGCCCTACCGAACTGAGTTCGGTGGGACACGTGGTCCAGGGTGGCGTCCAGGGCGTGCGCGCTGCCGCCGACATGCTCGGCGGCCAGCGCCACCCGTCCGGCGTCCAGTACGGCGGCGGCTGTCGCCGGGGCCTGTCCCGGCTCGCCGACGGGCTCGGCCGCGGCGCCCGTGAAGCGGAGGTGCGCCTGGCGGCGGGTGGGGTCGAGCACGCGGCGCGCCGTGCGACGGCAGGTGGCGGCGTCCGGGGCGCAGGCGAACAGTCGCGCGCCGTCCGGGGCGCGGGCGGCGACCAACAGCAGCTCGGCGCCCTCGCCGTCGGGCACGAAGTCGGCCTCGCCGCGCAGCACCCAGCCGTCGGGACCGCGCTCGGCGGTCACCTGAGCGGGGTGCAGCACTCCGGCGACGGTGGCCGTGCGGGCGCCGGAGGCGATGCCGGGCAGCCAGCGTTCACAGGCCCGCCGATCGCCGCTCGCCAGCAGGGCCTCCCCGGCCAGTACGACGGTCGGCAGCAGCGGCGCGGGACACAGGACGCGTCCCGTCTCCTCCAGAGCGACGGCGAGTTCGGCGAAGGTGTAGCCGGCGCCTCCGTACTCCTCGGGGACGGCGAGCCCGTGCACGCCGATCTCGCCGGCGAGCCTGTCCCACAGCGCCCGGTCGAATCCGCGCGGGCTCGCGGCCTGCTCGCGGACCCGCCCGGGCCCGCAGGCGTCCGTGAGCACATCCCTGAGAACCGCTCGTAGTTGGTGCTGCTCCGGGGTCCCCCGCAGCAGCGCGGGATCGACATCGAGCCGGACCATCCGAACCTCCCTCACACCGTGAACCGGCCGCCGTTGGCCAGCAGGACCGCACCCACGAGATTCGCCGCATCCTCGCTCGCCAGGAACAGCGCGATGTCGGCGATCTCCTCCGGCGTCGCGTACGGCCGGACCCGCGGGTCGGCGAAGCCCCGCCGGAGCGGCGCGGGCGTGCGCGCCGCCATGCCCGTCTCCGTCGGCCCCGGCGCGACCGTGTTGACGCGCACGCCGAACGCGATCGCCTCCTTGGCGACGGCCTGGCTCAGCGCGTGCGCGCCCGCCTTCGACGCCGCGTAGTGCGGATATCCGGCCACCGTGTCGAAGGCCGAGGAGGAGCCGACGGTGACGACCGCGCCGGACCTGCGGGGCACCATGACGCGCAGTGCGGCGCGCAGCACATGGAAGGTGCCGTCGAGATTGACCCGCAGCACGCGCCGCCACGCATCGTCGCCCAGCCGCGCGGTCACCTCGGGCGGCCGGTCGTCGAGCAGCGCCTCGGCGATCCACTCCTTCGCGACGGGGTCGTCGACACCGGCCGCGTGCACCACCACGTCCAGCCGGCCGTGCGCCCCGGCCGCCTCCCCGAACGCCCGGTCGACCTGCGCACGGTCCGCGACGTCCATGGTCAGCGCGTGCGCGCCGGACAGTTCCTTCGTCACGGTCCCGACCGCGGTGTCGTCGATGTCGGCCGCGAAGACCTCGGCACCCTGTCCGGCCAGCCGCCGGACGACCGCCGCTCCGATGCCGGAGCCCGCACCGGTGACCAGAGCGACCCGCCCGTCGAAGCGTCCGGCCCTCCCGCCACCGCGTTCGTCACCCACAGCGTCACCCCTCTCCCGGGATATTGAACTGACTTCATTTTTGTTACCGTCTCAGTCATGTCAACAGGCAAGGCAGGAGCAGTGCCCACTGGCAGGACAAGAGCGGTCCGGCTGACACGGTGGGGCGGGCCTGCCGTCCTCACCGAGCTGCCGCGACCCGTGCCCACGGGCGAGGAAGTGCTGGTCCGGGTCGAGGCGGCCGGGCTGTGCCGGTCCGACCTCCATGTCATCGACAGCCCGCCAGGGGGTCTCCCCTACCGGATTCCGTTCACCCTCGGGCACGAGGTCGCCGGCCGGGTGGCGGCGCGAGGCCCACGGGCCGTGGGTCCGGCCGTCGGCGAGCGCGTGGTCGTGTACGGGCCCTGGGGCTGCGGGCGCTGCGCGCACTGCGCGTCGGGCGCGGAGAACTACTGCGACCGGCGAACGGCTCTCGACCAGGAGCTGACCGGGACCGGGGCGGGACTGGGCCGCGACGGCGGTATGGCCGACACGCTGCTCGTCCCGTCCGGGCGGCTGCTGGTCCCGGTGGGCGATCTGGACGCGGTCCGGGCGGCGCCGCTGACCGACGCCGGGCTCACCGCGTACCACGCCGTCACCGCCGTGGGGCACTCGCTCTCCGACGGCGCGAGCGTGGTCGTTCTCGGCGTCGGGGGGCTGGGCCACCTCGCGGTGCAGATCCTGCGGGCGACGACGACCGCGCACGTGCTGGCCGTGGACGTACGGCAGGAGGCGCTGGCCCTGGCCGACGCCTGCGGCGCGCACTTCGGGACGCTGCCGCGGCCCGACACCGCCCAGGTCCTGCGGGCCCGGACCAGCGGGGCCGGAGCCGCGGCCGTGCTCGACTTCGTCGGCAGCCGCTCCAGTCTGGAGCTCGCCGTCGCCGTACTGCGGGCGGGCGGGGAGCTGGCCGTGGTCGGCAGCGGGGGCGGCGAACTGACGGTCCGCAAGCCCGGGGTGCTCCCGCCCGGGACGCGGATCTCGCTGCCGTTCTGGGGAACCGTGCCCGAACTCGAACGGGTCGTCGCGCTGGCCCGCGAGGGTTCCGTGCGGGTGGAGGTGGAGCGGTACGGGCTGTCGAGCGCCCTTGAAGCGTTCGAGAGGCTGCGGGCGGGCGCGGTGCGGGGGCGCGCCGTCGTCGTCCCCGACTGAGATTTCCCGACCGCCTTCCCGACCGGGTTCCCGACCGCCTTCCCGACCGGGTTCCCACCGGGCTTCCGGCCGGGCTTCCGACCGACGTGTCGGCCCGGCCGAAACCGTGCCGCCGCAGCGTATCCACACCGACCTCTCGACTACAGAAGTGAGTTCAATTAGCGTCGTGTCCCATTCAGCGACGCGAAGGCGGTGGGCTGCCCATGGGCGCGGACACAGTGGATCTGCTGGTGATCGGTGGCGGCATGGCCGGGCTCTCGGCCGCCGCCCGGGTGGCGGCCGAAGGCGGCTCGGTGGTGCTGGTGGAGAAGGCGGAACGCCTCGGCGGCTCCGCCCGCTTCGCCGGTTTCATCTGGACCGCCCCGACCGTCGAGGAGTTGCGCCGGGTCAATCCGGACGGCGACCCGGAGCTGGCCGCGGCCCTGGTCGACGGGTTCGCCGACGGTGTGGCCTGGGTGCGGTCGCTCGGCGTGGAGTGCCGGCCGCCGGTGCCCGTTCTCGGCTTCGGCCGCGGGCATCAGGTCGACACCCACCACTACCTCGACACCTGCGAACGACTGGTCCGGGACCGGGGCCAGGAGGTGCTGACCGGCACCTGGACCCGCACCCTCCTGACCGAGAACGGCAGGGTGACGGGAGCCGAGTGCCTGCTGCCGGACGGCTCGGCGCGCCGCGTCGAGGCCACCTGGACCCTGCTCGCGACGGGCGGCTTCCAGGGCGATCCCGGCCTGCGTGCCCGGCACCTCCACCCGCAGGCCGCGGACGTCGGCCTGCGGGCCAACCCGCACAGCCGTGGCGACGGGCTCGCGCTCGGCCGGGCCGTGGGGGCGGGGTTCGGCAAGAAGGACGCCGGTTTCTACGGCCATCTGATGCCGGCGGGCGTCTCCCTCGCCGACCCGGCGCGCTTCGTCGACCTCGCGCTCTACTACAGCGAGCACGCCCTGCTGTTCGACACCACGGGTGAGCGCTTCGTCGACGAGACGGTGGGCGACCACCTCACCGCTATGGCCCTGCTGGACCGGCCGCGGGCCCGCGGACTGCTGGTCGCGGACGCACGCGTGCACCGGGAGTGGATCAGCGCCTCGTACGTCGAGGGGATCCCCGGCGTCGACAAGTTCCAGCTGTGCCATCGCGCCGGTGCCCGCTGCGCGGTGGCGGACGACCTGGCGGACTTCGCCTCGATGCCCGAGGAGTGGGGGTATCCCGGCGCCGCGATCCGCGACCGCATCGAGGAGTTCAACGCCGTTGCGGCAGCGGGCGGCACCCCGGCACCCGAACGTCTGCTGGACTCCCGCCCGCTGGACGAACCGCCCTTCTACGTCATCGAGGCCGCCCCGGCGGTCACGTTCACCTTCGCGGGGCTGCTGGTCGACGCCGGGGCCCGCGTCCTGTCGGCGCCGGGCGACGGGGGCGCCGACGGAGACGGTCCGGTCCCGGGGCTGCTCGCGGCCGGCGCGGACGCGGGCGGGCTGTACCGGCGCGCCTACGCGGGCGGCCTCGCCCCCGCCCTGGTCTTCGGGCTGGCGGCGGCTCGTACCGCGCTCGCCGGGAAGCCCACGGCCGACGGCCGCTGAGACGGCGCGGGCGGGCTCGGCACAAATCCCGTGCACGAGTCTTGCCCGTCCGGCACCGCAGTGCCTAGCGTACTGAATTGAGTTCACTTTGATTTAACGCCGCCTGCCGTGCCCGTGAATCCCGCACGCATGGCGTGAAACGCGCTCTTCCCCGAGGGAGGGACTGTGAGCCAGTTCCTGCTTGTCCTGGTCAGCGGTGTGGCGAGTGGAGCCGTGTACGGCCTCATGGGCCTCGGGCTGGTCATCATCTACCGGGCCACGGATGTCGTGAACTTCGCGATGGCGTCGCTCGCGACGCTGGGCCTGTATGTCGCGGTCTCGCTCCACGACCGCGGGGTGGCGACGGTGTTCGGCCTCCTCGCCGCCATCGCGGTCACCGTCGCGGCGGGCCTGCTGGTGCGCGAGACCGTGATCCGCCCACTGGGTCAGGGACAGCTGTTCTCCGCGCTGGTCGTGACCATGGGAGTCTCGCTGATCGCCGAGAACCTGGCCGGATCCGTCTGGGGCGAACAGCCCCGGGACTTCCCCAGCCTGGTGGACGGCACGGTGCGTTGGTCGGGCGCGGCCCTGCCGGTCCAGAGCCTGGTGACGATCGGTGTCGCCGCGGTGGCGATGGCGCTGGTGGGTTATCTGTTCGCCCGCACCACGCTCGGTTCGGCGATGCGGGCCGTGGCCGAGTCGCCGGGGACGGCGCGGGTCGTCGGCCTCGGCGCCCAGCGTCTCGCCCGGATCTCCTGGGCCCTCGGCCTCGGGCTCGCGGCGCTCGCCGCGTGTCTGTACGCACCGCGCTCGGGCCTTGCGACCACCGCGCTCACCGCACCGCTGTTCCGGGCCTTCGCCGGGATCTTCCTGGGCGGTCTGACCAGCATGTACGGCGCCGTCGTCGGCGGGCTGGCCATCGGTGTCCTGGACAACCTGGCGGCGAACTACGTCTCCGCCAGCTTCCGCGACACGTTCGTGTTCTCGTTCACCGTGCTGGTGCTGCTGATCCGCCCCCAGGGCCTGTTCGGCACCCGCACCTTCCAGCGCGTCTGAGGGGTCGCATCCATGGTCTTCAACCGTTCCGTCCTGGCGAGGGCCGCCCTGGGACCGGCCGCCGGCGCGGTGCTCATGGTGTTCATGGCGGCCGGCGCGATCCCGGCCTACCAGATGTACTCGGTGGCGCTGGCGGCCGTGTACACGATCGCCGTGCTGTCGGTCGGTCTGCTCGCCGGCTGGTCCGGCATCTGGTCGGTCGGCCATCCCGCGTTCTTCGCCATCGGCGCCTACTTCGCCGCGTACGGCAGCGCGCACGGCTGGGCCCTGGAGGCGGTGGTGCTGGGGGCGGTCGCGGCCGGCGCCGCCCTGGGCGCCTTCCTCGGGTACGCGGGTGCCCGGTTCTCGGTGCTCTACATCGCCCTGCTGACCCTCGCCTTCACCACGGTCACCCTGGAACTGGTCAACCGGTGGAGCAGTGTGACAGGGGGCGACCAGGGAGTTCCCGTGCTCCAGTTGCGCAGCGCCGTCGGCCTCGGCACGTTCCCGGGCGGCGGCACCGAGGCCCAGTACCTCGCGGTGGGCGCGGCGGCCGTGGTCCTCGCCCTGGCCGTGCCGGCCCGCGTCTCCGCGCTGCGGATGCGGCTGGTGGCCGCCAAGTCGCATCCCATGGCGGCCCGTACGGTGGGTATCGCACCGGAGGCCCAGTCCTCGCTGTCGTTCGCGGTGAGCGGCGCGTCCACGAGCTTCGCCGGCGTGCTGCTCGGTCTGATCACCGGGTTCGTCAGCCCGGACCCGTTCTCGCTCTCCTTCGGCATCTCCCTGATCGCGGCGTGCGTGCTCGGCGGGGTCGGCTCGGTCCTCGGCGCCGTGGCCGGCGGCATCTATCTGACCTGGAGCCCCTCGCTCTCCTCCACCGTGGGGATGCCCCAGCCGGTGGTGCAGGGCCTCGTGCTGATCGCGATCCTTCTCTTCCTGCCCGGAGGAGTCGTGCCGTTCCTCGCCGGGCCGGCGCGACGGGTCCTGAGGCGCGTGCCGCGAAGGCCGGAGGCAGGGCACCCGCCGTCCCCCGAGCCGTCCGCTCCGGTCACCGAGTCGTCCGCTCCGGTCCCCGAACCCGCCCCCGCATCCGACGGTCCGGCCCTCCTCCATCTGGAGCACGTGTCCGTCTCCTACGGTGGCCTCAAGGCCCTGGAGGATGCCTCGCTGTCCGTGCGGCAGGACGAGATCCTGGCCGTCATAGGGCCCAATGGGGCAGGGAAGACGACGCTGTTGAACGTGCTGTCCGGGCTGACCGGCAGCGGACGCGTGAGCGGGTCGGCCGACTTCGCCGGCCGGCCGCTGCTGAGGGCCAGGGCGACCGCGCGTCGCCGACTGGGGATCGGCCGTACCTTCCAGCACGCGGAGGTGTTCTCCGAACTCACCGTCGCCGAGAACGTGTTGTGCACCCGCCGCCGGGTCAGGGCCGGCGACCGGGACGCCGTGGCGCAACTGCTGCACTCCGTGGGCCTCGCGGACGTGGCCGACCGTCGCCCCACGGAGCTGCCCTTCGGCCTGCAGAAGCGCCTCGATCTCGCGCGGGCGATGGCCGAGAGGCCGCGGCTGCTGATCCTGGACGAGCCCTTCGGCGGACTCGACGCGAGCGAACGGGCGTTGCTGGCCGGGCACATCCGCCGTCTCAACGCGGACGGCACCGCCGTGGTCGTCATCGACCACGTCCTCGACGACCTCTTCTCCGTCGCCCACCGGGTGCTCGCGTTCGACTTCGGCCGCACCATCGGCGACGGCACCCCGGACACCGTGCTCCAGGATCCGAAGGTGCGGTCGTCCTACCTGGGAACGGTCGGCAACCGGGCGCGGCTGCCCGACACCGTGGGCGAACGGAGCCTGATCCGGCTGCGCGGGACAGGTCATGCGTACGGCGGTGTGGTCGCCCTGCGGGACGTGGATCTCGACGTCCGGGAAGGGAGCGTGCTCGGTGTAGCGGGGGCCAACGGTGCGGGCAAGAGCACCCTCGCCGGCATCCTGCACGGCTCGCTCCGGCCCGCCCACGGCGCCCGGGAGTCGGACGGCGCCGTCCGCACCAGCCTCGCGCCCGAAGGCCGCGGACTGTTCAGGACGCTGTCGCTGCGCGAGAACCTGGAGGTCGCGGCGTACGCGGCCGGCATCACCGGTGCGGCACTGCGCGAACGGCTGGAGGAGACCGTCCAGTGGCTGCCGCCCCGGCTGCGGGACCGGATGTCCGTCCCGGCCGCCGGGCTGTCGGGCGGCGAACAGCAGATGCTCGCCATCGCCCGCGCGCTGATCGTCCGGCCGGACGTCCTGATCGTCGACGAACCGGCTCTCGGGCTGGCCCCCGCCCTGGTGGACGAGGTCTACGACCGGCTGATCGGGCTGACCCACGAGGGCCTGACGGTGGTGCTCCTGGAGCAGTCGCTCAGCCGGGCCATGGCCGTCTGCCACGAGGTGGCCGTCCTGCACGAGGGCGTCGTCGCCGCTCGGGGACGGCCGGGCGATCCGGAGTTCGCGGCCCTGGCGGAATCGGCGTATTTCAGCGGCGGCCTGGTGCCCGCCACGACCGCGGCGGCCACCGCCCGGTCCCCCAAGTGAAGTGAAACCCCGTGTGACCATTGCGACCTTTGTGAACGAGGTGGACCGTGTTCCGGACAATCAGCAGATCCCGCCGCGTGGCGGGAACGACAGCCGTTCTCGCCGTGCTGGCACTGACCGCAAGCGCGTGCGCCGGTCAGGACTCGGCGTCGGCGGGTGGCAACTCCTCCGAGATCCACATCGGCGCGTGGCTGCCCCTCACGGGCTCCACCGCCACGTACGGCGTGGCCGAGAAGGTGGGTGCCGACGCGTACTTCAAGATGCTCAACGCCCAAGGGGGCATCAACGGCCGCAAGGTGGAGTGGACCGTCAAGGACAACGCGGCCGATCCGCAGCAGACCGTACAGATCGCCCGTGAACTCGTCGGCCAGGACAAGGTCGTGGCCATCGTCAACGCGAACGGCACCTCACAGGCGGAGGCGGCCTTCCCGTTCGTCCTCAACCAGTCCAAGGTGCCGGTCCTCAACGAGGTGGGCGGCGCCGAGAACTGGTACAAGCCGCCGCGCGCCGGCCTGTTCGGCACCCAGACCCTCTACGAGGACCAGGCCGCGGCCGTCGCCGCGTGGGCGGTGCAGGACGGCGCGCGGAAGATCCTCGTCGTGCACAGCGACCCGGCCGCGTTCGTGAACGTGGCCGAGCAGGTGGCGCCCGTCGCGAAGAAGGTGGACCCCTCGGTCGAGGTCGACCGGCTGCCGGTCAAGTACCAGACCACCGACTACACCCCGGTGATCAGCAAGGTGAAGTCGGCGAAGCCGCAGGCGGTCATCCTGATCCTCACCTCGCCCGAGGCGGCCGCCTTCCTCAAGGAGGCCAGGCTGCAGGGCCTCTCCCTGCCCACCTACGCCTACGCCCCGGTGGCCGCGGAGTCGACGATCGCCCTGGCCAAGGACGCCGCCGAGGGTCTCAAGGCCGTCCAGCTGGTCAAGGCGCCCTCGGACGACGACCCCGCGGTGAAGGAGTTCCGGACCGCGATGGCCAAGTACGAGCCCGGCCAGACCGCCGGCTTCCTCGCCCTGTGGGGCTGGAGCAACGCCAGGGTCTTCGCCGAGATCGCGAAGACCGTCAAGGGCCCGGTCACGGCCCGGTCCCTCACCGCCGCCTACCAGAAGGCGACGAAGGTGGACCCGGGAGTGTCGCCGGTCATGAGCTTCAGCGCGAGCAGTCACCTGGGCACGCGGAGCGTGCAGAAGGTAGTGGTGAAGAACGGCGTCTGGACCTCCGTCGGCGGCTTCTACACACCCCCGGCACGCGGCTGACCGCCCGCCTCGACAGGGCGGAGTCCGGATCAACTTCGTTACGTCGAGGGGCCGTTGACAGTAGACGGGAACGGCGCGACGGTGAGGGTTCCCCTGCGTCCCGAGACCGGAGGTCGACCCTTGGCCGGTTCGTCAGCATCCCGATCGGACACCGACCTCGTCGAGCGCGTACGCGAGCTCCGGCCGCTCATCCGCTCGCACGCCCTGCGCGCGGAGCAGCGGCGACGGGTGACCGGCGAGGTCGTCGAGGCTCTCACGGACGCCGGGATCCACCGTATGAACGTCCCCCGCCACTACGGGGGTTACCAGACCTCGTTGCGGACTCAGGTCGACGCGCTGAGCGAGGTGTCCGCCGCGTGCGGGTCGGCCGGGTTCATGGCGTTGATCCAGGCCGGGTGTGCGTTCATCGCGGCCCTGTTCCCCGACGAGGCCCAGGACGAGATCTTCACCGGACCCGAGGTACGGGTCGGTGGCACTCTCGTCCCGGGCTCGAAAGCCGTTGCGGTGGACGGCGGTTATGCGGTGAGCGGGAAGTCTCCCTTCGCGACCGGCTGTCAGGACGCCGACTGGCATCTGCTGACCGCGCTGGCCGACACGGGGGACGGCCCGCCGGAGATGCTGTGGCTGGCGATCCCCATGGCAGACCTCAAGGTGCTGGACGACTGGGACGTCTCCGGTCTGGCCGGAAGCGGCAGCAACACCGTCGTCGCCCAGGACGTTCACGTGCCCGCCCGTCGCGTCCTGCCGATAGGGCCGTTGCTGGCGGGCACGTTTCCGTCGCAGCGCAACAGCGCCGACCCCTTCTACCGCATGCCGGTGCTCCTGTTGTTCTGTGCCTGGACGGCCGCGAACGCCCTCGGTCTGGCACGGGCGGCTCTGGCGGAGTTCGGCGAGAGCATCCATCGGCGGGGCATCACGTACACCTTCTACGAGCGCCAGCACGAAGCCCCGGTGACGCATCTCCAGTTCGCCGAGGCCTCGATGAAGATCTCCTCCGCCGAACTGCTCGCCGCCGACTTCGTGGCGCTGATCGAATCCAAGGCGGCCGGCGGAGAGCCGTACACGACGCAGGAGCGGGCCCGGATCAGGGCACAGTGCGGGTATCTGGTGCGGATGTGCAAGGAGGCCGCCGACCTGATCGGGTCCGCTTCGGGTGCCTCGTCCCTGCACCGGGAGGTGCCGGTCCAGCGGATCGTGCGGGACCTGAACGCCCTGAGCCTGCACTCGTTCGTCAACCCGACCGCCAACCTGGAGCTGTACGGCAGGGTGCTGTCGGGACTCGACGCCGGAACGCCGTTCCTCTAGCTTCCGGAACCTCGCGTCGGTCCCTCCGGCCGCTTCCCGGACCACCCGGACCACCCGCAAGCGGTTAGGGTGGCGATCAGAGGCTGGGGGCGGACACGAGGGGGGCTCGCGTTGGATCGCCTGGCAGGAGCGGACCTGGAAGTCGGCCCGGGCCAGTTCACGGCGCGCGCGGTGCTGCCCGCGGCGCTGCGCGCGTGGCTCGGACTCGTCGCAGCGCTCGCCACGCTGGTGGTCGTGGTGCTCGGGGTCCGGTACGCCGGCCACGGCGAGCCCGGCAGGGTGGACAGCTGGATCTTCCCGCCGACGGCGGACAGCGTGCGGCCGCCCTGGCGGAACGTCGCCCTGGTCCTGGACTTCCTGGGGGAACCCGCGGGATCGGCGATGGTGGTCGCGGCCTGCGTGGCGGGCTGTCTGCTGCTGCGGCGGCCCCGCGCGGCGGTGCTCGTCGTGGCCGGGGCCGGCCTCACCGTGGGGACGACCACACTCCTCAAGCACCTGGTGGGACGCACCATCCACGGCCCCGGCAACCTGTCCTACCCGAGCGGGCACACCGCCTTCTTCACCGCGCTCGCCCTCATGGCGGCGCTGCTCGCGACCGGCCGGCTCGGCCTCGGCAGGACGGCCGGCATGTCACTCGTGATCGCCGCGGCACTGGTCGCCGGCACGGTCATGGGCTGGGCGGAGGTCGGGCTCGGCGCGCACTACCCGACCGACGCCCTCGGCGGCTGGTGCACCGCGCTGGCGGTGATACCGGTGACGGCGTGGCTGGTCGACCGGACGGCCGACCAGCTCACCGCGCGGACCACCGACGCGGGCCGGCGTCCGCGCCGCTGACGTCACGTCACGTCACGCGAGACGGCGGAACACGGGCTTCACCGCCCGCCCGGCCAGCCACGGGGTGGGGTCGTCGGCGTCCAGTGCCTGCCGGTACACCGCACATGCGTCGGCCACCACGTCGACGGTGCGGTCGATGTCCGCGTCGTCGAGTGCGCTGCTCACCACGAAGGACGGGGCGAGCACCCCGCCCGCGAGGAGCCGGCGCAGGAACAGGGTGCGGTACCGCTGCGACGGCTGCAGGTTCCCGTCGAGGGTGGCGAAGACCAGGTTGCTGGCCCGGCCCCGGACGACGACGTGGTCACCGACGCCCATGGCGGCCGCGGCGTTGCGGACACCGGCGGCCAGCCGCTCGCCGAGGGCGTGCAGCCGCGCGGTGACGCCCTCCTCGACGTAGGTGGCCTGCACGGCCATCGCGGCTGCCAGGGAGTGCGTCTCCGCACCGTGCGTGGTGGACAGCAGGAACACCCGGTCACCGGAATCGCGCAGTCCGCCCCGTTCCATGAGGTCGCGTCGTCCCGCCAAAGCCGAGACGGCGAATCCGTTGCCCAGCGCCTTGCCGAACGTGGAGAGGTCGGGGACGACGCCGTACAGGCCCTGGGCGCCCGCCTCGGACCAGCGGAAGCCGGTGATCATCTCGTCGAAGACCAGGACGCAGCCGTGCCGGTCGGCCAGCTCGCGCAGGCCGGCGAGGTATCCGGGCGGCGGCTCGGTGTGGGTGGCGGGCTCCAGGATCAGGCAGGCGATCTCGTCCGGGTACCGGCTGAGCAGTTCCTCCGTGGCGGCCAGGTCTCCGTAGGGGAACGCCACGGTGAGCTCGTTGGTCGCCGCCGGGATGCCGGCGGACATCGGTGTGGTGCCGATGAACCAGTCGTCGACGGAGAAGAACGGATGGTCGGCGCAGATGGCCACCCGCGCGCGGCCGGTGGCGGCGCGGGCGAGGCGCACCGCGGCGGTGGTGGCGTCGGAGCCGTTCTTCGCGAACTTCACCATCTCGGCGGTCGGCACGGTGGCCAGGAAGCGTTCCGCGGCCTCGACCTCCACGATGGACGGCCGGACGAAGTTGCTGCCGCGGCCCAGTTCCCGCCGTACCGCCTCGACCACGCGCGGGTGGGCGTGGCCGAGGCTGACCGACCGCAGGCCGGAGCCGTACTCGATGTAGCGGTTGCCGTCGACGTCCCACACGTGGGCACCGCTGCCGTGGCTGATGACCGGGGCCAGGTTCTCGGGGTACTGGTCGTCGCCCTTGGCATAGGTGTGAGCGCCCCCGGGGATCATGGCGTGCAGCCGCTCGTTGGCTGTCCGCGACAGGGGCAGGTGGAGCTCTTCGGTGTCCACGAGGACCTCAACTCTCTCTGTGCTTCAGGACCTCGGCGAGACTCGGCGCCTCTCGGTCCCGTCGGGACATCAGTGCGACCGGCAGCGGCCAGGGAATGGCCAGCTCCGGGTCGTCGAAGGCGATGGTCACGTCCTCGGCCGGATCGTGCGGTCGGTCGATGCGGTACGAGGTGTCGGCGGTGTCGGTCACTGCCTGAAAACCGTGCGCGCATCCCGCGGGAATGTAAAGAGTTGGTTGTGTTTCTCCTGAAAGTTCAAAGGAGGCCCAGTTGCGGAAGGTGGGAGAATCCGGCCGCAGGTCCACGACGACGTCGAAGATCCTCCCGTACGAGCACCGCACCAGCTTGGCCTCGCCGGCGCCGGAGCGCAGGTGCAGGCCGCGCAGCACGCCCCGGACCGAGCGGGAGACGCTGTCCTGGACGAAGGCGTGCGGGTCGAGGCCCACCGAGCGGACCACGTCGGCGTCGAAGGTGCGGCAGAAGAAGCCGCGTTCGTCGGCGTAGGGCGTCGGCTCGAACAGGAACGCGCCCGCGATCTCCGGGACTTCGGTCGCTTTCATGGAGACTCCTGCCGGGCGTGGACGTGCGAGTGGGCGTGGGTGGGGTCGGTGGCCGGAAACAGGGTCGCGGTCAAGGCGGCGAACTGCTCGTCGAGTTGCCGGGCCGCGTCCAGGTTCCGCTCGGCGAGGGTCTGGCGCAGGTCGGCGGAGTTCTTCTCCAGCGCCCGGAACTGTTCAAGGAGCCGGTCGGCGTCGACCTCGCGGGCCGGATGGCAGTACGCGCCGAGGCCCATCCGGGCCATGAGGGCGTCACTCTTCGCCGCGTAGCAGAGGGCGAGCACCGGTGTTCCGGTCTTCAGCGCGCAGATCAGGTTGTGGTACCGGACCGCCACGACGGAGTCGGCGGCCGCCATCTCCTTCATCAGGTCGGCCAGTGAGGCCGGTTCGGCGGCGGTGACCAGCGATGAGTCCACCGCGTCGAGGATCGCGGCGACCACCGCCTCGTCGCAGTCGTCGCCGGTGAGCAGCCGGACCGGCCTGCCCTCCTCGACCAGCACGCGGACGAACCGGATCGTCCCGTCGAGGTAGCGCCGGTGGATCTCCTCGGCGCGGGCGCGGTCGTCGTTGCCGCCGTGGAAGTCCATGACTCCGAGGCAGACCGGGCCCGGTGAGCCCGAGGGCGCGCTCGTCGGCGGTGTCGGCAGGGAGAAGGCGAGGTCCGGGTAGACCTCGTCGTGCGTGGTGTCCACGCCCATCGCCCGCATCGCGTCCCGGGACTGGGCGTCCCGGTAGGACCGGTACGCGGCGAACCGCGCCGACCAGCGCACCAGGGCCCGGGTGGGCCGGTTGCGGATCTCGGCGGCGCCGACGCTGACCAGCGCGACCCGGGTGCCCAGCAGCCGGCCGCTCGCACAGAGCAGGAAGAGCGAGTACGGGAAGCCCCAGGGCCGCAGCGGCAGGGTGGCCTCCAGGACGCCCATGCCCGGGACGATCACCACGTCGTGCCGGCGCACCCAGGCGGCGGTGCGGAAGACGTCGACGAGTTTGCCGAGTCCCTTCGAGGCGATCGCGCCCACGCGTGAGGCGGTCCGGTACTCCGCGCGGTTCCAGTGCATCCGGGTGGCGGGGATCCCGAACCGGGCCGTCACGGCCTCGGGCCCGCCGCACAGCGCGTCCACGACCGCCTCCGGGTGCTCGGCGCGGAGGTAGCCGAGGACGGCCTCCAGTGACCCGTCGTTGCCGAGGTTGCCGGAGCCGAGCAGGCCGAACACCCCGACGCGCACCGGCTTCTTGTCCGCGGACGTCATCGCCGCCTCCCCTCACGGCCGGCGACCAGGGCGTCGACGGAGACCGTGAGCTGGGCCGGGTCGACCGGGGCGCGGTCCTCGACCCGCTCGCCGGCGCCCGGCCGGACCCTGCTGGTCATCCACGATGCCAGGTGGCCGTAGCAGGCGCGCCGGTCGGCCGGGGACAGCGGCGCCCGCCGGATCGCCGAGGCGAAGCCCCAGACGTACTCGGCGAGCAGCCGGGGCGTCGGGTGCAGCAGGCCTGCCCGGCGCGGGTCCAGGTTGACGCACCGGGAGCGCTTGGACGGGTTCGCCCGCTCGGCGCGGGTGGGGTGGTCGCGGCGGAAGTACAGCAGCTCCGGCACCTGGTGGAAGCGCCCGTGCAGGGTGATCTCGGCGACGAACGTGCGGTCCGCGTGGTGGTAGCTGTCCATCGGCCTCACCCGGCGCAGCATGTCGGCCCGCATCACCCCGTAGAAGTCGTCGCCGCCCGGCTCGAACAGCAGGCTGCGGAAGCGCTCCGGCGCGTGCGGCGAGCCGGTGGCGAGCGTGTACTCGTAGGGGACCGTCACCTGGCCGTCGCCGTCGATGACCGCCTGGTCGGTGTGTGCGAGGATCACGTCCGGCCGCTCGTCCAGCGCCTCCACGCAGCGCCGGATCAGGTCGCGGCCGTAGAGGTCGTCGTGCGAGGCCCACTTGAACAGCTCACCCCGGGACTCCGCGAACACCCGGTTGTGGTTCGGTGTGGCGCCGATGTTCCGGGGCAGCCGGAGGTAGCGGATGCGGGAGTCCTGCGCGGCATACTTGCGGCAGATGTCCTCGGTCCCGTCGGTCGAGGCGTTGTCGGAGACGACCAGTTCGAAGTCCTCGTAGGTCTGGCCAAGGAGGGCGTCGAACGACTCGGCCAGGTACTCCTCGCCGTTGTACACGGGCAGGCCGATGCTCAGCCTGGGTCGGTCGGTCATGCGGTCCTCACTTCGGGGATGGGATGGCGGTGGCGCTCGCGCAGGGCGGACCGCAACTGCAGCCACCACACGGCCGAGCCGCTGAGGGTCGCGGCGGCGACGCCCCAGGCCGAACCGGCCGTGCCGGCGACGGCCGCTCCGCCGAGACCGCCGCCGACATAGCAGGCGGAGGCGAACAACTGGCAGCGCAGGCTGCGCCGGGCCGCGCCGAGCGCGCGCAGCCCGGCCGCCGCGCCGGTGCCGAGGCCCGCTCCCGCGACGCTCAGGGTGATCTGCACGATGAGGTGCGAGGAGGAGTGCCAGACGTCGCCGAGCGCCAGGTCACCGAGCCGGTCCGGCATCAGCAGCAGCGCCGAGCCCCAGAGCAGCGCTCCGGCGGCCTGGCCGCCGCCGAGGAGGAGGCAGAACCTGCCCAGTTGGTGCGGGGCCTGCCGCAGCACCCGGGCCGCCTCCGGGACGGTGACCAGCGAGAGCCCCATCAGCACGGCGAGGAACGGGCCCATCAGGAGCTCGGCGCCCCGCACCGCGCCCACCGCGCTCACCCCGACGATCACGCCGAGCCCGTACGCCCGCACCTGGCTGGCGCCGCTGAGGCTGACGTTCTCGACCAGGTACCGGTAGCCGAGATCGCGCTGCTCGCGCAGCCAGCCGCGTGCCTCGGCCGACCGGGGCCGGATGCCGGACTGGAGGTAGCCGTATCCCGCCGCCACCGTGGCCGACCCGCCCCAGGCGAGGACGAACGCGGCCACCGTGTCCACGTGGGCCGCGACCACCAAGGCGGGGACGAGCGCGATGCCCCACACGACGTCGTTGACGAACGCCTTCCGCCCCGCGCCGGCGGCGAAGAACGAGAACCGCCAGGCGTCCTGGAGCAGCAGGCCCGGCAGCATGACGGCGAGGGCGGTGAACGCGGGCCCCACGCGGCCGCCGAGGCCGAGCCCGGCCGCCAGACACACCACGCCGAGGGCCGCGCCGACGCCGAGGGCGGTACCCGTCGAGCGGGCCACCGCCCCGCGCCAGGACGCGTCCGGCACGCCGCTGAAGCGCACCACGAGCGGGTCGGTGGCCAGGCCCCGGGAGACGTTGAGCACCACGCCGTACGTCACCCAGGCCAGGCTGAAGACACCGAACGCGGTCACTCCCAGCGAGCGGGCCACGTAGAGGCCCACCGCGAAGTTGCTGATGCTGGAGGCCGCCTGGTCGGCGAGCCCCCACGACAGCCGGCCGACGAGGGCCCGCTTGGCGGACCCGGCCGGTGCTGTCGTCTTCTCCCCCTGGGTGGTCATGGGCGTCATTCCTTGACCAGGTCGGCGCCGCGCAGCGCATCGGCCGCGGCGGCGACGGTGTCGAACGGGAGCCCGGACCGCTCGGCGACGTCCAGCAGGCTGTGCTCGCCGTCGGAGAGGTTGAGCACCCAGAGCATGGCCATCTGGGCCTGCTTGGTGTCGCTGCGGCCGCCGAGCGCGTCGTACAGCCCGCGCCGGCCCAGTTGCGGTTCGCCGTAGGGACTGAGGTTGACGTACCGCCGGTTGCGGTCGAGGACGGCGAACGCCTCGCGGCAGACGGCGAGGGTGTCCGCCATCGCCGCCGGGGAGACGAAGTCCAGGTTGTCCGCCGAGGTGTGGTACTCGGGGTAGCCGGCGTACGGGGTCCGGGTGAGCGAGCCGACGCCCAGGTTGAACCCGGGTGAGCAGAACTGCCGCTCGTCGTAGCCGTACGGGGTGAACTCGGTGATGCGGTGCGGGCGTTCGGACGCGGTCAGGACATGCTGGAGCACCCGGTCGATCTCCGCGTCGCCGCGCCGGCTCTGCTTGTACGTCACTTGGCCCGGGTCGCCGGCGCAGGCGAGGACGAGGCCGTGCCTGACCCGGTCCACCCGCTCCGCGTTGCGGGCCAGCCAGGTGATCGCCCCGATGGTGCCGGGGGCGAACAGGAACCGGTAGGTGTAGTACGTCGGTTGTTCGGCAAGGGCGCGGGCCAGGTACGTCGCCACCGCGATGCCGGCCAGGTTGTCGTTGGCCAGCGACGGGTGGCAGACGTGGCAGGAGACGATGACCTCGTCGGGGACCTGGCCGGGGACCACGTACTCGGCGTAGGTGAGGTGGCCGTCGGCGAGGGTGGAGTCGATGCGGACCTCGTACTCGCCGTCGGGCATGGCGTCCAGGGTCTCCTGGGCCAGGCAGAACCCCCAGTCCGGCTTGTAGTAGCTGGTGCGGTACGGCACCCAGGACGGGTGGTCGGGCAGGGTGTGCAGGTGGCCGCGCAGCTCGGCGAGGGGCATGGTCGCCGACACCGGGACGCTGTAGCCGAGCACGTGCAGGCTGGACGCGGCGAAGTCGACGACGCGGTTGCCCGCGCTGTCGGCGATGTACGCGTCCCGGATGTTCCACTCCTGCGGCACCGTCCAGTCGAGCACCTGCGTCCCGGTCGGTACCTCGTGCACCTGCAGTGGGATGTACTCGCCGACGATGTCCAGGGTGGCGCGCACGCCGTCGCCGGTGATGCTCCGGCAGAGCGGGTACATCCGCTCCACCAGCGCGTACATCTCCTCGCTCACGTCGGTCACCGGCGCCACCTGAGGGTGTCGTCGACGGTGCCGGCCTCGGAGGCCGCGCGCAGCACGGCGAGCCGGGTGAAGCGCTGCTCGAAGGCCTCCCGGGTGAGGTCGAACTTCCGGTAGGCGTCGGCGAGTTCGAGCGCGCCGCGCTTCACCGTCCATTCGCAGTCGAAGCCGGGGATCGCGGCCCGGAACCGGGAGAAGTCCACCCGGTAGGACCGCGGGTCGGCGCCGGTCTCCCCGGTGATCACCACCTTGGAGCCGGTCACCGCCTCGGCGACCTGCTCGGCGATCTCGGCGACCGTGACGTTGTTGACCTCGCTGCCGATGTTGAACGCCCGGTCGTGCACCGCCTCGCGCGGCGCGGTCAGCGCGGCCGTGAAGGCCCGCGCGATGTCGGCGGCGTGCACCAGCGGGCGCCAGGGGGTGCCGTCGGAGAGCACCAGCACCTCGCCGGAAAGCAGCGCGTGGCCCACGAGGTTGTTCAGCACGATGTCGGCGCGCAGCCGGGGCGAGTAGCCGAAGGCGGTGGCGTTGCGCATGAAGACCGGGGTGAAGTCGTCGTCGGCCAGCGCGTGCAGGTCGTCCTCCACCCGGACCTTCGACTCCGCGTACGGGGTCACCGGGCGCAGCGGGGCGTCCTCGGTCACCAAGTTCGACAAGTCGGGGTCGCCGGCGGCGCCGTAGACCGAGCAGGTCGACGCGTACAGGAAGCGCCGCACGCCGGCGTCGCGGGCCAGCTGCGCCAGCCGGACGGACGCGTGGTGGTTGATGTCGTAGGTGAGTTCCGGCGCCAGCGAGCCGAGCGGGTCGTTGGAGAGCGCGGCGAGGTGGATCACGGCGTCCACCCCGGCCACGTGCTCGGCGGTGACGTCGCGCAGGTCGACCTGGTACCCCTGCGGGTCATCGGGCTGCGGGCCGAGGACGCAGTCGGCGAACAGGCCGGAGTCGAGGCCGACGACCTCGTGCCCGGCGGCCTTGAGGACCGGGGCCATGACGGTGCCCAGATAGCCCTGGTGTCCGGTCAGTAGTACGCGCAAGGTGGTTCAACCCCCCAGGTTGAGCGTGAGTTTGGTGACGGCGAACGCCTCGGCGTAGCGCGCGTGGCATTCGATGCCGCGGATCCGGGCGAGGCCCAGGAAGGCCTCCCGGTCGTACCAGGGCCGGTGCCGCTGCGAGGGGTAGTGCTCCTGCAGCAGCCGCACCTTCTGTTCGGCGGTCTCCGGCTCCAGCGGCTGGTACGCCGACGGCCGGCCGAGGTCGCCGTCCCACTTGACGATCTCGTAGCCGAGCACGAGGTGGTCGCGGAAGGCGGTGGGCAGCAACTGCGCCAGGCCGCGGTGGTCCTGGTGCGCGTCGTCGGTGCGCGGGGCGAGGATCAGATCCGGGTCGGTCCGCTCGCGCAGTTCCTCGACCGCGGCCTTGGCCTCCTCCCAGTGCGCGGGCAGCCTTCCGTCCGGCAGCTTGAGCACGGTCAGCCGCAGGTCGGCACCGGGGCAGAAGGCCGCAAGGGCGGCCTGCTCCTCCTGCTCGCGCTCGCTGCCGCCGCCGGAGAGCACCAGCGCGTCGACCCGGACACCGGGCCGGGCCCGGCACAGCGTCAGCAGCGTGCCGCCGGCGCCGATGGCGATGTCGTCGCAGTGGGCGCCCACCGCGACGATCCGGTCCAGGGGTCCGGCCCCGAGCCGGATCACGCTCTGGCTCCGGCGGTGTCCCGCTCCCACACGGCCCACGGACGGTCGCCCTTCGCGTAGGCGTCGTCGAGCGCGGCCCGCTCCTTCACGGTGTCGGTCGGCTTCCAGAAGCCGCGGTGCTGGTGCGCCACCAGCCGTCCCCGCTTGGCGAGTTGGGCGCAGCCGTCGGCGACCAGGTCGCCGTTCTCCGGTATGTGGTCGAAGATCTCCTGGCGGAGTACGAAGTAGCCGCCGTTCTCCCACAGGGGCAGTTCGCTCACCGCGGTGATGCCGCCCACCAGGCCGTCCTCGCCCAGCTCCACGCAGTGGAACGATGACTGCGGCGGCACCACCATCATCGACGCCCCGGCGTCGCGCGCGGCGAACTTGTCGATCATCTCCGGCAGCGGGGCGTCGGTGAGCACGTCGGCGTAGTTGGCGAGGAACATCTCGTCGCCGTCCAGGCGGTGCCGTACCCGGCGCAGCCGCTCCCCGATGGGTGACTCGATGCCGGTCTGGGCGAAGGTGATCGTCCAGTCGGCGATGTCGGTGGAGAGCAGTTCGGTCTTCCCGCCGCGCAGGACGAAGTCGTTGGACGTCGTCTCCTCGTAGTTGAGGAAGAAGTCCTTGATGTGGTGGGCCCCGTATCCGAGGCACAGGATGAACTCGGTGTGCCCGAAGTACGCGTAGTAGCGCATGACGTGCCAGATCAGCGGTCGCGGGCCGACCATCGCCATCGGTTTGGGCACGTCGTCGGAGGTTCCGTTGCGCATCCGCATCCCGTAACCGCCGCAGAACAGGACGACCTTCATGCTGTGACCTCTTTCGCGGCCTCGACGATGCTCAGTTCCGGGATGGGGAAGACCAGCCGGCCGCCCCACTCGTGCACGAAGGCGAGTTGCTCGACGAGTTCGGCCCGCAGGTTCCACGGGAGGACGAGGACGTAGTCCGGCTTGTCGGCGGCGATCCGCTCGGGCGGCAGGATCGGGATGCGGGTGCCCGGGGTGAACCTGCCGTGCTTGTAGGGGTTGCGGTCGACGGTGTAGGCGAGCAGGTCGGGGCGGATGCCGCAGTGGTTGAGCAGGGTGTTGCCCTTGCCCGGGGCGCCGTAGCCGACGACCGTCTCACCGCGCTCGGCCGCGTCGATGAGGAACCGCAGCAGGTCCCGGCGCACCTTGGCGACGCGGGCGGAGAACTCGGCGTACCCGGACAGCTCCTGCAGTCCGGCGGCCTTCTCCCGGTCCAGTACGTCGGCCACCCGCTGCGTCGGCTCGCCGGCCACCTCGGCCGGGCGGGCCCACAGCCGGATGGAGCCGCCGTGCGTGGGCAGCAACTCGACGTCCACGAGCGCGAGTCCGCCGCTCGCAAGGGCCCGGATCGCCGAAGCCACCGTGTAGTACTGGAAGTGCTCGTGGTAGATCGTGTCGTACTGGTTCTCCTCGATCAGGGTCAGCAGGTGCTGCACCTCGATGGAGACCCAGCCGTCGTCGGCGACCAGTGCGCGCAGCCCCTGGGTGAAGCCGACCACGTCGGGGATGTGCGCGTACACGTTGTTGGCGACGACCAGGTCCGCCGGGCCGTGCTCGGCGCGGACGGCGGCGCCGGTGTCCGGGGAGAGGAACTCCGTCAGCGTGGGCACCCCCGCCTCCCGTGCCGCGGCGCCGACGTTCACCGACGGCTCGATGCCGAGGCAGCGGATCCCCCGGTCCACCACGTGCCTCAGCAGGTACCCGTCGTTGCTCGCCACCTCGACCACGAAGGCGTCGGGGCCGAGCGGAAGCCGCTCGACGGCACCGGCGACGAAGGTGCGCGCGTGCTCCACCCACGAGGTCGAGTAGGAGGAGAAGTAGGCGTACTCCTTGAACGTCTCCTCCGGTGTGATCAGCGGCGGGATCTGCGCGAGCCAGCAGTCGGTGCAGACCCGCAGGTGCAGCGGGTAAGCAGGCTCCGGATCGTCCAGTTGGTCCACGGCGAGGAAGCTCTCGCACGGCGGCGTCGCCCCCAGGTCGACGACGCTCGCCGTCGCCTCCGAGCCGCAGAGTCGGCATCGTGTCATCTGTTGTCCCCATCCCCCCTGCTCGCGCGGGTGTCCCCGTCGCGAGCCTGTGCTGACCGTCCCGCGATCGCGGTGCGGTACTCCTCCAGCAGGCGCTCCAGGCCGACGGCCGGGCTGAAGCCCTGCTCGTAGCGGCGGCGGGCGGCCTGGCCCATCTCCCGGTTGCGGACCGGGTCGGCCGCGATCCGGCGGATGCCGGACGCGAGCGAGGCGGCCTCGCCCGGCCGGTGCAGCAGTCCGGTGACCCCGTCCTCGACGAGTTCGACGAAGGCGCCGTGTCCTGCGGCGACGGTCGGCACCCCGGCCGCCATCGCCTCCACGACCACCAGCCCGAACGCCTCCAGCCACGTCGAGGGAGCCACCACGGCGACCGACCGCGCGATGAACTTGCGGCACTCCGCCGTGTCCAGCAGGCCGACGTAGCGCACGTCGTCCCGGCCCGCCGCCCAGGCGGTCACCTCCCGCTCCAGCGGCCCAGTGCCGGCGATCACGAGCGGCACGCCCACCCCGCCGACCGCCGCGATCTCGTCCCACGCGGCCATGAGCAGCCGTACGCCCTTGGCCTCCGCGAGCCGGCCGAGGTAGAGCAGGTGCTCTCCCTCGCCGTCCCGGCAACTGCCCGGGTCGGGCACGAAGTTGTGCTTCACCGTCAGCCGCTCGGCCGGCATGCCGGACCGGACCAGGACGTCGCGCTGTGCCGCGGAGATGCAGAGGAACCGCTCCACACCGGACCACCACCGCCGCCGGTTGGCCGACAGGCTGACGGCGAGCGGCACCGTCGCGAGGCGGGAGCCCCGGTAGCAGCCGTGCCGGACGGCGGGCAGCGGTGCGGAGCCGACGCACTCGGTGCACGGCCGGCCGTCCCGCTGCAGCGTGCCGGGCGGGCAGACCTGGGTGTAGTTGTGCAGCGTGGCGACGGCGGGCACCCCGGCGTCGGCGCACGCGGCGAGGACCGCGGGCGACAGGAGCGGGAAGACGTTGTGGACGTGCACCACGTCCGGCCGCTCGGTGCGCAGCCGGGCGGCGAGTTCCGTGCGGACCGCCGGGTTCCAGGGCACGAGGAGCGGCACCGCGATCTTGCCGAGGAGGGACCGGGCGGCGATGTCGTCGCTGCGCCGCTCGAACACCTCGACGCGGTGGCCGGCCGCGCGCAGCAGCTCCACCTCCTGGTCGACGACCTTGTTCTCCCCGCTCGGCTGCGCCGAGCCGTAGCGGTTGTGCACCACGAGGATGTGCATGGTCAGCTCACCTCCGATCGTCTGGGGAGTTCGGCCGTCGGGAGGGGTGTCGCCGCGACGGGCGACGCCAGCAGCGAGGCGGCCAGCGCCAGATGCAGCAGGTACGGCGAGGCGTCGCCGAGACCGGCCTCGGTGTAGGAGGCGATCGCGCAGTAGCTGATCAGGAAGATCGCGCAGGCCCGCTGCAGCGACGGCGGCCGCAGCAGCGCCACGGCGCCCAGCACGACGATGATCACCGCGACGAGGGTGACGCCCATCAGGCCCTGCTCGTTGTAGACGGCCAGCCAGCTGTTGTCGATCGGCAGCCCGCCGAACGACTTGTCGCCCAGGCCCACGCCGAGCAGCTTCTCCGAGGTGGTCCGGGGCGCGGCGAGCAGGGCGTCCCAGACCTTGGCCCGGCCGGTGAGGCTGGAGAAGTTCTCCTTGGTCTGGCCGCGCAGGAACCATGTCTGCAGGGCGGAGGCGAACCCCACCGCGGCCACCACGCCGAGCAGCACCGCCCAGCTGAAGAACCGGCGGGCGGCCGCGCTGGCCAGGATGAGCGAGCCGATCGCCAGCGCCAGGCCGAGCAGCAGGCCGAGCGTGGCCGTGCGGGTATGGGTCAGCGCGAGCAGCACGAAGGACGGCACGATGACCACGGCAGCGCTGGTCCGGTCGGTCCGGTGGCCCAGCAGGAGCAGCACGGTGAGCCCGATGATCACCGCCGCGTACTGCCCGATCTGCGGCGGGGTCAGCGGCCACAGCGCACCGACCAGGCGTCCGCCGTAGAGGTCGGGCAGGGCCGCGCCCGGTGAGACGACGAGGCCGGCGGCCACCGACCCGAGCACCGCGAAGTACGCCCGGATGTGGTATCGGACGAATGTCAGGCTGCCGTCCCACCAGCGGCTGAGCAGCCACAGGGTGCCGATGAAGAGAGCCAGCCGGAAGCAGCGGAACAGCGCGCCGAACCCGGACTCCAGGTTGGCGCTGGAGATCACGCTCGTCACCAGCAGCAGGGTGAGCAGCAGCAGGTAGGCGCTGGGCCGGATGCGCAGCCGGAGATTGACGGCGAGCGCCAGCGCGAACGCGGCGACCAGGGCACCCATGGTGACCATCTGGATGAGGGAGCGCGGCAGCGGGACGATGGTCTTCGCCCCGGCGGAGCCGAGCGTGTTGAGGACCAGCAGCCCCCAGACGATTCCGACGATCCTCGGGGTGCCGGCGGAGCCCGGTTCGGCGCCGGACCGCGTGTCCGGCACCGTGTTCATCTGCGCGTCCATCTCAACCACCGGCCCCTGGGTCGAGAGTGCTGCCCGCGTCCTGCCGGTAGTCCATGCCCTGCCACTCGTCGAAGTCGAGCACCCGGCTCGGGTCGTAGGCGACGAACTCCCACGGTCCGAGGTAGGTGTTGTGGTGCCAGCGGTTGTCCTGCTTGTGGGTGATCGCCTCGGCCACCTTCTCGCCCTTGTACGGCGACCAGTCCGGATAGGTGCCGTAGTTGGACAGCACCGCCATGCGGTCGCACATCTCCGTGCACTTGACCACGGACTCGTCGAGCACGAAGCGGTTGTCGTGGATGTCCACGCGCTGCGTCTTCCATCGGCAGTCCGCGTAGAGCGGCGCCTTGTCGATCGCCGGTTTCGCGCAGCTTCGGGCGTTCTTCACCAGCAGCGTGCAGTCACCGGAGGAGGTGTTGGCCGGGCTGTTGCAGAAACGGTCGGCGTTCTCCCACAGGGTGATCCCGGACCAGTTGTTCTCCAGCACGTTCCGGTAGATCTCGATCTTGTCGGTGCGGGCCCGGACCCGTGGTTCGCCGCCGGACTCGGACAGGTAGATCGTCGCGTACGGGAAGTTGTCGCCGCGGTCGGCGTACCTGCGGCCCTCGACCCAGTTGTTCCGCCGGATCGTGTTGTTCCGGATGATCGCGTTGTAGCTGGTCTCGTAGATCAGCGCGGCACCGTCGTTGGCCTCGAGCACGTTGTTCTCGATTACGAAGTCGTTGTTGTCGGTGTCCGCCCACAGCCCCGCTCCGTGGTTGCCGTGCACCCAGTTGCCGCGTACGTCGGCGCCGTCGACGGCCCAGAACTTGATGCCGCCGGTGCAGCCGCAACCCTCCTGCCTGCGTTCCCAGTTGTCGGTGTTGTTGCCGACGATCTCGTTGTCCTCGACCACCAGGCCGCTGATACCGCCACCGCCCTTGTACGCGTTCATTCCGTACTGTCCGTTGTCGCGCAGGCAGCTGGCGCGGACCTGCTGGCGGGCCCCGGCCATCAGCCCCGCCCCTGAGTTGTCCTGGATCGTCGTGTGCTCGATCACCCACCCGTCGGCCGAGTCGTGGTTGACCACGCCCTCGTTCTGCGGCGCGACGAACCGCTGCACGGTCAGGTAGCGGATGGTGACGTCGGGGGCGGTGCCCGCGAAGGCGTACTGGTTCTTCTTCCCGCCGTCGAGCACCGCGCCCGGCGCACCGAGGTAGTGGTCTCCCTTCTTGGGGATCACCTGGGCGTAGCGGTCCGGGGCGAGCCGGTGCTTGCCGGGCCGCAGCCAGAACGTGGTGTTCGGGGGGCTGTTCTTGGTCTTCGCCGCCAGGTCACCGACGACCGAGGGGTCGACCGTCACCGCGCCGGCCGGCGCCTTCGCCGGTCCGGCCGCGGGGTTGGCGCACACCCGGGCCACGGCCCGGGCCGCGGACGTGGCCGTGGACGGTGCGGCGGTCGGCTCCGCGGCCCGGGCACCCGACGTGCTGTCGCAGCCGGTCGCCGTCAGCAGGGCCAGCGCCAGCGATGCCGCCGCCGGCGCCCAGTGCCGCCTCTTGATCACCACGTGCCCCCCTAGCCGCCGAACCTGAGCACGGTGGTGAACCCACCCGCGCCGTCAGCGGGTTCGGTGCCGGTGCCGGTGCCGGTGCCGGTGCCGGTGCCGGTGCCGGTGCCGGTGCCGATCAGCGTCGTGCTGGGTTCCTTGCGCCCGAAGCCCGCGGAGTACCAGCCGAGCGGTGGGGCGGTCTCCCCGCGGTGCGCCCGCCAGGACAGCTGCCCGGGCAGGTCGAGCACCGCGGAACGCCCCTCGCCGTCCCGGATCCAGGTGAGCACCGCCCGGTTCCCCACCAGGTCCGCGGCGATCTCCGGGCCGAGGTGGAAGGCCAGTTGCACGGTCCGGTACGGGCCGCGCACCTCGTCGACCACCTTCAGCTCCTGGCTCTCGGCCGTCAGCTCCACCCGGCGGCGGTGCACGGTGCCCTGGTACCCGTCGTGCTCGGCACACCAGCGGGCCACACCCTCGCCCGATGTGTCCGCGGTCAGAACGCGGGTGCGGGCGTGCCGGGTCCACAGGAAAGGGCCGCCGGAGACGGACTGGTCGCCGCCGTCCAGTTGCAGCGTGTTGTGGCCGAGGGTCGAGCGGAAGTACTGCCGCCACTCGGGCTGCCCGTGGTAGCAGAACGTCCCGGGGTCGGCGAGCACGTCGACCCCGTCGTGCCGGACCTCCACGGACAGCGCGTCCGCGTGGGCGTGCGCGGCGATGGACAGGAAGCCGTGCGGGCCGCCGTCGCAGCGGCACCAGATCCCGCCCGGACCGCGCAGCACGGTGAGCCCCGCGTCGGCGAAGTGGGCCGGCCTGCTTGCCGGGCGGGACACGGCGGGTGCGGTTCCGTCTTTCGCGTACGGCCGGATGAGCGCGGCCAGCAGCGGGGTGCGCACATCGGTGCCGGTCACCGCCGGCCACCAGTCGAGCCGGCCGAACACGGCGTCGCCGGTGGCGAGCAGCGAGGCCCAGCGGTCGGTGCCCGCGCCGTCCACGACCAGACCGTGTCCGTCGTCGGCGTCTCCCTGGCGCGGCGGCCGCAGCCGGTTGTCCACGACGGCCGCGAGGGCGTCGGTCATCCGCAGCAGCACCAGCCGGACGGACGGCGGGACCTGCACGCCCGCGGCATCCGCCTCGGCAACGGCGGCCAGGCCGAGTTCCAGCACGAGGCCGTGGTACTCACTGGCCAGCTCGCGGTTGATGCCGGAGGCGAAGGTGTTGCTCCGCAGGTGCCGCTCCAGCGACCGCAGCGCGTCGGCCCGCCAGCGCGCCGAGGAGGGGAACCAGTCGAACGCGCAGGCCGCCGCGAGCTGTCCGGCGGCCTCGGCGATGACGTGGTTGTTCGCCGAGGACCCCCGGCTGGGGAAGGCGGCCAGCCAGCGCTGGTGGTGCCAGATCTGGTTCCGCGCCACCGGGTTCTCCTCGAACAGCCCGGCCGCGCCCGGCCAGTCGTCGAGCAGCCGGCGGACCCACACCCAGGACAGCAGCCGGATGCCCAGCTCGATGCCGCTGATCCAGTGCACGCCCCGCAGCGGCGGGTTGGCCGCCCACCAGGACCGCAGATGCGCGGCGACGCGCTCGGCGTACCGCTCGTCCCCGGTGACCGCGTAAGCGGCGGCGAGCACGGTGAGGTACTGGTGCCGGGACGGCTCCCAGATCTGCTTGATGTCCCCGACCACGTCCTCGTTGCGGTACGGCACGTCGAAGGCGTAGCCCCACGGGGCCCGGCGCCCGGTCTTCGGGTCGCACCACCAGTCCGGGTCGGTGAGGTCGTCGCGGACCACCCCGAAGTACTCGACGTGCCCGTACATCAGCCGGTCCGCCTCGGCGACGAGGCGTTTCGCGGCGTCCGGCGGCACCGCGGCGATCGTCCCGGCGGGGAGTACGGCGGTGAACCGGGCGCCGGTCACCGGGGGGCAGTCCGGCCGTGCGGACCGCCAGCGGCGTCTGCGCACCGTGTCGCCCGCCCGGCCCGCGATCTCCCGCGGCCCCATCCGGGACAGCCGGCGCAGGTACCAGCCTGCGCTCATGGTCATCAGGCCCTCGCCAACGTCACCGGCGCGCCGCCGGCCAGGCCGGCCTGCACGGCGAGGGTGGCCGCGGTGGTCGCGACCAGGGACTCGAGCGGCACCGGCATCGGCCCGCCGGTGCGCACGGCCTTGATGAACGCGGCCAGTTCGGCGTTCTGGCCCTTGTCCCGGGCCTTGGGCAGCCGCGAACTCACCCACCGCTTACGGCTGTACACCGAGGCCCGGACGAAGTCGTCGAGCCGCAGCACCTTGCCGTCCGCGACCAGGTCCAGCGTCTCCTTGGGGAAGCCGGGCGCGCCGGTGGTGACGTAGCTGATGGTGGCGGTGGACCCGTCCGGGTAGCGGAGCACGACCTGCAGGTCGTCGCTGCCGGCGGTGGCGACCGCGTAGACCGAGACCGGGTCGGCGTCGAGCAGCCAGCTCGCCGTGTCGATGAAGTGGCCGCCCTCGCCGGCGAACCGCGAGCCCTCGGTGCCCTGCTGGAGGTACCAGCTGCCGTGCTGCAGCCGGCCCGCGTTGACCAGGTAGCGCAGGCTCGCCGGACCGGTCCGGACGCCGAACCGCTCCTTGGCCTCCTGAAGCAGCGGTGCGAACCGGCGGTTGAAGCCCACCTGGAGCCGGTCGTTGCCGGACTCCTCCACCGCCGCGAGCACGCCCGCCAGTTCGTCCTCGGTGAGGGCCAGGGGCTTCTCCACGAACACCGTCTTGCCGGCCAGCAGCGCCTTGCGGGTCAGTTCGGCGTGCGAACTGTGCCGGGTGACCACGAACACCGCGTCGACGGACTTGTCGCCGAGCACGGCGTCGAGGTCGGTGGTCGCCTCGGTGAAGCCGAACTTGCGCTGCGCGTTGGCCGCGGAGAGCGCCGTCGTGGTGACGACGGTCGACAGCTCGACGCCCTCGCGCTGGGCCAGGTGCGGCAGCAGCATCGACGTCGCGTAGTTCCCCGCGCCCACGAACGCCAGGCGCACCGGGGACTGGGCGGCCCGGGCCGGGGCGGGCGCAGCCGCACCGCGGCGCACCGCGGGCACGGCCACCGACGGGGCCTCCGCCTCCCCTTCCCCTTCCGTCGTCTGCTCGGGGTACCGGAACAGCACGGCCACAGCCTTCAGTTCGCCGTCCTTCAGCCGCCGGTACGTGTCGACCGCGTCGTCGAAGTCGGCGACATGGGAGACCAGGGGCTCCACGTCGACGCGGCCGCGGGCGACGAGGTCGAGGAAGCAGGCGAGGTTGCGGCGCTCGGTCCAGCGCACGTAGCCGATCGGGTAGTCGCGTCCCTCCAGCTCGTACTCCGGGTCGTAGCGCCCGGGGCCGTACGACCGCGAGAACCGGACGTCGAGTTCCTTCTCGTAGTACGCGTTCCACGGCAGGTCCAGGCGGCACTTGCCGATGTCGACGACCCGGCCGCGGTCCCGGCAGAGCCGGGCGGCCAGCTCGACGGGCTGGTTGCTGCCGCCGCCGGCGGCCAGGTACACCTGGTCCACGCCGTGCCCGTCGGTGAGTTCGGCGACGGCGGTCTCCACGGCCGCGGAGGAGGGGTCGCCGCAGGCCACGGCGCCCAGGCGCTCGGCCAGTTCGCAGCGGGACGGGTCCGGGTCGGCGCCGACGACGCGGGCTCCGGCGGCGGCCAGGAGCTGGACCACCAGCTGCCCGATCAGGCCGAGGCCGATGACCAGGGCCACCTCGCCGAGCTGGGGCTCGCCCTGGCGGACGCCCTGCATCGCGATCGACCCGACGGTGCCGAAGGCGGCGTGGCGCGGCGCGAGGCCGTCCGGCACCGGGGTGTAGAGGTTCTTCGGCACCCAGTTCAGCTCGGCGTGCAGCGCGTGCTCGTTGCCGGCGCAGGCCACGAGGTCGCCGACCTTCACGTCGTCGACGCCGGCGCCGACCTGCTCGACCACCCCGCACAGCGAGTAGCCGAGCGGCGTGTAGGAGTCCAGCTTGCCCATCACCTTGCGGTAGGTGGCGGGCAGCCCGTTGGTGGCCACGCTCTGCATGACCTTGGCCACCTGGTCGGGGCGGGAGCGGGCCTTGCCCAGCATCGACATGCCGGCCTCGGACACCTTCATGAGCTCGGTCCCGGTGGAGATCAGCGAGTAGGCGCTGCGGACCAGCACACCGCCCGGCTTGCACCCCGGAACCGGAACGTCGAGCACCGCCAGCTCGCCGCTCTTGTAGTTCTGCACTACCTGCTTCACCCGAACTCCTGAATTCCTATGCCGTCAACCGAGTGCTCTGGCCGGACCCGGAGGTCGCGTCGCGATACCAGTACTCGAGGGTCAGTACGTGCCACAGATGCTTGGAGAAGTCCTGCTGCCCGGCGGCGTCCTCGGCGACCATGCGCGCGAGTGCGTCACGGCGCAGGAACCCGGACCGGACGAGCTCGCCGTCGTTGACCACCTCGCGCACCAGCGGTGCCAGGTCCCGGCTCATCCAGGCCCGCAGCGGGGCGCTGAACAGGCCCTTGGGCCGGTACACGATCTCCCGGGGCAGGACCGAGGTGGCCGCCTCCTTGAGGACGGCCTTGCCCTGCCGTCCGACGATCTTGCGGTCGCCGGGCACCGCGAACGCGGCCCTGACCACCTCGACGTCCACGTACGGCACGCGTACCTCGGTCGAGGCGGCCATGCTGGAGCGGTCCGTGTACGTGAGGTTCAGGCCCGGCAGGAACATCCGGGCGTCGGTGAGGCACATGCGGTTGACGAAGTCGTCGAGGTCGTTGTCCGCGTAGACGTCCGCGTGCTCGGTCAGCACGTCCTCGACCGTCCCGGCCAGGTCCGGGTCGAGCAGGGCGAGCAGCTCGTCCTGGTCGTACATGGTGTAGCTGCGCCGGAAGGCGGTCTCCTCCGGCAGGTCGGCGAAGGAGAGGAACCGCTTCGCGAAGCGCACCGACCGGTACCCGCGGCGGCTGGTGGCGACCGGCAGCCGGTCCACGGCCGCGGACACCCCGCGCCGCAGGGGCCGCGGGACCCGCTGGTAGCGCAGCGCGATCAGGTTGGCCAGGTGCTTGCGGTACCCGGCGAACAGCTCGTCCGCGCCCATCCCGGAGAGCATCACCTTCACCCCGGCCTCTCGCGCGGCCATGCAGATCAGGTAGGTGTTGATCGCGGCGGGGTCGCCGATCGGCTCGTCCAGGTGGTACGTCATCTGCGGCAGCAGGTCGAGGACGTTCGGCGCGATCTCGATCTCGTGCAGGTCGACGCCGAACTGCTCGGCGACCTGCCGGGCGTAGCGCAGGTCGTCCGGCATCGCCTCGAACCTGGCGTCCTCGGCGCGGAACCCGATCGTGTAGGCGGAGATCCCCGGCTGGTGGCGGGCCGCCAGCGCGGTCAGGTAGCTGGAGTCGAGGCCGCCGGAGAGGAAGGTCGCCACGGGGACGTCGGAGAGCAGGTGGCGCCGGGTCGACTCCTCGACGATCGCGGCCAGGTCCGGTGTCTCACCGGCCCGGGCCCGCTCCCGGCCCTCGGCGGCGACGTCCTTCAGGTTCCAGAACCGGCCGCGCTCCACCCGGCCGTCGGGCCGGCACCGCAGCCAGCTGCCCGGCTCCAGCTTCTCCGCCTCGCGGAACGCGCACCGTGAGTCCGGCACCCAGTAGTAGAGCAGCGAGGCCACCAGCGCCGCGTCGTCCACCTGCAACGACCGGCCGGTGGCGACGGAGAGCGCCTTCAGCTCGGAGGCGAACACCAGGCCGCCGCCGCGCCGGAGCAGGAACAGCGGCTTGATGCCGAGCTGGTCGCGGGCGAGCACCAGGTCGCCGGTGCGCTCGTCGAAGACGCCGAACGCGAACATGCCGCGCAGCCGGGGCAGGCAGTCCGTGCCCCAGCGCCGCCAGGCCTCCAGGAGCACCTCCGTGTCGGAGGTGCCGCGGAAGCGCACCCCCGTGGCTTCCAACTCCGCCCGCAGTTCGGGCGCGTTGTACAGCTCGCCGTTGTAGGTCAGGACGAGGCCGTCCGAGACCATCGGCTGGGCGCCGGTGTCGGACAGGTCGATGATGGCCAGCCTGCGGTGTCCGAGGTGCACCTCGCCGTCGCCCACGGGGTGGCTGTACCGGCCCGACCCGTCCGGACCGCGGTGGGCGAGGGTGTCGGTGAGCCGGTCGGTGACGATCTTTCCGTCCGGCCATCGGTAGGTGCCTGCGATGCCACACATGTGCTAGCGCACCTCCTGCTCGTTCTCCGGGCCGCGGGCGGCCCACACCGGCTGCCGCTCCGTCCGCCGCCGGCCCGTCCCCGGCTGCGTGGCCGGCCGCTCCGTCCCCGCCTGCGTGGCCGGCCGCTCGCTCCGGCCGCGCAGCGCGGTCTGCAGCCCGTCCCACAGGGTGCCGTCGGTCCGGTCCCGCGGGTCGGGGTCGATCAGCACCACACCGATCACCGGGATGCGTTGGTCCGCGAGCTGCCGCGCCACGGTGTGCAGCCAGGCGGCGCTGCCGTGTCCGGCCCGCACCACGAGGACGGTCTGGGTGCCGAGGTACTGCAGGTCGGTCCACGCCGTGCCGGGCGCCACCGAGCCGACGCCGATCCTGCGCTCCTGGGGCGACACGGTCGCGGCCTGCTCGGCGCCGACCACGGTCGGGTCGCCCGGCTTCTGGCGGCGGCCCGCCAACTGCCGGCCGGGCAGCGCGTCGACGACGGTCACCGGCCCCTCCGCCGCCAGGGCCCTGGCGAGGTCCAGGGCGATCACGCTCGCGCCGCGCGCACAGCCCAGTTCCAGCAGCGACACCGGTTCCGTGGAGCCGCGCAGGGTGCGGGCCAGGGACGCGGCGAGCCGTTCGCGGGTCAGCCGGGTCCGCCGGCGCTGCCACGGCCTGCCCGGCCGGCGGGGCAGCTCCGCGATGACCGAGGCGCCCAGGTTCGCCGAGATGTCCCGGCGCAGCACGGGGCGGTCCGCCACCACCGTGCCGACCGCGGCCAGCGCGAGCCCGAGGAAGAGCCCGAGGACGAGGCCGATCGCGGAGTCGGTGGCGACGGCCTTGGGCAGGGAGTGCCGCAGTGCGCGCGGGGTGTCCACGATCTGCGTGCCGGCGACGACCTGGGGTGCGCCGGTCCGCGCGTCCGCGGCGCGCTCGTCGAAGTCGGAGATGCGCGAGTTGAGTTCGGCACGGCGGGCGAAGAGCGACTCGAGGGTCGCCGACGCCTTCGGGTCGCTGTCCGCCTGCTGGTTTCCGATCTCCTTGTTGACCTGGGCGAGCTCGTCCCGCATGCGGTCCCGCTGGTCGAGCAGGGCCTGGGCCTCGGCCTGCGCGGTCCGCTGCATCCGCTGCACGTGGTCCGCGACGAACGCGTCGGCCAGCGCCTTGGCCCGGGCCACGGCCTGGGCGTCGGTGTCGCCGCTCACGGTGATCTGCAGCAGGTTGTTGGTCAGCCCGGCCCCCTTGTACTCCTGCAGGAAGTCCTCCGGTTTCTCGGTGGACTTGAGGGACCGCAGGGCCTTGCCGGCGATCTGTGTGGTCTGGAGCAGCTGGACGTCGGTGCGGATCAGCGTTCCGGTGTCGTTCGGCTGGTCCGCTTCGTGCGCGACCAGTACTTCGGTCACCGCGGTCGGCGCCGGCGGCATCGCGACCGCCAGCCCGGAGCCTCCCAGCAGGCCGAGGAGTGCCGTGGCGTACCAGAGGCGGCGGCGCCTGCGCACCGACACCACCAGGGCCTGAAGGTCGAGAAGCGGAGTGGCGGCCGACGACTCCGCGGTCGTGCTGGTCGTCACGCTGAACCTCCTGTGGCCTGGCCGCGAACCGCGAGTGCGAGAGTGGCGTCGTCCGGAGTGTGGTGGCCGGCGGACCGGGTCTCACGGGCGCGGACCGGGTCGGCGACGACGATGCCGAGGACCTCGTGCCGGCCGTCCGCACACGCCTCGGCGATACCGGCGAGCTCCTCCGCGGTCCAGCTGCCCGCGCTGAGGACGACGAGGGCGCCGGACTCGGTGTCGCGGTCCGGCACGATCGGCCGGTCCACCGAGACCTCCACCACCCGCAGCTGCGGATCGCTCTTGGCCTCGGCGGCGAGCTGTCCGGCGGCCCGGCGGGCGATCTCGTCGCCGTCCGGTACGACCACCAGCAGGCGCCGGGGGGCGGGCAGTTGGTCACGGAGGCGGGCGCACACCCGCCGGTAGCGGATACGTCGAGCGGCCTCGTCGTCGGACCTCGGCGGGGTCGGCAGGTCCCACCGGGTGTCGGCGCCGAGGAGCCGGCGGAGCCTGCTGCGTCGGGCGCCGCCTTCCGGCTGGTGCGCGCCGCGCCCTCCGTCGGGCACCTCCACGGTGCCCAGCAGCGTCGAGCCCAGCGCCGCGGTGATCTCCGGTTCGGTGCGCAGCCGGCGGTTCATGCGTGCGGCGGCGAGGTGGCCGACGACCGCGAGCAGGAGGAACAGCAGCGCTCCGGCGGCGATGAGCTGGATCCTCGTCGGCGGTGCCTGGCCGGTCGGCCGGGCCGACGGCCCCATCACGACCATGCCGGCCTTGTTGGTCGCCGGGTTGGCCTCGTCCAGCTTCGTCATGGCCTCCTCCAGCGAGGTGCTCAGCTTCTCGAGCTCCGTCCGGGCCTGCACGCCCTCCACGGTCTGCCCTGGATCGGCCGCGTCGGCCAGCTCGGTGATACGGCGGTTGGTCTCCTCGACCTGCTTGCGCAGCGCCTCGGACTCCGTGGCTGCCGCGGAGTCGGTGCCGCCGCCCGCGATCCGGGAGGCGAACTTGACGAACTGCTGGGCCACTTGGTCGGAGAGCTGCTGCGCCCGCTTCGGGGTGTCGGCCGTGCCGGAGATCTTGATGATGTTCCCGTCGGCGGCCGAGGCGGTCACCTGGTCCCGCAGTTCGGCATTGCTGACGTCCGTCCAGCGGAGCGTGGCGGCCGCCCGGTCGACCACCGTCGAACTGGTCGCGATGTCGACCTGGGTCAGCAGCTCACGTTCTTCCCACTGCCCTGGCAGCAGGACCGACGCCGACGTCGTGTACGTCGGTGGGAACACCACCGAGGCGCCGTAGCCGACGAGTGCGCCCACGACGGCGAAGGCGGCCAGAAGCCGCCAGCGCCGGCGGAACATCCGCCCGATGGTGACCAGACGTATCGATTCCTCGCTCAACTGCGCTGCCTCTTTCTTGTTCGAACCTGATCGGCCGCCGACACCGGGGTGTGGTCACGGCAGGCGGCTGCGTAGGCAGCAAGCAGCGACGCTTGCGAGTTGCGCCAGGAGAGCGGTCCGCTCACCCGCTCCTGGCCGATCTTGCCCATCCGGGCCCGCTTGTCCGGATCGTCCAGGAGCAGCGCGATGAGCCCGGCGAACTCGGCCTCGTCGTTGGCGGGCGCGTAGACGGCGGCCTCACCGGCGGAGACGCGCGCCTCCTTCAGGTCGAAGGAGACGATCGGCCGGCCCATCGCCATGTACTCGAGGACCTTGTTCATGGTCGACACGTCGTTGAGCGGATTGCGCGGGTCGGGCGAGAGGCAGACGTCCGCGGTGGACAGGTAGCGCACCAGGTCGGCGTCCGGGATGCGCCCGGTGAACTGCACCTGGTCGTCGAGCCCGAGCCGCCGGGACAGCTCCGTCATCGCGTCGAAGGCGTCGCCGGAGCCGACGAACACCGCGTGCCAGTCGGTCCGCCCGAGTTCGTCGCGGAGCTTCGCGAGGGCCCGCAGGGCGTAGTCGACGCCGTCCTGGGGGCCCATGACGCCGAGGTAGCACAGCAGATGAGGCTTGCCGCGCTTCAACTCCTCTTCCGCCGGCACCGGTTGGAACCGCTCGATCGCGGGCGCGCTGCGCACCACGAAGACGTCCTCCGGCCGCCGGCCACCGCGGCTCACCGCGACGTCCCGGTAGCTCTCGTTCGTCGCGAGTACGACGTCCGCGGCCCGGTAGGTCCGCCGTTCCAGCGCGCACACCGCGCGGTAGAGCAGGTCCTTGCCGCGGTCGAACCGGGAGAGGTACAGCTCGGGCACCAGGTCGTGCTGGTCGAAGACGAACCGCGCTCCGCGCCGCTTCATCCACAGCGCGGGCAGGAACAGCAGGTCGGGCGGGTTGCAGGCGTGCACCACATCGACCGGGCCGACCTTCCGGGCCAGCCGGACCGTGTGCCACAACGCCGAGCCGTACTCCCGCAGATACCCGGACGGCCCTCCGGTGGCGGCGCGCAACGGGTAGCGGTGGATCCGCACCCCGTCGATCTCCGCCTCCGGCTCGGTGTCCCGTTTGGTCCCCTGGGGGCAGATGACGTGCACCGTCCACCCCGCGTCGCGCAGCGTCGTGCACTCCTGCCACACCCGCCGGTCGAAGGGCACCGACAGGTTCTCCACCAGGATCAGCGCGCGCCGGCCGGGCCGGTCGCCGCCGGTCGTGTCACCAAGCAAGGCCCACGTACCCCGGTTCGGCCCGGCGCACATCGGCGTCGGGAAGGTGGATGAGGTCGACGATCACCGGGCCGTCGCCATGGGGCAGCGCCGACAGCACGGCCGGATCCCTGGTCCCGACCAGGCACACCTCGGCGTGGTCGAGCACCTCCTCGACGGAGTCCGCGAGGAGCTGCGCGAGGTGCGGCAGCCGGGTCTCGATGTACTCGCGGTTCGCGCCGAGCAGCCGGGAGAGGCTCACATTGGCGTCGTAGATCTTCAGGTCGTACCCCTTGCCGAAGAGCCGCTCCGCCAACTCGACGAGCGGGCTCTCGCGCAGGTCGTCGGTGCCGGGTTTGAAGGACAGCCCGAACAGTCCCGCCCGGCGTTTGCCGGTGCGCTCGACCAGCTCCACCGCGCGTTGCAGATGGTCGGAGTTGGAGGGCAGCACATGGGAGAGGATGGGCACCGAGACGTCGGCCCGCTGTGCCGCGTGGACCAGGCTGCGCAGGTCCTTGGGCAGGCAGGAGCCGCCGAAGGCGAAGCCGGGCCGCAGATAGGCGGGGCTGATGTTCAGCTTGCGGTCGGCCAGGAACACGTCCATCACCTGGTGCGAGTCCACCCCGAGCGCCTGGCACACCGCGCCCAGCTCGTTCGCGAAGCCGATCTTGAGGCCGTGGAAGGCGTTGTCCGCGTACTTGATCGCCTCGGCCGTCGGGATCGGCACCCGGAACACCTCGCCGGGCAGGCCGTCGTACAGCGCCAGCACCGCGTCGCCGCTCGCCGCGTCGAGTTCGCCGACGACGGTCTTGGGCGGGTCGAAGAAGTCCCGCACGCTCGTGCCCTCGCGCAGGAACTCCGGGTTGACCGCGACCCCGAAGTCCACCCCGGCCGTGCCGCCGGTGTTCTTCTCCAGGATCGGTACCAGCAGGTTCAGGCAGGTGCCCGGGAGCATGGTGCTGCGGAACACGACGGTGTGCCGCCCGCCCCGTTCGGCCAGCGCGGCGCCGATCTCCTCGGTGACCCGCTCCAAGTAGGTGGTGCACAGGCTGCCGTTGGGCTCCGACGGGGTGCCCACGCAGACCAGCGAGATCTCGCTGTCCATGATCGCCTCGCGGACGTCGCCGGTGGCGCGCAGGGCTCCGGTCCGCACGACCTCGGCGATGAGCTCGCCGATACGTTCCTCCACCACCGGAGCCTTGCCGTCGTTGACCAGGTCGACCTTGACCTGGTTCACGTCCACCCCGATGACCTCGTGGCCCATGCCGGCCAGGCACGCGGCTGATACGCAGCCCACGTAGCCGAGCCCGAAAACGCTGACTCTCATGACCCGTCTCTCCCCCCAGGCAGGCCCTTGTGGCCTGCGGTCCGCGCGTCGGCGGAACCCTTGAGTCGCAGCCCCCCGCGCATCAGTAGGCCCCCTGTCCGTGGAGGACGGCACGCATCGTCTTCCACAAGATCACTGTGTCGAGGGCGAGCGACCAGTCCTCCACGTACCGCAGGTCGAGGCGGACCGCCTCCTCCCACGGCAGGTCGCTGCGTCCGCTGATCTGCCACAGGCCGGTGAGCCCGGGCTTGACCAGCAGCCTTCGCCGGATGTCCGGGTCGTACTCGGCGCACTCCTCCGGCAGCGGAGGCCGCGGACCGACGAGCGACATCGATCCGGTGAGCACGTTGAAAAGCTGCGGGAGTTCGTCGACCGAGTACCGGCGCAGCACTGCTCCCACCCGGGTCACCCGTGGATCCCGGCGGAGCTTGAACAGCAGTCCCGCGCCCTCGTTGCGGTCGGCGAGCTCGGCACGTGCCCGGTCGGCCCCGACGGCCATGGTGCGGAACTTGAGAATCGTGAACTCCCTGCCGTCCTTGCCGACCCTGCGCTGGCGGTAGAAGGCCCCGCCCCTGCTGTCCACCAGCACGAGCAGCGCGGCGAACAGCATCAGCGGTGCGAACAGCATCAGCAGGACCACCGCGCCGACCCGGTCGACGACCTCCTTGATCGCCCGGCGGCCGCCGGTGAAGGTCGGCAGGCTGACCCGCAGCAGCGGGATCCCGAGCACCGCGTCGACGTGCAGCCGCGGGCCGGCCACCTCCATCAGCACCGGGGCCACGACCATCTCGGCGTCGCTGCCCTCGAGGTTCCAGGCCAGTCGCTGCAACCGGTCCGGCGTCCAGTACGGGTCCGGTGTCACCGCGACGACGCGGTAGCCGTCGTGGCGGACGTACTTGGCGACGTCCGTCAGCCGGCCGACGACCGGTACTCCGTCCAGTTCGTCACCTTCGAGCCCGCGACCGTCCGTCGTGCACACCGCCTCCACCCGCCAGCCGATGTGCGGGAACTTGCGGGTCCGGCCGATCAGGTCGCCCACGGTGGCCGGGCTGCCGGCGGCGAGCACCGGTCTCAGGCACCGCCCGTCCTTGCGCCGTCTGTGCAGATCGAGGCGGAGCAGATACCGCGCGGTCATGGTCACGAGCCCGATCGCGGGGATCGCGACGAAGATCCAGAGCTTGATGTTGCGCGAGGTGAGGGCGATACCGCCGAGCGCCAGGACGACGGTCGCCGCGAACAGCGAGCGTCCGAGCCGGCGGAACTCCTCGGCACCCTGGCCGAGCACGGCCGGGGCCCACGACCGGCCCACCACCAGCGCCGACAGCACCAGCAGTTCGGTGCCGAAGGCGAGAATCCCCCATTTCTCGTGCCAGTTGGCCGCGTCCCGGGCCCCGAAGAACTCTCCGATCCCCGCCACCACGAAGGCGGTGGCCAGGGTGTCGCTGATGATCACGGTACGTCTGTACCGCTGCTCCCACTCGATCGCAGGCCTGTTGACCGCCCCGTTCGCCAGACGCCCGCGCGCCGGCGGAAAAGGGCCGACTAGTCCCCCCTGCCGCACAGAAACCCCCCGGTCCCCAGTGGTTCGACATGGTGCACTGACACGGTTCCTCCCCCGGGAGACCCCCGCCTCCCGACCGCTTCCGCCCCCGGGAGGCCCCCCGGCTCCCCGCGCCGCGCTGTTCTTCCCGCAGGTGGCCCCCGCCCCCCGCGTATGACATCCCGGCTACTTCAGCGCTACTTGAACAACCCGCCCTTGCCGCAGCGGACTTGCCTGCCCTGCCAGGCTCCCGAGGTGTACGGGAGCCCGTCGAGACCCCGGGTGCTCCCCGCACCCGAAGCTCCTCTCGGGTCCCGGGAGTTGATCACTCCCACGACCGGCGCCAGAGATGCGGCCACCAGCCGTCTGCATCGACGGACCCATAGATCATCATTTGTCGCCTCGTGTCCCAGCATGTGCGAAGCACGGTCAATCTAGACCATCGGGGCCCGCCTGAAGAGAGGGCTGTGTGGAATTTGTGGTCATGATTTGAAGCCGGGTCCACGGATGGACGGCCGCCTGCGGGTGCTCCGGCGACGGAGGACGTGCCCTGTGACCTTCGATGACGCGAGTTCCCCGAGCTTCCGGGACCGGCACCCCGGAGGCCTTCCGGCGTTGCCAACTGGGCTGTATTCAGCACCTGTTCGGCCGATTCCCATCGGGTGGGCACCAGGGCGGCGGGCGCGCGGGCGGACGGTCGACGGCACATGGGAAGGGATCTTCACCGCTCCGCTCGCGCGCAAACACGGAAAGCACACACAACCGGGTCGCCGCCGTCGCCCCCACGACGGTGCGCGCACACCGGGGCCGCCACCTGCCCGGCCGGAGCTCCGGAGGGGGAGGAAGACCAACTCCTTGCACAGATGTGCACGTTCGGGCAGCCGCCGGGAACATCCGGCAGTCGACGGCGTCGGCCGCTCGGCGCGTTGCCACGACTTCAGCCCCCTTTGCCCCCTCCTGCACGTGCGCTTCCGCGTCGTCCGCGTCGGTGCACCGTGGCCCGCCGCTGCCCGATGAGGCACCCGACGGACCGAGCGGCAGTCGCGCCGCCCTCGCCATCACCCCCTCAATCTGCCCTGGTAGGCAGCATTTTCTGCCTACCAGGCCTGCCGCACCACGAGAAAGCCCTTCCCGGCACCCTTAAGCGGTGGTAGCTTCTCCGCTTAGGCGGGCCGGCGATGCGACCCAGGACCGGCCGTCGTGCAACCGGCACGGCCGGATCCCACCCCCCTTCACGACCACCCGTCGGCACAGGTGGTCCCGTGCCGGCCGAATGACTCCTCCGACCGGCAGGCTCTGGCGCCGGGGATCCCCGTGGCCGCAGACGCCACGCAGCCACCGGCCGCCCGCCGCGTTCTCACGCCGGCCGCCAAGCCCCCCCACCATTCACGAAAGGCGAATCAACGTGCGCGCAGGCTGCGTGCTCTCCGTTTTCCCGGCCTCGGATCACGAACTCAAGGCCACATGCTTCGGATCGACGGGGGCGACATCGATGTCGCCCGGCAACTTCCCGAGTCGTACGAGGTCAAGAGGTTGACCGGCGACCGCCTCGCCGGCCTGTGACGACGTTTTCCTTGCCCACCCCCGAAAGGAAGAAAAGATGGCCGACCAGGATTCCGTGGTCCTTCCGCCCCACGTGCACGACCCCGAAGCGCTTCCGCCCGAGGTGCGGGCCGCCGCCGAAGGCAGTCTGCTGACCTACTGGCAGGATCGCGTGGGCCAGCATGTGCATGATTCGTACGCGGGTGTCCGTCTCATGAAATTCCCCGAGGATCTGCGGATGTTCGAACATCTGCTGTGGCTCTCCCGGGCCCAGGTCGTCGTGGAGCTCGGGACCCACTCGGGCGGCTCGGCGCTGTGGTTCCGGGATCGGCTGCGCATCCTGGCCGCCTACGGTCTGGTTCCCCAGGACATCCGGGTGGTCTCCGTCGACCTCTCCCAGAAACACACCCATGACGTCCTGGCCGCGGCCGACCCCGGCTACGCCGAACACATCACCCTGCTGGAAGGGGACGTACTCGATCCGGCCACCGGCGTCCGGGTCGCCGAGTGCATACCGCAGGGAGCGCGCTGTCTCGTGGTCGAGGACACCCGGCACGCCTACGAAACCACCTACGCCGCGCTGTCCCACTACGCACGGTTCGTCCCCGAGGACGGCTTCTTCGTGGTCGAGGACGGCGTCATAGACGTGCCCGAACTGTGCGTCCACATCAAGCCGCCGGGCGAGACCGGCGGAGTCGTGTCGGCCGTGCGGGACTGGCTCTCCACCGACCAGGGGGAGGCCTTCGAGAAGCGCTCCGACCTCAACAGGTACGGCATCTCCTGCCGCAACATGTGGCTGCGCCGCACGGCCGGTACGACCTCTGCTCCGGGCTCTTGAAAAGGGGCGCCCGGGCTGGGGTTCCGCCCGGCCCGGCGCCCTTCTCGTCGGCTCACCGGCCGCGCAGCGCGGCGCCGATCATCCGTCCCGTCTGCTGCACCACGCCCGCGAGCCGGTCCAGACTGTGCGCGGGATCGGTCACGAGGCTCAGGGACGCCACCGGCGCGCCGTTCGGGCCGGGTACCGGCACAGCCACACAGCACACGCCGGCCGTCACCTCCTCCCGGTCGAAGGCGACGCCCCGCTCCCGGATCGCCTCGGCCTGCCGGTGCCAGGACCCGGGCAGCGGGCCCAGCGGGAGCCGCGGACGCGCCCCGGCGACCAGCACCTTGCCCGCCGCGGTGTACCACGGCCAGACCCCGCTCTCGAGCGATCGGCCGGGCCCCCCGGCGCTCTCGCCGGGCGTCCAGTCCAGGACCAGGGTCTGGCCCTCCCGCAGTACGTTGAGCCCGACCGACGCGCCCGTGACGCGCGCGAGGCGGCGGGCCGGTGCCCGGGCGGCGCCGCGCAGGCCCGGGTACGGCTGCCAGCCCTGCCCGAGCCGGAAGATCCGCGGCCCCATGCGGTAGCCCTTGCGGCTCCGCTCGACGGCACCCAGTTCGACCAGTTGCTCCAGCAGCCGGTACGAGGTCGTCTTGGGCAGGCCGCACTCCGCCGCGAGCCTGGTCAGTCCGGCCTCTTCGGCCCGCTCCACCGCCCCCAGCAGCGCGAAGGCGCCCTCCAGCACACTGCGTCCGCCGCCGTCCGACGGGTGCGGAGCGGGCGGCGCGGGCGGCGCCGTGCGCTGTGCCCGCGGCTCGTACGGGCGGTCCGGCCGTCGCACCGGTGATTCCGCCGTTCTCGTTGCTGGTGATTCCGCCGTTCTCGTGGCTGTTGCTCCCCGTTGTTCGTTCACGTCGCTCTCCCCCGGATACCGCTCGACCGGCGCCCCGTGCCGCCGGTCCCCGTGTGCGGTGCGCCGCCGTGCGTGGAGACTCCACGCCCCAGCAGACTGAAGTCCGCGTCATCAGACTGAAGTTCGAGTGTGGCTGAGAACGTTGTCGATAGGTTGTCGCCCAGCGCGAGAATGTGTGCGCGAGGTGAAGAACAGCTGTGCGGGGAGTGTGAATGTCGTGGTGGAATTACGCCTTCTCGGACCCGTGGAGCTCCAGATTCAGGGCCGGACCGCCGAGGTCGGGCCACCGCAGCGGCGGACCGTGCTGGCCGCGCTGGCGGTGGACACCGGCCGGCCCGTCCCGGCCGACGTACTGGTCAGACGGGTGTGGGGCGCCGATCCGCCGGACGGGGCGCGGCGCGCGTTGCACGCCCATGTCGCCCGGCTGCGCCGGCTGTGCGAGCAGACCGAGGGCTCGGGAGAACCTCGATTGCGTCTGGTGCGCCGCTCCGGCGGATACCTGCTGGAGGCCCGCGAGGACCAGGTGGACATCCATCGGTTCCGGCAGCTGGCGGGCCGGGCCCGGGAGACGGGGCGGACGGACGAGGCGCGGGCGACGCTGCTGCGCGAGGCGCTCGGGCTCTGGCACGGGGAACCGCTGGCCGGGCTCGGCGGGCAGTGGGCGGCACAGGTCCGCGAGGCCTGGCGGCGGCAGCACGTGGACGCCGCCGTCGCCTGGGCCCATGCGGAGTCGCGCGTCAGCGATCCCGTCGCCGTGATCGGCCCGCTGGCCGAACTCCTCGACGCCTACCCGCTCGTGGAACCGCTGACCGAGGCGCTGATGCGGGCGCTGTACGCCGCCGGCCGCAGCGCGGAGGCACTGGACTGCTACGCCGCCGTCCGCAAGCGGCTCGCCGAGGAGCTCGGCACGGACCCCGGTGCGGAACTGCGCAAGGTCCACGAGGCGATCCTGCGGGGTGGCCTGGCCGGGTCCGTCGCACGGCCGCCGTCCCGTACGCCGGTCCAGGCCGCTCCCCCGGCGCGGCCGGCGATCGCGGCGACGCCCTGGCCGGGTGCGACGCCCTGGCCGGGTGCGGCACCCGGCCAACTCCCCATGGGGGTCCAGGGTTTCATCGGTCGCGGCGCGGAACTCGCCCGGCTGGAGGCCGTCCTCGCCTCGGCGGCGGACCAGCCGTCGGCGGTGGTGATCACGGCGGTGTCGGGCACGGCCGGAGTGGGCAAGACCGCGTTGGCCGTGCACTGGGCACGCAGAGCCCAACGAGCCTTCCCCGACGGCCAGTTGTACGTGAACCTGCGCGGCTTCACGCCCAGCGGCTCGGTGATGGGCCCCGCCGAGGCGGTACGGGGGTTCCTGGACGCCCTGGGTGTGCCGCCGGCCCGGATCCCGGCCGGTCTGGAGGCCCAGATCGGCCTGTACCGCAGTCTCCTGACGGGGCGTCGGGTGCTGGTCGTACTGGACAACGCACGCGACGCCGAGCAGGTCCGTCCGCTGCTGCCCGGGGCGCCCGGGTGCCTGGCGTTGATCACCAGCCGGAGGTCGCTGACGGGTCTCGCGGCCACCGAGGGGGCACAGCTGCTGACCCTCGGCATGCTCGCCGCCGAGGAGGCCAGGGAGTTGCTGATCCGCCGGCTCGGCGCGCAGCGGGTGACGGCCGACCCCGCTGCCGTGGCGGAGATCGTCCGCCGGTGCGCGGGCCTGCCGCTCGCGCTGGCGATCGTCGCCGCCCGTGCCGCCGCGCAGCCCGAACTGCCGCTGGCCGCCCTCGCCGAGGAGCTGCGCCTGGCCGACCGGCGACTGGACGCCCTGGACGGCGGGGAGGCGAGCAGCGAGGTACGGGCGGTGTTCTCCTGGTCGTACCGTGCGCTCGGCCCGGAGGCCGCCCGGCTCTTCCGATTACTGGGCCTGCATCCCGGCCCGGACGCAGCGCTGCCGGCCGTCGCCGCGCTGGCCGGCGTACCCGCCGCCCGCGCCCGCGCGTTGGTGACCGAGCTGGTCCGCGGACATCTGCTCACCGAACAGCCCGCCGGCCGGTACGCCTTCCACGACCTGCTGCGCGCCTACGCGGCCGAGCTGGTCGCCACGCACGACGACGAGGACACCCGGCGCACCGCGGCGCACCGCATGTTCGACCACTACCTCCACACCGCGCACCGGGCGGACGCCCTGCTGACCCCCCGGCCCAGCCCCACTCCCCTGCCGGCCGCCCAACCGGGGTCCGCGCCCCAGGAGTTGTCGGGTCACCGGCAGGCACAGGCCTGGTTCACCGCCGAGCATCCGGTCCTGCTCGCCGCGGTGGAGCAGGCGCCCGCGGCCGGCCTGCACAGCCACACCTGGCGGCTGGCCTCGGCGCTGACGACCTATCTCGACCGGCACGGCAACCGGCGCGCGCTGATCGCCGCGCACACCGCGGCGCTGGACGCCGCCCGGCGCGCGGGCGACGTCGTCGGAGAGGCGGAGGCCCACCGGGGTCTCGGGCTCGCCGAGGACCGGCTGGACCGTCCGGACGCGGCCCGCGCGCACTATCTGCGCGCGCTGGAGCTGTTCGGCGAGGTCGGCGACCATGCCGGGCAGGCCCGTATCCACCAGCACCTGTCCCGGATGTCCGAGGCCCAGGGCCGGCATCAGCAGGCGCTCGGCCACGCCCACGACAGCCTCGCGCACCACCGTGCCGTCGACGACCGGGCCGGGCAGTCCGCCGCGCTGAACCACATCGGCTGGATACTCGCCCAGCTCGGCGACCACCAGCAGGCCCTGACGTACTGCCGGCAGGCCCTGCAGCCGGCCCAGGAGACCGGGGACCTCAACGGGCAGGCCCACATCCAGGACAGCCTCGGTTACATCCTCCACCGGCTCGGCCGGCACGCCGAGGCGGTCGACCGCTATCAGCAGGCCCTCGACCTGTTCCACCAGACGGGCGACCGGCACGGCGAGGCCGCCGGTCTCGTCTGCCTCGGCGACATCCACGACGCCACCGGCCGCCCGGATCCCGCCCGCACCGCGTGGACCCAGGCACTGGCCATCACCACCGAACTCGGCCTCCCGGACACCGATCCACTGCGTACCGGCCTCCTCGAACGGCTCGGCCTCCCCGCCACCGACGGCTCCGCTCCCGACTCCGGCTCCCCTCCTGGCTTCGGCTCCCCTCCTGGCTTCGGCTCCGCTCCTGGCTTCGGCTCCCCTCCTGGCTTCGGATCGGCACCGGGCTGAGGCCGGGCAGCGCGAGGACCCGGCTGCCACGGCCCGGCCCGGCCACCGGACCGGACCCGGGCCACCTGGCCGCCCGGCACCACGGCCGGACGTTCAGCCGGGTCGGCTACGCCTGGGGCACGGAAGTGATGTCGTCGTTCAGTTCGCTGTCGAGGACCTGGTCGTTGGTCTCCTCGGCGATCTCCCTGGCCTGGGTGAACCGGCGCAGCGCCGCAGCGGTCGAGCCCAGGGCGGATTCGACCCGGCCGAGTCCTTGCAGTGCCCGGGCCTCGCCCCGGCGATCGTGCAGTTCCCGGGTCAGTTCCAGGCTTCTGCCGAAGGCAGTCGCCGCCGCGGCCAGGTCGCCGTTGTCGAGCTGGGCCTGTGCGAGTCCACGCCAGGCGAAGGCCTCGGCCCGTCTGTCCCCGAGATCGTGGAACTCCGCCAGGGCCTGCCGGAACAGCGCGACGGCTTCGCCGAGACGCCCCTGGCCGCAGCGGACGACCGCGAGACTGCGCCGTGCCTGCGCGGCGAGCCGGCGGTCCCCGGCGGCCTCCAGCTGCTCCGCGGCGGTGGTCAGCCGCTCCGCCGCCGTGTCCCGCTCGCCCCGATTGCGGTGGACGATGCCCTGCACCAACCTGACCGCGGCCATACCGTGCCGGTCGCCGGATGCCTCGTACCCGGCCAGCGCCTCCTCGTAGGCGGCCATCGCCTCGTCGGGCCGGCCCAGGTAGCGGGAGAGCGCCCCGGCGTCGAACAACGTGATCGACTCCGCCCAGCGGTTCCCGGAGTGCCGGGCGGCGGCCAGCGCCAGGCCCAACGCCGCATCCCAGTCGTCCCAGGTGGCCAGCATCTCGAAGAACGGAGCGGCGATGTGGGCGAGTTCCCATGCCGCGTCCCAGCGCTGCCGTTCGTGTGCGAACCGCACGCACGGCACGACGTTGTGCCGCTCGGCGATGAACCACGCGACCGGGTCACGCAGCAGCCGGTTGCGGTACTCGGCATCGATCTCGTAGCGCGGGTGGGTACTGGTCTTGCGCAGCTCCCCCGGCTGGAACCGGTCCTCCGCCGCGGCGGCGAGCGTGAGGTACGCACCGAGCAGCCGGCCGGCCGCGGCGTCGGCTTCGGCCTCGGGTTCGGGCTGCTCGGCGGCGAGTGCGCGCAGCAGGTCGTGGAACCGGTAGCGGGGGGCGCCCGTCTCGTCGGGGCGTACGGGGTCGAGCAGTTGGGCGGTCACGAGGGCGTCCAGGTGGCGCTCGGCGTCGCGGGGCGCGATGTCCATGAGCGCGGCGAGCGGCCACGCCGCGAAGTCGGGTCCGGGAAAGCGGCCGAGCAGCCGGAACGCCCGCTGCTGCTCGTCCGGCAGCCCCTGATAGCTGATCATGAAGGTGGACCGCACATCGAGATCTCCGATCTCCAGTTGGTCCAGCCGGTGCCGTTCGTCGGCCAGGCGCTCCACCAGGGCGGACAGGCCGAGGTCCGGACGCTCGGCCAGGCGCGCCCCCGCGATGCGTATCGCCAGCGGCAGGTGCCCGCACAGGGCCACCAGCCGCTCCGCGTCCCGCGGGTCGTTCGCCACCCGGTCCGGACCTGCGATCCGGCCCAGCAGCTCGACCGCCTCGCCGGGCTGCAGGAGGCCGAGGACGAGCGGGTGCGCCCCCTCGATGCTGCTCAGCGGGACCCGGCTGGTGACGACCACCGCGGAGTCCGGCCCACCAGGAAGAAGCGGCCGCACCTGTCCGGGTCCGTTGGCGTTGTCGAGGACGATGAGCAGCCGGCGTCCGGCGGTCAGCGTGCGCAGCATCTGCTCGCGGTCCTGCTGGGCGTCGGGAACGGCATGCGGGTCGGTGCCCAGCGACCGCAGGAAGCTGCCCAGCACCTCGGCCGGTTCGGCCGGCGTGGCGTCGTACCCGCGCAGGTTCGTGAAGAGCTGCCCGTCGGGGAAGTCGGCCGCCACCCGCTGGGCGGCCCGTACCGCGAGCGTCGTCTTGCCCAGGCCGCCCCTGCCGGAGATCGCGACGAGCGGCCCGGTCGATCGGTCTCTCGTACGCAACAGGTCGTCGAGCCGGGACAGTTCGGGCCCACGGCCGGTGAAGTCGGCGATGTCACGGGGTAGTTCCCGGGGCACCGGACGCTGTGGCACCGACGGCCGCGCGGTGCCCTCGGCCTGGAACCAGGCGAGCGCTCCGCCGATCAGCGCGCTCACTCCGGCGAACGCGAACTGCTCCGGTCCCACGTCGCCCAGTACCTGCCAGCCCGCGGCGACCGCGGCGAACGCCCCGGCGGCGCCCGCCACTGCCCAAAGTCCCCGCGCCACCCGTGAGTTCACATCGCGCATGGTAACCGAGCAGACACGCGCGGAAGGGAACGACCGTGCGGGGCACCACGCCGCCCCTACCGGACCGGCCCGCCCTCGTACGCCGCGCGCAGCACGCTCAGCGCCCCGTCGGTCGTGACCGGTCTCGGGTTGGCGTACGGCTGCCCGGCGACCTGGTCCGCGGCCACCGCCAGGTCCGCTTCCTTCAGGCCGAGTTCCGCGAGGGAGCGGGGTGCGCCGAGGCGGGCGGCCAGTTCCTGGAGGGCGGTCGGGGCGTCGTCCGCGCCGAGGGCCCGGGCGACGGCGGCGGACGCCTCCGGGGCGGCGGGCGCGTTGAAGGCGAGGGCGTAGGGCAGGACGACGGTGTGGGTCTCGGCGTGCGGGAGGCCGAAGGTGCCGCCGAGGACATGGCAGAGCTTGTGGTGCAGACCCATGGTGGTGGCGCCGAGGCAGGCCCCGCACAGCCAGGCGCCGTACAGGGCGCGGGAGCGGGCCGGCACCGACTCCGGTGCGGCGGCGATCTCGGGCAGCGCGCCCGCCAGCGCCCGTACGCCCTCCTCGGCCATCAGCGCGACCAGTGGCGAGCCGTCGGGGGCGTACAGCGCCTCGACGGCGTGGGCGAGGGCGTTGATCCCGCTGGTCACGGAGAGCGGGACGGGCAGGGAGAGGGTGAGCTCGGGGTCGTAGACGACGCTGCGGGGCAGGACGACGGGGTCGCGGCCGGTGCGCTTGACGCCGTGCTCGGTCAGGCCCCAGACCGGGGTCATCTCGGAGCCGGCGTAGGTCGAGGGGACGGCGATCAGCGGGAGTCCGGTGCGCAGGGCGACGGCCTTGCCGAGGCCGATGGCCGAGCCGCCGCCGACGGCCACACAGCCGTCGGCGCCCGCGGCCCGCGCCGCCTCGACGCCCCGCTCGGCGACCTCCACGGGGACGTGCATCCGGGCCCCGGTGTGCAGGCCCGCGCAGGCGTCCCCGAGTGAGTCGGCGACCGCCCGGGCGGTGTCCGCACCCCGCTCGCCGCTGAGCACCAGCAGCCGCCGCAGCCCCAGGTGCCGGGCCTCCTCGGCGGGTGCGGTGAGCGCGGCGCCGGGCCGGAAGACCACCCGGGCGGGACGGGTCTCGTACACGAAGTCGAAGGGGTTCACGAGCGCTCCAGGACCAGGTCGAAGCGGGCGTGCCGGAACGGGTTCGGCACCCCGTACTCCGCGGCCAGGGCCGGGTCGTCGGTCGGGGTGAAGTCCTTGACCAGGCTCTCCTTGACCGCGAACACCGCGTCGGAGTCCAGATACTCGCCGCCGGCGACGAAGATGTGCGTGGTCACCGGCGCGTGTCCCGCGGCCGAGACGATGAAGTGGATGTGGGCGGGGCGGTAGGGGTGCCGTCCGGTGGCCTTCAGCAGGCCGCCCACCGGGCCGTCGGTCGGGATCGGGTAGGCACTGGGCAGACAGGTCCGGAACCGGAAGCGGCCCTCGTGGTCGGCGGTGAACAGGCCTCGGCCGTTGCCGGGCGGCTGCACGCCGGGCTGCTGCACGTCGTAGAAGCCGTGCGGGTCGGCCTGCCACACGTCCAGGACCGCGCCGGGCAGCGGGGTGCCGTCGGCGGAGCGGACGACACCGCTGACCACGCAGGGTTCACCGGTGCCCATCAGGTCGATGCCGGCGCCGAGTTCCCGGACCGGGGACTCGGTCATGTGGAAGGGGCCGAGGACGGTCGACTCGGTGCTGCCGGGGTCGCTCTGCCCGTTGACCGTCTCGACCAGCATCGACAGGCCCAGGACGTCGGAGAGCAGGATGAACTCCTGCCGGGTGTCCGTGCAGGTCTGCCCGGTCTCGGTGAGGAACGCGATCGCCGCCTCCCACTCCCGCTGGGTCAGCCGGGTCTCACGGGTGAAGGCGTGCAGATGGCGGATCAGCGCGGTGAGCAGTTCGCGCAGCCGGGGGTCGTCGGTGCCCCGCAGGCTGTCGACGGCCTCCGCGGTGACCACGTCTTCGGTTGTCATGCCGGCTCCTTGCCCGGAGGAACAGTGACTTTGAGTGATCGTAAGCCCGTTGACCGTTCAAGGAACCGGATCAACTCGGCGCACACGTCCGGATCGACCCGGCGCACGCTTCCGGATCGGCTCGGCAGTCACTTGATGAGCGCGTTGGCGACCACCACGATCACCCCGAGCAACGCGTCGAGCGTGCCGATGAGCACGGCCTTGGGCCAACTCCGCGCCGACCAGCGGGCGGTGACGAGTCCGAGGCCGAACAGGATCACGATGTTCAGAACGAAGGCCGGGTACTCGACGCCCTTCGGCGGCCACCAGCCCCAGCCGGCGCCGGCGAGCAGGAAGACGGTGGGCAGGACGGCCGTGACCAGCGGCCACTCGTCGGCCAGGGTGTGCAGCGCGTCCCAGCGCTGGTGCGGGGCTCGCTCCGCGATGTAGTGGGCGTAGCCGTGGGCCAGGGCGGAGGCGCAGGCGGTGACCAGGAGCCAGAGGGCGTCGTAGCGGCGGCTGGCCGCGGAGGTGTGCCCGTACTGGGTGAGTGCGGCCACCATCGAGCAGGCCAGCACGGCGCCGTAGACCCCGCCGAACAGGACGGCCTCGCGGGTGTCGTGCGCGCGCGACCGGGCCACGGCCGCCGGGGAGTCGGGCATGCCCTCCACGATCACCCGGGCCGGGCCCGGCCGCCACCGGGCATGGCCCGACGAAGTGTCCTCCCACCAGGCCGGATGCCCCACACCCTGTCCACGGCCGGGACACCGGCCGGCTCGCTAGGGTCGCCGTATGACGACGCACAGCTTCGCCCTGCACATCCCCGACGCCGAACTCGAACCCGATCCGCTGGACCCGGCGCAGATCGTCTCCGGCACGCCCGAGGTCACCGGGAAGGTGGTCTGGGAGTCGGCCGACGGCAGGCAGCTCCGCGGCATCTGGCAGATCACCCCGGGTGTGGTCACCGACACCGAGGCGGACGAGCTGTTCGTGGTGGTCAGCGGGTCGGCGACGATCGAGGTCGAGGGCGGGGCGACGTTCACCGTGGGCCCCGGGGACATGGCCGTGCTGCGCGCCGGCGACCGTACGACCTGGACGGTGCACGAGACGCTGCGCAAGGCGTACGCGATCAATCTGTGAGCCCGCCCGGCGCGTCGTAGGCCCGCCCCGGCGCGTCGCGAGCGTGCCCCGGCGCGTCGTGAGCGCCCCGGCGAGTCGCGAACGCGCTCAGCGGGCGGTGGGCGCGGGCATGTTGTACGGCGTGACCACCTGGATCGCCGACGGCAGGGTCGGGCCCGCCGGGGGCAGCGCGCCCTGGGCGCGCATCACCAGGTGGCAGGCCTCGCGCATGTCCTGGCGCAGATCGTGGTGGAGGACGGCGGACAGGCGGTGCTCGCGCAGCAGCCGGGTGTTGTCGTGGTCGAGGTCGTGGGCGATGAACACGGCGCACTCCCGGCCGAGGTCGTCGAAGGCGCGCAGGGTGGCGATGTTGCCGCCGCCGATGGAGTAGACGGCGCGGATCTCCGGGTCGCGCTCCAGGGCGGCGCGGACCAGGTCGTACTGGGTGGCGTCCAGCCCCTGCCCCTCGGCGATCTCCACCAGGGTGCGCTCGGGGTACCGGGCCCGCATGGCGCTGCGGAAGCCCATCTCGCGCTCCTCCTCGTTGCGGAAGAAGCCGCTGCTGAGGCTCGTGAGGACGTTGCCGGGCCGGTCGCCGAGCCACTGGCCCATCAGGTAGGCGGCGGTGGCGCCGGCGGCCCGGTTGTCGCTGCCGACGTAGGCCAGGCGGCCGCTGGCGGGCAGGTCGGTGACGAGGGTGACGACCGGGATGTCCGCCGACCTGAGGCGCCCCACGGCGGCGGTGACCTCGGGGACGTCCGGCGCCTTGAGGATCACGCCCTGCGAGCCGCGGCGGGCTATCCGGTCCAGTGTCCGCAGCAGCTCCTCCACCGGTCCGGTCTCCCGGAAGTGGAAACGGGAGCGCACCACCGCCGGGTGCAGGGCCGGCAGCTCGGCCTCCAGCGCGCCGCGCACGGCCGTCGTGAACCGCTCGGGCGCGTGCATCACGATGTCGACCATGAAGGTACGGCCCACCAGCCGGACCTGGGTGCGCTGCCGGTCCAGATCGGCGATGGCCCGCTCCACCTCGCGGGCGGTGCTCTCCCGGACGCCGCCCCTGCCGTTCAGCACCCGGTCCACGGTGGCCTCGCTGAGCCCGGCCTGACGGGCGATCTCGCGGATGGGGAAGGGGTGGCCCACGGACTGCCTCCTTGAGGGGTTTTTGACGGGTCACTGCTGGTTGTTCGAGGGGTTTGTGCTGACAAGAATGGCAGAGCCCCGCCGTGGCCGTGACCGCGGCCGTGACCGAAAGCAGGACATCGATGTCCCTTGCCGCTGAACAGGGCCGTGCCTGGCTCTCGCAGCAGGACTGCGACCTCGACACCTTCCGTGCCCTGGTCGAGCGGACCACGGACCCGGCCGCCTACCCGTACGCCTCGGCCGTCGAGGACAACGTCCTCGTCTACGACAGCGAGCGGCTGCGCGCCGCCGGCGCGGACCACCCGGTACGGACCGAACTCGTCCGCGCCCTCACCGACGGTCCCGGCGTCGCCGTCTTCCGGGGCGCGTTCCCCGACCCCGAGGTGGTGGACCGGGCCACCGCGGCGTTCGAGGCGCTCATCTCGGAGCAGCACGAATCGGGTGCCGTGGCCGGCGACCACTTCGCGACGCCAGGGGCCAACGAGCGGGTGTGGAACGCCCTGGAGAAGGCGGCGCTCTACGACCCGGAGGCGTTCGCGGACTACTACGCCAACGACATCGTGGCCCTGGTCTCCCGGGCCTGGCTGGGCCCCGGCTACCAGATCACCTCGCAGGTCAACCTGGTCAACCCGGGCGGCGCGGCGCAGACCGCGCACCGCGACTACCACCTCGGTTTCCTCTCCGACGAGACGGCGGCGGCCTACCCGGCCCATGTGCACCGCCTCTCCCCCGTGCTCACCCTCCAGGGCGCGGTCGCGCACGGCGACATGCCGGTCGAGTCGGGGCCGACGATGTACCTGCCCTACTCGCAGACCTACGAGCCCGGCTACCTGGCCTGGCGGCGGCCGGAGTTCCAGGACTACTTCAAGGCCCGCCACGTGCAGCTGCCCCTCGCCAAGGGCGACGCGGTGTTCTTCAACCCGGCGGTGTTCCACGCGGCCGGCACCAACAGCACCCTCGACGTGCGCCGGATGGCCAACCTGCTCCAGGTGTCCTCGGCGTTCGGGCGGGCCATGGAGACCGTGGACCGGGAGGCGGTGGCCAACGCGGTCTACCCGGTGCTGCGCCGGCGCCGCGCGGAGGGGGCGGGCGAGGCGTGGCTGGAGAACGTCATCGCCGCGAGCGCCGAGGGCTACCCGTTCCCGACCAACCTCGACAGCGATCCGCCGGTCGACGGCATGGCACCGCCCTCGCAGGCGGACCTCGTGCGGCGGGCGCTGCGGGAGGGGTGGGCGCCGCGGGTGCTCAGGGACGGACTTCGGGCAGCGGCGGCGCGACGGGAGAGCTGAGGCCGTAGGTCGTCTGCGGGTTCGTCGGGGCTGGTCGCGCCCACGCGGCGGCAGCCGCTTACAGATGCAGCCCCGCGCCCCTGTCGGGGCGCCTGGTGGCGCCGTGTATATCAACATCAAGGAGCAACACTCAATGCGTATCGGAATCCTCGGCCTCGGTCGTATCGGGGCTTTTCATGCCGAGACCCTCTCCGGGCTCGACGTCGTCGAGTCGCTCGTGTTCACCGACCCGTTCGCGGACGCCGCCAAGGCCGCCGCGGAGAAGTTCGGTGCCGACGTCGTGGACTCGCCCGAGGCGCTGCTGGCCGCCGGTGTGGACGGCATCGTCGTGGCCGCCGCCACCGACGCCCACCCGGCGCTGATCCTGGCCGGCGTCGAGGCCGGTGTCCCGGTCTTCTGCGAGAAGCCGGTCGCGAAGACGATGGCCGAGGGCGTCGAGGTGCTCCGGGCCGTGCAGGGCAGCGGTGTGCCGATCCAGATCGGCTACAACCGCCGCTTCGACGCGGGCTTCGTCGCCGCCCGGGCCGCCGTCCAGGCGGGCGAGCTGGGGAAGCTGCACACCGTCCGCTCCACCACCCTGGACCCGGCCCCGCCGCCGGCCGCGTACATCGCCGCGTCCGGCGGGATCTTCCGGGACTGTTCCGTGCACGACTTCGACATCATCCGCTGGGTGACCGGCCGTGAGGTCACCGAGGTGTACGCGGTCGGCGGCAACCGGGGCGCCGAGTACATCAAGGAGGCCGGTGACGCCGACACCACCGGCGCGATCCTCACCCTGGACGACGGCACCATCGCGGTGGTCTCCAACTCCCGTCACAACGCCCGGGGCTACGACGTCCGCATGGAGCTGCACGGCTTCGCGGACTCCATCGCCGTCGGCCTGGAGGACAAGCTGCCGCTGCGCTCGGTCGAGCCCGGCGTGACCTTCCCGGCGGGCACCCCGCACGACTTCTTCATGGACCGCTTCACGGCGGCCTACCGCGCCGAGCTCACCGCCTTCACCGAGGTCGTGGCCGGCACCCGGCCCTCCCCCTGCACCGTCGAGGACGCCCTGGAGGCCGGCTGGATCGCCGACGCCTGCACGCTGTCCCTGCACGAGCACCGGCCGGTCACGATCGCGGAGGTCCGCGGCGCCTGACACCCGCGGACACTCCTGCCACGGCGGGGCGGGGACCGGAGACACGGTCCCCGCCCCGCCGTCCGTCGTGTCAGGCCCGCAGCCCGTCCACGATCAGCGCCAGGATCCGCGCCGCCCGTGCCTCGGCGTCACCGCGCGCGGGGTCGATCCGCCACAGGACGCTGAGCTGGAGGAGCACGTCCTCCGGGTCGATGCCGGGCTTGAGGCTGCCGTCCGCCGCGCCGGCGTCCAGCAGGACGCCGATGGCGTCGACGAACGGGCCGTACATCGGGTCTTCGGCGGCGCCGCCGGTCGCCGCGTGCACGACCTCGGATACGCCGAACTTGAGCCGGCCGTAGTGGGCGACCTCGTCGAACCAGCGGCGCAGCGCCTCCAGCGGCGGATGCGTGCCGAGCAGCCGCGGCGCGAGGTCGATCAGGTGCTGGAGGTCGTGCCGGTACAGCTCCATGATCAGCGCCTCCCGGGTCGGGAAGTGCCGGTAGAGCGTGCCGATGCCGACGCCGGCCTTGCGGGCGATCGCGGAGAGCGAGGCCGTGGTGGAGGCGGCGAGCTCCGCCCGGGCCACGGAGAGGATGCGGTCCCGGTTGTCCCGGGCGTCCTTCCGGGTCGGTTTCGAGGGCTGCGGGTTCACGGTGTTGGTCGTCCGTCCGGTGTGGATTGCTATCCGGAGACCCCTCCGGTACGTTGGGAGACGTAGCGGAGGGGTCTCCGTTTCATTGCCGATTCTGGCACATCCCAGTGCATCCGTGGAGGTCAGTCATGCCCGAACTCGTTCTGGTCACCGGTGGCACCGGGTACATCGCCGGCTGGTGCGTCGCCGAGCTGCTGAAGCGCGGCTACGAGGTGCGGGCGACCGTGCGGGCGCCGGGCCGGGAGCGGGCGGTCCGCGACGCCGTCTCGACCGTCGTCGACCCGGCCGGCCGACTGGACTTCGCCGTCGCCGACCTGACCGCCGACGCCGGCTGGGACGCCGCGATGCGGGGTGTCGACCGGGTGCTGCACGTAGCCTCGCCGCTGGGCGTGACCGCCGACTCCCCCGACCTGGTGACCCCGGCCCGGGACGGCACCCTGCGCGTGCTGCGGGCGGCCACCGCGGCGGGGGTGCGGCGGGTGGTGATGACGTCGGCCGCGAACGCCGCGAGCCCGTCGTCGTACGCCTCGCAGGGCGTCACCGACGAGACGCTGTGGACCGATCCGGGGGATCCGACGCTGATCCCCTACCGCCGGTCGAAGACCCTCGCCGAGCTGGCGGCCTGGGAGTTCATGCGGGGGTACGACGGGCCGACCGAGCTGACCACCGTGCTGCCCGGCGCGGTGTTCGGGCCGGTGCTGACGGCGGACGCGGCCGGCTCCGTCGGGATCGTCGCCCGGATGCTGTCCGGGGCGATGCCGGGGGTGCCGCGGATCGGTCTCGAGGTGGTGGACGTCCGGGACCTGGTCGACGTCCATCTCAGGGCGATGACCTCACCGGCCGCGGCGGGCGAACGCTTCCTCGCCACCGGCGAGTTCGTGTGGATGGCGGACCTGGCGCGGGTGCTGCGGGAGGGGCTCGGCGAGCGCGGGCGGCAGGTCTCCACCCGCCGGCTGCCGGACTTCGCCGTACGCCTCGCGGCCCGCTTCCGGGACCCCGCGCTGCGCGAGATCACCCCGGCGCTGGGCCGGCGCAACCGGCACACCACCGAGAAGGCGGCGCGGCTGCTGGGCTGGCAGCCGCGCCCCGCCCGGCAGGCGGTGCTGGACTGCGCCGAGAGCCTGCTCGCCCACGGCGCCGTCCGCGTCCCGGTGGCGGCCCGGCGGCCGTAACACACCGCGACCGCGCCCCGGTCCGGGCCCTCAGAGGCTGCGGCCCACCGCAACCCCGCCCGAGCGCTCAAGGGCCGTAGCGCACCGCGAACTCGCCCGGGCCCTCAGAGGCCGTAGCGCACCGCGAACTCGCCCGGGCCCTCAGAGGCCGTAGCGCACCGCGAACTCGCCCGGGCCCTCAGAGGCCGTAGCGCACCGCGAACTCGTCCGGGTCCTCAGAGGCCGTAGCGCACCGCGAACTCGCCCGGGCCCTCAGAGGCCGTAGCGCACCGCGAACT